>NZ_RIZI01000177.1 GCF_003721225.1 Acidithiobacillus sulfuriphilus | reverse complement strand
CCGCTCACGGATAATGATCTGCCCATGCTGGACACCCTCCCCCGCCTCCTGAGCACCTCCCTCCTCAGCCTGCGCGACTGGATCTTCCCCGAGCGTTGCCGCCTCTGCGCCGCACCGGGTGCCGCCCTCTGTGCCGATTGCTGCGTCGAACTGCCCCGGCTGTCCGCCACCCGCTGCCCCATCTGTGCGCGCCCCCAAGCCGGCAACAGTCCCTGCGGCGCCTGCCAGGGGCGAGCCCCCGGCTTTGCCGCCGTATACACCCCCTTTGCCTATGCCGCCCCCTTGGATGGCGCCATCCAGGCATGGAAGTTCGGCGGCCGGCTCGACTGGACCCTGCCCTTGGCCGATGTCTGGCTGAATGCCTGGGAAGAGCTTCCGCCCTTCCCCCATGCCCTCGTGCCCGTCCCGCTACATCGCAGCCGACTGCGCGAACGGGGCTTTAACCAGGCCGCCCTCCTGGCGCGGCGCTGGGGGCGGGCCTGGGGCATCCCGGTCCGCCTCGCCGCACGCCGCCAGCGGGATACGGCCCATCAGGTGGGGCTCAAGGCCGAACAAAGGCGGCACAATCTCCGCGATGCCTTCCGCATCCACGGCCCCTTGCCGGAGCATGTGGCCATCGTCGATGACGTCTTCACTACCGGCACCACCGCCGGCGTGCTTGCCGAGACCTTGCGCGCGGCAGGCTGCCGGCAAGTCGATGTCTGGGTCCTGGCCCGCGCCCTATGAACCGGAAAACGGGATGAGACCACCTCACCCACTGCAGATCATCCTCTACGAGCCGGAGATTCCCCCCAACACCGGCAACATCATCCGCCTCTGCGCCAACAGCGGCGCCACCCTTCACCTCGTCGAGCCCTTGGGCTTCGCCTGGGATGATCGCCGCCTCAAACGCGCCGGGCTCGATTACCACGAGTTTGCCCGCGTCCAGCGCCACCCCCACTGGCCGGCCTGCCGGGCCGCCCTTGGCGATGCCCGCCTCTTCGCCTTCAGCACCAAAGGCCAGCGCCATTACCATCAGGTACAATATCAGGCCGGGGACGCCCTTCTCTTCGGCCCCGAGACCCGCGGCCTGCCCGGCGAAGTTCTCGCCTCCCTCCCGCCCGAACAGATCCTGCGCCTACCCATGCAAGCCGGCCAGCGTAGCCTCAACCTTTCCAATGCCTGCTCCATAGCCCTTTTCGAGGCGTGGCGCCAGCTCGGCTTTCCCGGCGCTGCCCTGTAGAAGCGGCCGGTCCCGGCCGCCCTCATCCCGCTGGCCCAATTATCTGGATTTTACCGCTTTTTTGCGGCAGACTTTAGGGCTTGCATGGTCCTCAGCGGAATCTATGTCTGGCGAAACCCACATCCTCGTGCTCCACGGACCCAACCTCAACCTGTTGGGCACTCGCGAGCCTGGCCACTATGGTCGGCACACCCTCGCCGCCATTGATGCCGGCCTGCAGGCCCAGGCCGCGGCCTGGGGCTGGCAGGTCGAGAGTGTGCAGAGCAATGCCGAGCATGTCCTCATCGACGCCATCCATCGCGCCCCCGACACCGGTTGCCAGTACATCATCATCAATCCAGCGGCCTTCACCCATACCAGCGTGGCCCTGCGCGACGCCCTGGCGGCCGTCCAGATCCCATTCATCGAGGTGCACCTGTCCAACATCCACGCCCGCGAACCCTTCCGCCACCACTCCTATTTTTCGGATCTGGCGATGGGGGTGATTTCCGGCCTGGGTGCCGACGGCTACCTCCTCGCCCTGCAGGCCATCCATCGGCGCCTTGAGAGCGCCTGAATATTCCAAAAAAGAGGAAGAAGCATGGACATTCAATTTATCCGCCGTCTCGCCGAGTTGCTGCAAAGGACCGACCTCGACGAAATCGAGGTGGTGGAAGGCGAAAGCAAGGTACGCATCACCCGTCATCAACCGGTGATGCAGCCATTCCAAGCCGCCGCCAGCGTGCCAACGGCAGCGGCAGCGCCTACCATGGCTGCGGCCACTCCACCCAGCACTCCGGCATTGGCATTGGCATCGGCTCCGGAACTCCCCGAAGGGTACATGATCAAATCGCCCATGGTCGGTACCTTTTACCGCGCCTCATCCCCCGATGCCGCCCCCTTTGTGGAGGAGGGCAGCATCGTCAAGGCCGGACAGACCCTGTGCATCATCGAAGCCATGAAGCTGCTCAATGAAATCGAGGCCGATGTGGGAGGCAAGGTGCTCAAGATCCTCGCCGCCAATGGTCAGCCCGTCGAATATGGCGAACCCCTGTTCATCATCGCCCCCGAGCGCTGAGATGTTTGAAAAGATCCTCATCGCCAACCGCGGAGAAATCGCCCTGCGCGTGCAGCGGGCCTGCCGCGAACTGGGCATCCGCACCGTCGCCGTCCATTCCGAACCCGACCGCGACCTCATTCACGTCAAGCTCGCCGACGAATCCGTCTGCATCGGCCCGGCCCCGAGCGACAAGAGCTACCTCAACATCCCCGCCGTCATCGCCGCCGCCGAGGTCACCGACGCCCAGGCCATCCACCCCGGCTACGGTTTCCTCTCGGAAAATGCCGATTTTGCCGAGCGGGTGGAAAAAAGCGGTTTTGCCTTCATCGGCCCGCGTCCCGAGACCATTCGCCTCATGGGCGACAAGATCGCCGCCAAGATCACCATGAAAAAGGCGGGCGTTCCCTGCGTGCCGGGCTCCGACGGCCCCTTGCCCGACGACCCCGAGGCCATGAAGGCCCTGGCGCGGGAGGTCGGCTATCCGGTCATCCTCAAGGCCTCCGGCGGCGGCGGCGGGCGCGGCATGCGCGTGGTGCATACGGAGGCCCACCTCATCAACGCCGCCAGCCTCACCCGTGCCGAGGCCGGCAAGGCCTTCGGCAACCCCACCCTGTACATGGAAAAATTCCTCGAAACGCCGCGGCATATCGAATTCCAGGTGCTCTGCGACGCCCACGGCCACTGCATCCACCTGGGCGAGCGCGACTGCTCCGTGCAACGCCGCCACCAGAAGGTCATCGAGGAGGCCCCGGCACCGGGCATCAGCGCCGCGCAGCGGGCCGAGATCGGGGCCGTCGTGATCAAGGCCTGTGAAGCCATGGGCTACCGCGGCGCCGGCACCATCGAGTTTCTCTACGATCCCGACAGCCGGACCTTTTATTTCATCGAAATGAACACCCGCGTCCAGGTGGAGCATCCCGTCACCGAGCTCATCACCGGCGTGGACATCGTCAAGGAACAGATCCGCATCGCCGCCGGCCTCCCTCTGGCCTACCGCCAGGAGGACATCATCCTGCGCGGACACGCCATGGAATGCCGCATCAACGCCGAAGACCCCGAGCGCTTCGTGCCCTCGCCCGGACAGATCACCACCTGGCACCCGCCGGGCGGCCCCGGCATTCGCGTCGACAGCCACATCTATGCGGGCTACCGCGTGCCTCCTTATTACGACTCCATGATCGGCAAGCTCATTGCCTACGGCGCGGATCGCAACGAGGCCATCGCCCGCCTGCGCAGCGCCCTGCGCGAAACCAGCATCGAAGGCATTCAGACCAATCTCGCCCTGCACCGGCGCATCCTCGAAGAGGCCCAGTTTGCCGCCGGCGGCGTGCATATCCACTATCTGGAGGCCCTGCTCGCACCATGAATCCCGCCTGGTGGCAGATCGAGATGACCGTACCCGCCGCCATGGGGGAGGCGGTGGAAGCGCGCCTGCAGACCGCCGGGGCGGAATCCGTGAGCTTTCTGGAAATGGGCGACGACCCCGTTTTTACCGCCGGCCAACTCTGGGAGAGCAGCCGCTGCCAGGCCCTCTTTGCCCAGGCCCCCGGCAGGGAAGCCTCTCTCCATGCGCTGATTGAGGACGAAGGCTGGCAACCCTACCAGCCCACCGTGCAGCCGGTGGCGGAACAGGACTGGGTAGCCAGCACCCAGGCGGCCTTCCCGGCGCGCGCCTTTGGCCGGCTTTGGGTGGCGCCGGGTTGGGCCGCCACGCCCCTCGGCGCCGCCGTCCTCCACCTCGACCCCGGCCAGGCCTTCGGCACCGGTGCCCACCCCACCACGGCGCTGTGCCTGCGCTTTCTCGACGCCCATATCCATGGCGGCGAACTGCTCACCGACTATGGCTGCGGCTCCGGCATCCTCGCCATTGCCGCCCTGCTGCTGGGCGCAGGGCAAGCCCTCGGAGTGGATACGGATCCCGTCGCCCTGCGCGTGGCAGCGGAAAATGCCCAGCGTAACGGCGTCGCCGGACGTCTGCAATTGGCCCTGCCCCATGCCGCACCCACTCCCCAGGCCGATCTCCTGGTAGCCAATATCCTCGCCGAGCCCCTGGTCTCCCTGGCGCCGCTCCTCGCCCGACAGGTCCGGCCCCATGGCCGTATCGCCCTCTCCGGCCTGCTCCACCATCAGGAGGCGGCCGTCCGTCACGCTTACGCCCCTTATTTCGCGCTGGATCCAGTAGAGCGCCAAGAAGACTGGTCGCTCCTGAGCGGCCGCCGCACCTCCGGAGTTTGACCATGGAAATCACCTGCCCACGCTGCGACTCCACCTTTAGCGTCGATGCCGCCGAACTCCGCGCCCACGCCTGCCAGGCACAGTGCAGTGTTTGTGACCAAACATTTACGGCCGGCGGCACCCTCTGCGGCGCAACGTCAAGCCCGGCCGGCGCCGGCCGGCGCTGGGCCAATCGCTTCCTGTTGTTCATCATATTCCTGTTGATTCTGGCCCTCATCGGGCAAGCCGTCTGGTGGACCCAGGCGTACAGCTATCTGGCCGGCAATGCCGATCTGCGGCGGGCCATGCTCAACACCGCCCAGCGCCTGGGCGTGGATATCCCCTGGCCCGGCCCCAACAGGCAAATTCTCATCGTCAACAGTCAGGTCATCCCCGGCAACGGCAATCTGGCGCGGATCACCGGCACTATCCGCAATACGGCCGACTTCGTGCAAGCCTATCCGGTCATCTCCGTGACCCTCAATAACATCCATGGCGCCCCCGTCGCCCATCTGCGTTTCACGCCCCAGCAATACCTCGCCCCACCCTATCGCGCCGCAGACGGCTTCATACCCCATACCCCTGTGCCTTTCGTGCTGAGCAGTCCGCAACTCATCACCGCCCCGGGGTATCAGGTCACCCTCATCAGTCAGCGCTAAAGACCATGGACCCGAAATTGGATGCGGAACCCATGCCCCTCAGCGATTGCGTCGAACTGGTGGTGCAGCAGTACCTGACCGATCTCCAGGGAGAAACTCCGAGCAACATGCACCGCCTGGTGATGGACGCCGTGGAGCGCGCCCTCCTGGACACGGTGTTGCAGCGCTGCGCGGGACAGCGGGGCGTTGCGGCGCAATGGCTGGGCATCAATCGCAATACCCTGCGCAAGAAACTGCAAAGTTACGGGCTGGAGACCTGAATCAGGCCGGTCCGCGCTTGGCCGGCCGCGCCCTCCCCTTCGGCCAGGTAGCGCTGGTAAAATCCCAGGACGCGGGGGACATAGTTCTGGGTTTCCGCATAGGGTGGGATGTGGTAGCCCGACTGTACCACCGCTTGCGAGCCGGCGTTGTAAGCCGCGATGGCCAGCCGCAGATCACCACCAAAGGTGCGCAGGAGATGCGCCAGATAGGCCGTGCCCCCGTCGATATTTTCCTGGGCGCTAAAGGCATTGCCCACCCCGAAGCGATCCGCCGTTCCCGGCATGAGTTGCATCAGGCCCATGGCGCCCTTGGGGGAGACGGCGCCGGCGTTGTAACCCGATTCGGCGCTGATGACGGCGTTGATCAGGGCCTGACTCACGCCAAAGCGCACCGCCGCCTTCTCGATCAAGGGTTGATAACGCTCCCGTGCCTGGCGATTGAAGCTGGCCCGGGCTGCTGCCACGGCCATCCGCGGGGTGCGCATCACCATCCGGTATTGAGGATTCCCCTGCGGCATGTTCGTCATGTGGATCACGCCGTTGCTATCCGTATAGGCATAAATATCGGCCCGGGCCGCAGGAGCCGCCAGTGCCGTCAGGATCAGGCCCAGGGCCAGCGCCCTCATTTCACCACGCGCAACTGCGGGCGTGCGGCCCGGGGGGCTTCGCCATCGGCCGTCGAGGATGGACCCGGCGTGGGGGGTGGCGGCGGCTCGGAGGGCAAGACCGGCTCGCCAAAGCCCATACCCTCCTGAGTTTCCGCCGCATAGATCGCCACCACCGCGCCCATGGGCACCTCCACCGGCCGGGCCACGCCGCCAAAGCGGGCGCTGAAGGAAATCCAGCCATCGGCCATCACCAGACCATGGCTCGCCCGCGGTGAGATATCCAGAATCATCCGTCCGTCCCGATCATAACCGGGCGGCACCGCAACCCCCGGATAATCCACCACCACCAAGACATAAGGCGTATATCCCTGTTCCAGACACCAGGTATAAATGGCATTCAACAAATAGGGCTTTGCACTTTCCGGCAACAATCCTGATTCCTCCATCGACTTCACAGGGGCTTAGATCTCCCTGTAAAGGCAGTATATAGACGCTTTTTAGCCAAGCTCAAGGCAATATCCACGCTGCGCCAAGAGTGCATGAGCGCAAAATCGCCAGGACCGTAGCAAAAAGCAACAAAACCCTGCCTCCTTCCCAACGCTCATGAAATGGCTTCCCAGACCTCCTGGTCGATTCCATCTCCGGCTTTCTTCAAAAGAAAGCGGACAAGCAATGAGGCCGCTCATGAGCCGCCTTTTTGCCCTTTCAGCCCCGAGGAACAGGCCGGAGCAAAACGATCTAGTCCCGGTGGTAGGCCACCACCCGCTCCACCTCGTTCCGGGCCCCCAGGATCACCGGCACGCGTTGATGCAGGGAAGTGGGCTCGATGTCGAGGATGCGCCGGGTGCCGGTACTGGCGGCGCCGCCAGCCTGTTCGATGAGATAGGACATGGGGTTGGCCTCATAGAGCAGGCGCAGCTTACCCGGTTTTTGGGGATCCCGAAGATCGAAGGGATAGAGGAAAATACCCCCGCGACAGAGGATGCGATGCACGTCGGCCACCATGGAGCCCACCCAGCGCATGTTGAAATCGCGTTTGCGCGGGCCGTCCTTGCCCGCGTTGAGCTCGTTGATATACCGCTGTACCGGCTCCTGCCAGTGCCGCTGATTACTCATGTTGATGGCGTATTCACTGGTATCGTCGGGGATGCGCATCTGGGTGTGGGTGAGGATATACTCCCCGATGGAGGGCTCCAGGGTGAAGCCATTGACGCCGTAACCGGTGCTGTATATGAGCATGTTGCAGGAGCCGTAGAGGGCGTAACCGGCGCAGACCTGTTCCACGCCAGGCTGGAGGAAGTCGGCGGGCTCGGCATCCCGACCCGCAATGGGTGCCTTGAGGATGCTGAAGATAGTACCCACGCTGATGCCCACGTCGATATTGCTGGAGCCATCGAGGGGATCGAAAAGCAGCAGGTACTTGCCCCGCGGAATGCTGTGGGGGATGGGATAGGGGTTGTCCATCTCTTCGGAGACCATGCCCGCCAGGTGCCCCGTCCAGTCCATGGACTTGAGAATGGCTTCGTTGGAGATGAGATCCAGCTTCTTCTGGGTTTCGCCCTGCACGTTATCGGTACCCGCGCTGCCCAACACCCCCGCCAGGCCGCCGCGATAGACCTGGGCGCCGATAAATTTGCAGGCGGTGGTCAGGTCGTTGAGCAACCCGGCAAAATCACCCGTGGAGCCGGGGTAGAGGCGCGTTTCTTCGATGATGAACTGGCTAAGGGTGGTTCCGATATGCATGACACGGTCCTTTGGTGTGATGATGCGGGGCGGCGCCCTAGAGCGCGCTCAAACCCAGGTGAAATTCCACAGGGGATTCTAGCAAGCGCGTCGTTCCCTGGTCCAACCATTGCAGAAAGTGGATATGGAAGCGATGGGCGCCGCCGCTGAATTTGGGGAAATAGCCAAGACCGTCACGCAGGCGAATGCAGACCAGGGCCGGGGGCTGGCGCGGATTGAGGGGGGCGCCGTAACGTCCGTCCGTAGCCTCCACCACGGACCAGCCACAGGTTTCGCGGATCAGGTCCAGCACCAGGCTCACGCCCTTTTCCAGACCCTCCAGGCTCTCCACCCAGGATGCCAGCAAGGCGGCGATCTCCGCGGGCGCCCGCTGGCACCAGAAGGCCAGGATGGGCAGATCACAGTTCGCCAGTCCGCCCGGGACACCCAGCCGCCCCCGGGCCAGGTGGATGAGCTCCTGACGGCGCAGGGCCTCGCCAAAAGGCCCACGCCTTTCGCGCAAGACCTGCAAGTGCTGGTCAACGCGAAACTGCAAACTGCGCAATTGGTCGACGTCCACCTCCGGGCTTTGCGCCCAGAGGGCAAAGGTGTGAGCGAGCCGCTCCAGTTCCAGGATCAGATCGAGGCGCAGTTCGGGACGGTTGCAAAAGTCGAGGATTTCGTTGCACGCCCGGAGAGCCGCGCGCAGGCTGGCGGGCGCATCGCTTTCGAGAGGCGAGCGGAGCTGGGCAAACACCCCCTCCAAGCGCAGAAAAAGTCGCGTGCGTTCATTGAGGGGATATTCGTAAAGGGACATGGGCAGGGCCTCGTATTTTTTTAGGGTGCCATAAGGCAAGATGCGGCGCAAATTTAGGGATTCGGGCCGGAATCCGGATGCGGCGTCGCGAGAAACTCCCGCAACTGGCGGCGCGCCGCGGCTGGCGCGCCGCTGTTGTCGATGACGACATCGGCCGCGGCGAGACGAGTGGCGCGATCGCACTGGGCGGCAAGGACGGCGCGGATCTGCGCATCGCTCCAGTCCGAGCGCGCCTTGACCCGCGCAATCTGCTGCTCGGGCGGGCAGTCCACCACCACCACCTGATCCACCAATGCCCCATAGCCCCCTTCCACCAGCAGGGGCACAACCCAAACGATGATGGCGTCCGGATGGGCGGCAGCAATGCGCGCGCTTTGGGCGATCATGGCAGCGCGGATGGGGGGATGGAGCAGGGCTTCCAGCCAGGCCCGGGCCTGGGTATCGGCGAACACGCGCTGGCGCAGGGCGGCCCGATCCAGAATGCCCTGGGGGTTCAGCATCTGCGGGCCGAAATGGGCCGCAATGGCGGCCAGGGCGGGGGTGCCGGGGCCAACGATTTCCCGTGCGAGCAAGTCGGCGTCGATGATGTGGGCGCCCGCTTCCGCCATCCATGCCGCAATGGTGCTTTTGCCGCAGGCCAATCCGCCCGTAAGGCCAATGCGCCAGGCCATCTAGCCAGCCCCCAACCAATGCAGATAACCGGCAATGATCTGCTGCGGCCAGAGCAGCATCAGCCAGCCCCCCAGGGCGAGGTAGGGACCGAAGGGCATGGCATAGTCGCGCCCCTTGCCCGCCAGCACATAGGCCATGGCCACCACACCGCCGCTGAGGGCGGCGATGAAGAGGGTAAGGAATACCGCCTGCCAGCCGAGCCAGGCGCCAATCATGGCCAGCAGCTTGAGATCGCCGCCACCCATGCCGTGGCGCCCGCTCCAGCGGTGGTAACCCGCTGCCAGCAACCACAGGCTGCCATAGCCCAACACCACCCCCGCCACGGCCTCCTGGGGGCTGACCAGGGCAAGACCGGGATGGACCAGGGCCGTCCCATTGAGCAGAAGGCCCACCAAAATCCCGGGTTTGGTGATGCGGTCCGGCAGCAATTGCGTTTCCAGATCGATGACGGTGAGGGCCAGCAGGGCCCAAGTCAGGAGCAGGGCGGGAATGAGCCGCAACTCCCAGCCCAGTTCCCAAGCCACCAGCACCGTCAGGGCGGCCGTCAAGAGTTCGAGGGCCGGGTAGCGGAAGGAGATGCGGACCCCGCAGGCATGGCAACGCCCGCGCAAGATCAGCCAGCTCAGGACCGGAATGTTCTCCCAGGGCCGCAGACGATGGCCGCATTGCGGGCAGCGGGAGGGCGGATGGACGATGGACTCACCCCGCGGCAGGCGGTACACCACCACATTCAGGAAGCTGCCCAGCAGCATACCCAGAATGCCGAGCATGGTCAGGAACAACGGAACGGGAATGGGCATCACGGCCTCTCCTCCAGGTGCAGTTTCTGCAGGCGGGCGTGCAGGGACTGCAGACTGATGCCCAAGGCGTGCGCCGCAGCGACGGTGTCCATCTTTACCCGCTCCAGCGTCTCCCGGAGCAGGCGCGCCTCGGCGGCATCGAGGTCCATGGCGGCGTCCTCCCCTTCAGCGCTGGCGGGAAGCACGCTCGCCGTTCCGCTGGGTTGCAAATCGGCAGCGCCGATACTCGGCCCATCGTGCAAGGCCAGGGCACGCTCCAGGAGATTTTCCAACTCACGGACATTGCCGGGGAAGGGATAGCGTTGCAGCCAGGCAAGGGCATCGGCGCGTAGCGTAACGGCGGGGCGGCCTTGGGCCCTGGCCATGCGCGCCAGCAGGGCGGCGCCCAACTCCGGCAGGTCTTCCACCCGCTCCCGCAGGGGCGGTATCTGCAGGGGCACGACATTGATGCGGTAGTAGAGATCTTCCCGAAATTGCCCTGCCGCCACCATCTGGCCAATGTCGCGATGGGTGGCGGAGATCAGGCGGATATCCAGGGCCAGCTCACGGGCTGCGCCCAGGGGACGGATGGCCCGCTCCTGAATGGCCCGCAACAGCTTGACCTGCATGGGCATGGGCAACTCGCCCACCTCGTCGAGAAAGAGCGTACCGCCATTGGCGGCGGCAAAAAGCCCTTCCCGCCGCTGCACCGCTCCGGAAAATGCCCCTTTTTCCGCACCGAAGAATTCACTCTCCACCAGGCCCTCGGGAATGGCGCCGCAGTTGACGGCAATGAAGGGCTGGTCGCTGCGCGGGCCCGCCTCATGGATGGCACGCGCCACCAGTTCCTTGCCCGTACCCGATTCCCCCGCGATGTGTACCGGCGCATTGCTGCGTCCCAGCAGTAGGATCTTTTCGCGCAGGCGTTGCATGATCGGCGAGCTACCCACCAAGCGCGTAGCCGCGCTGGCCGGCGTAACGGCCAGACCGGCCAAGGCGACGGCCTGTTCCGCCATGCGCCGCAGACGGGCAAGATCGATGGGCTTGGCCATGTAGTCAAAGGCCCCCGCCTGCATGGCCTCGACGGCGCCCTCGGCACTGGAATAGGCGGTGATGACGGCTACCGGGGACTGGGGATGGCGATCATGGAGCAACCGCACCAGTTCCATACCCGAGCCATCGGGCAGGCGCAGATCCGTCAGGCAAAATAGGGGCACGGCCTGGGCAATGGCGGCACGGGCCTCGCGCAAGGAAGCCGCCGTCATCACGGCGAGATCCATTTCCTCCAGGGTGATGGCCAGCAATTCGAGGATGGCCGGTTCATCGTCTACAATCAGGGCGGGCATTTTCGGGACATGGCTCATGCGTCACTACCCCCGGCCGCGTCCTGGGGAAGGATCAGCCGGAACACGGCCCCCCCGCCAGGGTGATTCATGGTCTCGATCCGTCCGCCGTTGAGGCGCAGGAGTTCGCGTACCATGGACAGACCCAGGCCGGTGCCGCGCGAATCGGTGGTGAAGAAAGGCTCAAAAATCCGTTCACCCAGGGCGCCGTCAATACCGGGGCCAAAGTCGCGCAACTCCAGAACGATTTCTCCTTTGTCCGAGGGCGCCACGGAGATCTGCAGCCGCGCACTGCCATCGCTCGCCGCGCCATGGCGCACGGCATTGTGCAGCAGATTCCAGAGGATCTGGCGGAGGTGGGCGGGGTCGGCAAGGGCCACCAGATCCTCCTGCGGCAGGATCAAATCCACCTGCAAGGGGCGGAGGACCGGGTCCTCCCGCAACTGCTCGACCACGGCGGACAGGTACGGACGCAAGGAAAGGGCTTCGGGGTGGGCAGGGCCCGGCCGCGCCATTTCCAGCACCGACTCGACAATGGCGTTGATGCGCAGGGCCTCGCGCTCCAGAATATGACAGAGGCGCAGGGCGGCGGGTTCCTGCACGCGCTCGCCCAGAAGCCCGGCGGCGTGCCGGATGGCGCTCAGGGGATTGCGGATCTCATGGGCAATATTGGCGGCCAAACGCCCAAGGGCCGCCAGTTGCAACTCCCGCTCCCGGGCGCGAAGCTGTGAGGCATCCTGCAGGAGGAGCAGCCGGAAGGGGCTGTCCGGCAAGGCGATATGGCGCAGGACAACCGTCCGGCTGACCGCTTCCAGGGCCGGATCACCCGTCCCCAGATCGACGCTGGTGGCCTCGTCCGCCAGCCCCATGGGCTGCCGCACGGCCGTCGCCAGACGGGGGTGCACCAGATCCAGGGAAATGGGCGCCTCCATCCAGTACCGGTAACCCGAAAGCAGGCGGGCGATGGGATTGCTGAGGATGACCCGGCTCTGCTGATCCAGCACCAGGACCCCGACATCCATGTGCTGCACGATCTCCCGACTCAGGGCATTGAGATTGAGGACTTCGGCACCGCGCTGGTTGGCCAGGCGGGTACTGCGCTCCAGGCTGGCCACCAGGCTATCGGCCAGCACCGCCACCGCAATGAGGGCGAGGACATAAATGAGGATCTGGCCCAAGGGGGGATGATTCAGGGCCATGCCGCCGGCCAGAGATTCCATGAGCAGGAGCACCAAGAGGACCCACACAAACACGAAGGCGCTCTGGCCGCGCAGGAGACTGGCCGTAGAGACCAGGAGCAGGAAGGGCAAGATGCTGAAGGGGCCGTTCAAGCCCCCGCCGAAGTGCAGTAAGGCCAGGACCAGCAGGGTATCGATCCCCACCTGCACAAAGGCGTGCAGGCGCGCCTGGGCGGGCCGCCGCAGCATAACGGCGGCCAGATAGGCGAGGCTGATAACCGCCGCCGCCAGGGTCAAGGTGCGCAACAGGGCGCCGTTGCGGCCCAGATCAATGACCGTATCGCTCACCGGCAACTGCACCAAGAGGGCGATGGCCGCCGTGATCAGCAGCCGATAGGCAGAGATCCCCCAGAGCCGCTGCCAATCACCCTCACCTGCGACCGGGACCACCACCGTCAATGGCCGCCGGTCACCACGGCACCCAGCTTGAAGATGGGCAGGTACATGGAAATGACCAAGGTGCCGATAATGACGCCGAGGACCACCATGATGGCCGGCTCCATGAGGCTGGTCATCCGGTTAACGGCCTCGTCCACTTCGCCCTCATAGAAGTCCGCCACCTTGGCCAGCATTTCTTCCATGGCGCCCGACTCTTCGCCGATGGCGATCATTTGCGTGACCATGGGCGGGAAAAGCCCCGTTTCCTTCAAGGGCTCGGAAAGTCGCGTACCTGAGGCCACGGCATCGCGGGCCTTGCTGATGGCGTTTTCGATGACTACATTGCCGGAGCTGCGGGCGATGGTTTCCAAAGACTCGGTCATGGGTACGCCGGCGCCATGCATGGTGGAGAAGGTGCGGGTAAAGCGGGCAATGGCGCCCTTGAGCATGACGTCACCAATGACCGGCATGCGCAGGAGCAGGCGATCCCAACCCTCCCGGAAACGCCGCGAGTGCTTATGGGCATAGATCATGGCCGCCACGCCGCCGATGGGAATCCCGAAGACCAGAAACCAGTAACGCACGAACTCGTTGGAGACATTGATCACGAACTGGGTGAGCACCGGCAGGTTGGCACCAAAACTGGTGAATAACTGCGCAAAACGGGGAATCACAAAGATCATGAGGATGGCCGTCACGCCGAAGGCCACGGTAACAATGGCGGAGGGATAAAACATGGCGGATTTGATCTTGCTCTTGAGGGCCAGGCTTTTTTCGCGGTAGGTGGCGAGTTTGAGCAGGATGGTATCGAGAATACCGCCCATCTCGCCTGCCGCCACCAGGGCCACGTAGAGGCGATCGAAATAGGCGGGGAAATGGGCAAAGGCCTCGGAGAGCCGCTCCCCTTCCTCCAGATGACGCTTCACGTCCATCATCAGCTTGCGCATGCCTTTTTTGCCGGTGCCCTTGCTCAGCAGGTCGATGGCCTGCACCACGGGCAGGCCGGCGTTGATCATGGTGGCGAGTTGCCGGGTCATGACCACGATGTCCTTTTCCTTGACCCGTCCACCCCCAAAAAGGGGCTGGGCCTGCTTGCGTACCGTAGTGGGGTTGAGGCCCATGCGCCGCAAGGTGGCGCGCACCACCGCCACCGAGGCCGCTTCCATCTCTCCCTTGCGCAGGTTGCCGCTGGGCTCCTTGGCCTCCCAGTTGTAGACATCCCGTTTCGGCTCACGCAGCTTCTTCCCGCTCGCCCTGCCCCGCATCGCTTGCGCCATGGTCACTCCCTCTCCGGGTTGTCTGCCGCACCGGAAAACAATTAAATCAATGAATTATAAATTGGTAACCCGCAAGACTTCATCCAGGCTGGTCGCCCCTTCCTTTACCCGCCGTAGCCCCGATTGGCGCATGGTGATGACACCCTCCTGGGCAGCCTGGCGCGCCAGGTCGATGGAGGTACCGCCGCGCATGATGATCTCGCGCATCGCATCGCTCACCGGCATCACCTGGTAGAGCCCAAGGCGCCCTTTATAGCCGGTATTATTGCACTTTTCACAACCCGTCGCCGTCATGGGCCGCCAGCCGGTCAGTTCCTCGGCCTGGAAACCGGCCTCCAGGAGGGCAGGATCCGGGATCTTGGCGGGTTTTTTGCAATGAGCGCAGAGCTTGCGGGCGAGCCGCTGGGCCATGACGAGATGCACGGAGCCGGCGATGTTGTAGGTGGGAATGCCCATATTCTCCAGGCGGGTGAGGCTCTGGGGCGCATCATTGGTATGCAGGGTGGCCAGCACCAGATGCCCGGTCTGGGCGGCCTTGATGGCCGTCTCCGCCGTTTCCAGGTCGCGTACCTCGCCCACCATGATGATGTCCGGGTCCTGGCGCAGGAAGGAGCGCAGGGCTGCGGCAAAGGTCAGGCCGATGCGCTCGTTGACGTTGACCTGGTTGATGCCGTAGACGGTGATCTCCACCGGGTCTTCGGCGGTGCTGATATTCACATCGCCGGTGTTCAGGATGTTCAGCGCCGTATACAGCGTGGTGGTTTTACCGGAGCCGGTCGGGCCGGTGACCAGGATCATGCCGTAGGGGCGGCGGATGGCGTCTTCAAAGGCCTTTTGCTGCTCGGGAAGAAAGCCCAGTTGATCGATGCCCACCCGCGAACTGGCGGGATCGAGAATACGCAGGACGATGGTCTCGCCATTGGTGGTGGGCAGAAAGGAGACGCGGAAATCGATCACCCGATCCGGCGGTATGCGCACCCGCAGACGCCCATCCTGGGGCAGGCGGCGTTCGGAGATATCCAGACGGCAGAGGATCTTGAGGCGGGAGGTAACCCCGTCGCGCAATTGGACCGGCGGGTGGAGGACGTCATGGAGGACGCCGTCCATCCGATAGCGTACGCGCACATCCTTCTCATAGGGCTCGATGTGGATATCCGAAGCCCCGCGTTGAATGGCATCCAGGAGGAGCTGCTGAGCGAAGCGCACCACCGGCGCATCCTCGATACCCTCCTCCACCTTGGCCAGATCGAATTCTTCCTGCGCCTCCGCCGCGGTCGCCGCCTGCTCGGCAAACAGATCCGCCAGCCGCCCGCGCATACTGCCGGCACTGGCATCCACGGCCCGCGCCAGCTTATCGGCCTCGACGAGAATGGGGGTTACCTGCAGGCCAGCGTTGAACTTCACATCCTCCACCGCCTTGAAGTCCGTGGGGTCGGCCATGGCCAGGTAGAGGACGTTTTCATGGCGGGACAGGGGCAGGACCTGATAGCGCTCCATGAGGCCGCGATCCAGCAGCCCCATGACCGGTTCGTCCAGGTCGACGGCGTTGAGGTCCAGCATCGGCACGCCGTAGCGCTCGGAGAGATAGGCCATGAGGGCCGCGGGCTGGACCGCGCCATGTTCCACCAGCGAGAAGATCAGCGGCTTTTTGCTCCGCGCTGCGTTTTCCGCCGTGCTGCGCAGCAGGGCCTCTTCACCGAGGCCGTTGGCCACCAGGGCGCGCAGCAGAGGCGTTAACGCGGTGCTTTCTGGGTTTGTAGCCATGCGCTCAATGTGTCCTGAATGGCCTTGCCCTGGGGAGCCAGGCCCGTCCACCCCTGAAAACTTTCCGCCCCTTGCTGGACCAGCATGCCCAGACCGTCCACAGTGCGCCGGCCGAGCCGGCGGGCGGCCCGCAACAAGGGCGTTTCCAGGGGGTTATAGACGATATCGCAGACAATGCCATCCGGGCGGAGCCGCTGCAGATCCAGCTCGGGATGGTCCTCGCCATGGAGGCCGCGGGAACTGGTATTGACCAGCAGGGTCGCTGCGGCCAAGGGCTGGGCCAGGGCCGCAGCTTCCAGGGGCAGGGGTTGCACGGGAAACTGGGGGAATTGCCGGGCCAGGGCCGCGGCGCGGGGGAGATGGCGATTGGCCAGGAAGATCGGCGCGCAGCCGGCAACACCCAGGGCGTAAATGATGGCGCGGGCCGCGCCCCCGGCACCGATGACCAGCGCGGCCCGGCCCCGCCAGTCCGTTCCCGCGGCAGCGCTGAGGGCGCGCGCAAAGCCGCCGGCATCGGTATTGTGGCCGCGCATGCGCTGCTGGGTAAAATCCAGCGTGTTGACGGCGCCGATGGCCCTGGCCTCGGGCGTCAGCGCGTCCAGAAAAGGCAACACGGCCTCCTTGTGGGGGACCGTGACGTTGACCCCGCGCACCCCCAAGGCCGGCAGGCCGCGCAGGGCTGCCTCCAGGTGCGCGGCCTGCACGGGGAAAGGGACGTAGACCATGTCCACCCCCTGCTGTTCGGCAAAGAGGCGATGCATCCACGGCGACAGGCTATGCGCCACCGGGTCGCCGATGATGCCGTAGACGGCCGTCCTGCCGCTCGGCTGTCCGGGTGCTGCTATCGTCATCCCTCTGCTCCCCATCCGTTGCGGCCGTCTATGATGCGTAAAACACCCGCGGCAACTGCCGAATCCAGGATAATTTCACCATAAAATGGCGTCGCACTCGCTTTTCAACTCATTGTTATATCGAATCATCTTTTTCATCAACAAGGACCAGTTGCCGCCGGGGTGGATGCCGCCCAGCACCACCGTCCGGGCGGCGCCGGTTACCGCCGGCAGATTCCCCGGACGGCCTAGGAGGCATTGCGCGCCGAGCCAGGCAAAGGCCAGCGCCTCCAGGGCCTGGCTGGGGATGCCCGTAGCCTGGGCACCATGGACGATGCGGATGGCGGGGAGCGCCCTTTGCAGGGCGGCGAGCAAGGCGGGATTCTCTGCCCCGCCGCCAAAAACCAGCATTTCCGGACTCCCCGGGGTCCAACTCCGTATCGCCTGGGCAACGGATTGGGCGGTGAGGGCGAGCAAGGTCGCCATGAGATCTTCCACCCGCCCCTGCCATTGCCCCAGGAGCTTCGCCACCAACGGCACGCCAAAGACTTCCCGTCCGGTGCTTTTGGGCGGGGGCGACAGAAAATAGGGCCAATTCAGCCACTCGGCCAGGACGGCTTGGTTCGCAACCCCCGCCAGGGCCATGCGTCCTTCCTGATCGCAGTGGAAGCGCCCGCCGCTGTGCAGGCCCGCCAGGGCATCGAGGAGGACATTCCCCGGTCCCGTATCGAAGGCCAGTACCGGACGGGGATCACGACTGCCCGGCAACCAGGTAAGATTGGCCATGCCGCCCAGATTGAGGATCAGGCGCGGCTCCGGGGCGGCAAAGATCTGCTGATGAAAGGGCGGCACCAGGGGTGCCCCCTGTCCTCCGGCCGCCACATCGGCGCGACGAAAATCATGCACCACCGTCAACCCCGTCGCCCCCACGACATCAGCAGCGGAACCGATCTGCACCGTGAAGCCCTCGCTACCCGCAGGCTGATGGCGGATGGTCTGACCGTGGATGGCGACAAAGTCCACGGGACCGAGGCCTTGCACGGCGTCTCGCGCGACAACTCCATAGAACTGCCCCAGGCGCCGGTCCAGGCGCGCCACGGCCTCCACCGTCAGGGCATCATTGGCGGCCAGCACCACAGCGCGCAGGTCCGGGGGATAGGGCATGCCGACCCAGCCGCGGTAGCGGCAACGGCCATCGGTGCCCAGATCCAGACGTGCCGCATCAACGCCGTCGGCGCTGGTCCCGGACATGAGGCCCAGTCCGCGCAGGACCCTTTTCGGCCCTGCGCTATTCATCCGCCAAGCCCCTAAGCGTCGCCGTCCCGATGATCAGGAAAGAGGGCCTCAGTGCGCCTCTTCGCCAGCCCCATGCACATGCCCGTGGGCCAACTCTTCCGCCGTGGCATCGCGCACGCCCAGCACCGTCACGTCGAAGTTCAGCGTCATGCCCGCCAAGGGATGATTGAGATCGACGGTGACATCATCGCCCTCGATATCAATCACCGTGGCCATCTTGCTGCCTTCTTCGGTCATGGTTTCAAACTGCATGCCCACTTCCAGCTCTTCGGGGTCATCAAAGTCCTCGACGCCCACCACTTCGACAAGGTCTTCTTCCCAGTCGCCATAGCCCGCTTCGGGGGGAATGGATACTTGTACCTTGTCGCCGGCACGGTGTCCGGCCAGGGCATTTTCCAGACCGGGGATGATGCCATGGTGACCGTGCAGATAGATGAGGGGTTCTTCGCCCTCGGAGCTGTCGATGAGCTCGCCTTCTTCATCGGTGAGCGTGTAGTCAATGGTTACAACCTTGTCCTTGGCGACGATCATGGTGCGCATCCTTTGCTGGGGTGTAGGGGTAGTTTATCCCGCCATGGCGGAAACGGCAAAATCCTTTACTGCCCCAGGTCCTGCCGTCTGGGGCGACAGCTCCCATCCCTCCAGATGGGGAAGGAGGATGCTCGCCAGGGCCTCGACCCAGGCCGGATCGTCATTGAGGGCCGGGATGTAATGCATTTCCTTGCCGCCGGCGTGGAGAAAGCTTTCCTTGCCAGTCATGGCGATCTCTTCCAGGGTCTCCAGGCAATCGGCGGCAAAGCCGGGGCAAAAGCAGTCCACCCGCCCCACCCCCGCCCTCGCCAAGGACTGCAGGGTCTGGTCGGTATAGGGCCCCAGCCATTTGGCCGGACCAAAGCGGCTCTGAAAGGTCTGCACCCAGGCATCCCGCGGCAAGCCCAGTTCCGCCACGAGGAGTTCCGTGCTGCGCTCGCACTGGCGGCGATAGGGGTCGCCCAGGGCAACGCAGCGTTCGGGCAGGCCGTGGAAGGAGATCAGCAGGCGGTCCGGCTGGCCGTGGGCCTGCCAATAGCTGCGTACCCGTCCCGCCAAGGCGGCGATATAGGCCGGGTGATCGTGCCAGTCGCGGATCATGCGCAGCTCGGGAATCTCGCGCTGTCTCCGCAAGGCCGCCGCAACGGCATCGAAGGTGGAGGCGGTGGTGGCGGCGGCATACTGGGGATAGAGGGGAACCAGAAGAATCCGCCCGCAACCCTGTTGGCGCAGGGCGGCCAGCCCGGCGGCCACGGCGGGGTTGCCATAACGCATGCCCAGCTCCACCCGTACCTGACCGTGAAAGCGCTCCTGCAGCAGGGCAGCCAGGCCATCGCTCTGGCGCTGGCTGTAGACCAGGAGGGGGGATCCCTCGGGCATCCACACCCGTGCATAGGCCCGTGCCGAGCGAGCGGGGCGCGTCAGGAGAATGGAGCCGTTGAGGATGGGCCACCAGAGCAGCCGGGGGATCTCAACCACCCGCGGATCGCTGAGAAACTCGCGCAGGTAGCGGCGCACGGCGCCGGTTTCGGGGGCGTCGGGAGTGCCCAGGTTCACGAGCAGGATACCGATCATGGGAGATCCCCCAATTCGAGCCAGACCGGTGCATGGTCCGAGGGGCGCTCGGCACGACGCGCCTCGCGGTCGATGCCGGCGGCCGCAATGGCCGGCACGAGAGCGGTTGAGACCAGGATCAGGTCGATACGCAGGCCAAGGTCGCGGCGGAACATGGCGGCACGATAATCCCACCAGCTCCAGGCCTGGGCTTCGGGATACAGATGGCGGAAGCTGTCGTGGAAACCCAATTCATGGAGGGCGGCCAAGGCCGCGCGCTCGGCGGGGGAACAGAGAACCTCCTCGCCCCAGGCAACAGGGTCGTAAACATCCCGATCCGTGGGCGCAATGTTGAAGTCGCCGAGAAGCACCAGGCGGGGATGGCGAAGCAGTTCGTCCGCCAGAAACGCCCGCAGCCGCGCCAGCCAAGCGAGTTTATAGACATACTTGTCACTAGCCACGGACTGTCCGTTGGGCACATAGACACTCACCACGCGCAAAGACCCCACGCTCGCCGCACACAGGCGGGCCTGATTGTCGTTCCCATCCGGCCAGCCGCACAGGGGGGCTGTGGGTGCCACCCGGCTGAGGATGGCGACCCCATTGTAGGTCGGCTGGCCGTGAAAGATCCCATGATAACCCGCTGCCCGCAACGCCTCGGCGGGAAACTGGGCATCGGTGAGCTTGGTTTCCTGCAAACAAAGCACATCCGGCTGCTGCGCGGCGAGCCAGTCCAGCACCTGCGGCAGGCGTACCTTGAGGGAATTCACATTCCAGGCGGCAATTTTCATGGCCACGACGCCCTCCGCCCAACCCCAGGAAAGGACATCCGCTCCCCCCTCATTGCGGCTCGGTCTGAGCGACGCTGGGCCGGTCATGGAGGCTGTGGAGCCAGGCGACCAGGTCGGGAAACTGGACGAGAAAGTCCGGCGCGCGCAGGTCCACGTAGGCCGTGGCAGCGACGGCGGCTATCTGCTGGAGGGGCAGCACCGGGAGATCGCGGCCATGAGTCCACCCGGCGCTTTCCTGCTGCAGGGTGGTGAGCCCGGCGACCACTTTGCCGCGCAAGCGGAGCAGCAAGGCCTGATCCTGGCAGTCCTTGGAGCGGCGCTGTTCCTGGACCCAGGCTACCGTGGCATCCATGATACCGCCGGACAGGGCCTCACTGCGCAGGGCACGTAAACGCCCCTCGGGATCGTGGGGAATGATGGCGGGATCAGGACGAAATTGCTCCAGAAACTGGACAATGACCGCCGAGTCATAGATGGGCTCGCCGTCATTGCGCAGCAATACCGGGACCTTGCCCAGGGGATTGTGGGCCAGGGCGGGGTGATCACTGGCGCGCAGATCCACCCACTCCATGTCGCAAGCTATTCCTTTTTCCATGAGCACCATACGCACCTTGCGGGCGTAGGGGCTGGTCTGGGTCGCAAAGAGTCGCATAAATCCCCCTTGTTGGCGTGCGCCGTTCGACGTTAAATTCTGTTATCATGGCGAAAGCCTCGACCAAAGCCAAGCCAAAATTCATGAATTATGACCATCAGTTTCACGCCGGAAATGCCGCCGACTGCTGCAAGCATCTGGCCCTGACCCTTTCCTTGCAGGCCCTGATCCGCAAGGATGCGCCTCTGGCCTACATTGACACCCACGCCGGCGCTGCGCGCTACACCCTGGCCCGGGAAGGGGAATACCGGGAGGGGATCGGCCGCCTGTGGAGCAACCGGCGCAGCCTCGTGCACGCCGCAACCTGGCTGAAAACCGTAGCGGCAGCCAATACCGACGGCGCCTTGCGCCATTATCCCGGTTCGCCGGCAGTGGCCGCGGCCCTGCTGCGCCCTACGGATCGGATGGTCCTTTGCGAGCAGGAGGCAGAACCGGCCCAAACGCTGCGCACTGCTATGGGCCGCCGCGCGCACACCAGCATTCTGGTGGAGAATGGGTACCGCGCCCTCTTCGCGCAGATCCCTCCGGCGGAACGGCGCGGATTGGTGCTGCTGGACCCGCCCTTCGAGGCCCGCGACGAATGGGAACGCCTGACCGATACCCTGCTGCGTGCCTACCAGATCTGGCCCCAGGGGATGTACCTCGTCTGGTACCCCGTCAAGACGCGGGGCACCATTACCCGCTTCCTGCAGGGCTTGCGCGGCAAGCTCCCGGCTACGGTCATGGAGCTCCTGCAGCGTCCCGAAGAGGGCCGCGAGCGCCTCATCGGCAGCGGCCTGCTGATGATCAACCCAACGTGGGGGGTAGTGGACAGCCTGGCCGCCGCCTTCGCCGAGATCGGCCCGTTGCTGGCGGATCCGGCTACGGGCGGCCGCTGGTCCCTGCGTTGCGAGGGTTGGCCCAAGGCGCCCGTTCCTGCACAATAACCCCGGCATTCCAAGGACCCTTTCATGAGTACGCCAGTCACTGACCTCCCCTCCGTTGCCCATGTGCGTAAGCTCCTTTTCTATGGCGGCCCCCACTCGCAGTTGGTCGGCGAACTGGAGAACCGGCCCGAACAGGAACGCGGCGTAGCCGTGCTCTATCACCTCGCCTTGCGCTATGGCGTCATCAGCCCGACGGCAGCACGGGAGGGCTTGGCCCTGCTGGTCACCGCAGGACCCGCCGACGACGCCGCCCGGAAAATCCTGGAGGAGGTGGTTGCCCAAGGCGACTTTCTGGCCGTGCGGGTCCTGCGCTGATGCGGCTTTATAGCTGGAACGTCAACGGTTGGCGGGCGGCGCGCAAGAAGGGACTCGCCGACTGGGTGGCGAGGAGCCGTCCGGATGCCCTCTGCGTGCAGGAAAGCAAGGCCGATCCCGCTCAACTGCCGGAGGATGAGGCCCGCTTGGCCGGTTATGACGGGCTGTGGGCCGTAGCCGCGCGCTCCGGCTATAGCGGCGTGGCCACCTTTTGCCGCGCCCCCTGCCGGCATCGGCAGGCCGGCTTGGGCATCCCCCGCTTCGATGTGGAAGGCCGGGTAGTCGTTACCGACTGCGGTGATTTCGACCTCTACAACGTCTACTTCCCCAACGGCAAGTCCAGCCCCGAGCGGCTTGCCTACAAACTGGATTTTTACGCCGCTTTTTTGGATCACATCATTGGCCGTGTGGCCGCGGGACGACCGGTCGTATTCTGCGGCGATGTCAATACCGCCCATCACCCCATCGATCTCGCCCGCCCCAAGGAAAACGCCAAGATCTCCGGTTTCCTGCCCGAGGAACGCGCCTGGCTGGACCAATGGGAGGCGGCGGGCTGGGTGGATAGTTTCCGGCACCTCTACCCCGAGCGCGTGGAATACTCCTGGTGGAGCCAGCGCACCAATGCCCGGGCGCGCAACGTCGGCTGGCGCCTGGATTATTTCTGGGTGCATCGGAGCCTGCTGGGGCGCGTGCGGGATGCCGGCATCGCCATGGATGTCATGGGCGCAGACCACTGCCCCGTCTGGCTGGAGATCAACTGATGGACATGGACGCCTACGCCCGTGCCCCGCGCGCCCGTCTGTGCAGCGTGGCCGACTATCTGCGCTGGGGGGCGAGCCGCTTTGCCGCCGCCGGCATCGACTGCAGCCAGGGCCGCCAGAACCCGCGGGCCGAGGCCGAGTACCTCCTGGCCCGCGCCCTGCATCTGGAACCGGAAGATTTGTCCGGGCTATGGACCGCGCGCCTGCTTCCCGAGGAGGGGGACCGCGTATTGCAGTTTTTCTACCAACGGGAGTTGCTCCGCCGACCGGCCGCCTATATCACGGGCGAGGCCTGGTTTGCCGGCCTCCGCTTTCATGTGGACGAACGGGTACTGATCCCGCGCAGCCTCCTGGAACCTTTCATCGAGGAGGGTTTCGCCCCCTGGGTGGAGGAGGATCGGGCGCGGCGCATCCTGGAAATCGGCACCGGCTCCGCTTGCATGGCCATAGCGCTGGCCTTGCGCTTTCCCGAAGCCCGTATCGATGCCGTGGATCTGTCCGCCGACGCCCTGGCCGTGGCCCGCATCAATGTCCGCGCCCACGGCCTGGAAGAGCGCGTGCGTCTGCTGGAGTCGGATCTCTTCAGCGCCCTGGGCGGCGAGCGTTATGACCTGATTCTGAGCAACCCCCCCTATGTGGATGCGGCTGCCATGGCGGAACTGCCGCCCGAATACCACCATGAACCCCGGCAAGCCCTGGCTGCCGGTGAGGATGGCCTCGCCTGCCTGTTGCCCCTGCTGGAGGCCGCCCCAAGCCATCTCACGCCCCACGGCGTGCTGGTGGTCGAAACCGGCGACGCCGAAGATGCCCTCATTCGCCGCCGCCCCGAACTCCCCCTCATCTGGCTGGAACATCCGGCGGGCGGCTCCGGGGCCTTCCTCATGCTGGCGGAGGGCTAGGGGTGAATTACCCTCCCGTCAGGGGGTTTTTGCCGCATCCGGATCCTGCCCGATGAGTTCCAGAAAGGCCCTTACCGCCAGCGACTGAAAAGGGACCTGGGGCAGGATCAGATAGAGCGTCCAGATCAGGCCGCCGGGGGGATTGAGACGCAAGGAGGCCAGGGGCCAACGCACCCGATCCAGGGCCTCTGCCGAGGCGAAACCGATCCCCAGCCCCGCCGCCACCGCCTCGCGCAAGGCATCGATACCGGTCACTTCGACACTGTAACGGGCCCGCAGACCCGCCCGGGTCAAGGCCGCCTCCACCGTACGCCGCACCCCCGAGAGGGGCTCCCGCCAGACGATGGGCTCTCGCAGCAGTTCCGGCCAGTCCACTCCCTCCCGTCCTTCCCGCACCCAGGGGTGATCCTGGGGGAGGATGGCCACGATTTCGTCCTGTCGCCAGGGCCGTTGCAGGAAATGGCCCGGAAGGGCGGCCGCATCCACTGCGTCTTCCATGAAGAGCAGATCCCAGGCTCCCAGAGCGGAGGGGGCCCAGTCGTCCATGGGACCGGTCTTGAGTTGCACCTGTATGCCGGGATAATGGCTGCGGAAGCTAGCCAAGTGCTCCAACAGGAAGTAATTGGCCACCGTATTGCTGGCCACAATACGCAGACTCCCTTCCTGCAGGGCATGCTGGCGCGCCGCCCAGCCCTGTACTTCGCCCAACACATCGCGTAGGCGCCGGGCATAGGGCAGGAGCGCCTCGCCTGCAGCCGTGAGACGGATGCCCCGCCCGGACCGCTGGTAGAGGGGCTCGCCAACGGCCTCATTCAAGGCACGCAAGCGCTCGGAGACGGCGGGCTGGCTACGCCGCAGCACCTCTGCCCCCGCACCCACGCCACCCGCCTCAGCCACAGCCAGGAAGGCCAGGAGATCTTCGCTATGGAAATACATCGGGAAAATCGATCATTAATCTCAAATCAATCTATTTGACGAATATTAATCCCGGCCATAGGGTATGGACAAGGACGGTAGTCAGGCTGGCAGTACGCTTATGGTGGCCTTTATCAGGACCACCCCGCGGGAAAACCCGTTCGCGCAGCGATCATCGATCAGGAAGCCATGAAAAACAGCACCCTCCTCCCAGCCCTTTTTATCGGCGTTGCCATGGCGCTGGGCCTGGGTTCCTTGGAAGGCTCTGCCGTACAAGGCATCCTCCCTTACATCGCCGGGGGGCTGTCCACCAGCAGCGATCACGCCCTGTGGACCCTTACTTATTTCATTGTCCACTGGTCGCTGGGGATCACCCTGATGCCCTGGAGCACGGCGCGCTTCGGCGCCCGTCGGGTCTTTCAGGGCGCCGCGGCCATCGCGGCCACGGGCACCCTTGTCAGTGCGCTGACCCACAATCTGTGGATCATGCTGCTTTCGCGGGCCATGGAAGGCATCGGGGCGGGGCTTCTGGTACCCCTCAGCCAAAGCCTCTTTTTGCGCCATAGCCCCACAGCGCGCCACGGCATGGTCACCATGCTGTGGAGCAATGCCATGTTAATCCCTTTTTTTGTGGGCCCGGCCATCGGCGGCTGGCTGGCCACCACTCTCAATTTCCGCTTCATTTTCTGGCTCTCCCTGCCCCTCTGGGGGCTGGCCTGGTTCCTGGGGCGCACCGGCATTCCCGCCGGCGGGGAGAATCGCGACAACCCGCCCTTCGACCTCCTCGGCTTCGGCCTGCTCTATGCAGGCCTCATGGCCCTGCAGGTGACCCTGGATCAGGGGGAGCAGTATGGTTGGTGGCATTCGTTCTATATTCTGCACACGGCCCTGGCGGCGCTGATCCTGTTGCTGCTCTTTGCCTGGCGGGAAAGCCGGGCACCCCATCCGTTGCTGCAGTTTCACTTCCTGCGGCAGCGCAATTACTGGCTTGGTCTCCTGCTGCTCTGCCTGGGCTGGTCACTGTTCATGGGCTGGGCTGCGGAATTGCCCCTCTGGGCCGAGGAAACTCTCGGTTTCAATGGCTACTGGGGAGGCGTCTTGCTGCTGCCCATCGGCCTGGCGGCGGTGCCGGTTTCCACGCTCATGGATCGTCTGCAGGGGCTCTTTGGCCTACGGCGCCTGGCGACATTGTGCTTTTTGCTCTTTGCCGCCGCCTATGGCAGCGGCTACTTCAGCCCACAAAGCGGCCTAGCCGAGATCTTCTGGCCCATGCTGCTGCTCGGGCTGGGCCTGGGGATGCTCTTTGTGCCCCTGACCATGATCATTCTCTCCGGCATTCCCGCCGAAGACATCCCCAAGGCCGCCACCACCAGCAATTTCATCCGGGTCTTCAGTGCCAACATCGGGGTGAGCCTGATCAGCGTGTATGCCATTCGTGACGGTGCGCTGGCCAGCAACGCCTTCCGCGAGCATCTCCTGGCCTACGGCAACAGTTCAGCCATGACCGCGCCGACCCTGGCCGGGCTCGTAGCGGCCCAGGCCAATACCCTGAGCATCGACAACCTGCTGCGCCTGTCCATGTGGCTCTGCCTGCTGGCGGCGCTGATGGCCTACGCCTTCCTCATTCCACCACGCGCCATAGTGACTCCCGGCAGTCCGCGCAGTTATGTGGAAGAGGCGGAAGAAGAGGTGGCCCCGCTCTGATGGGCCATCATTGCCCCTGCCCCCGCTAGCACCACCTCCTGGCGCGGGCGCGGGATTTCGATGCCGGCCCGTTCCAATGTCTCGGCCAGGGCCCAATTGTATTGGGCGCGGGTATTGCCGGGGCGGGTTAGACCATCGCGCCCCACCCAGACGATCATCTCGCAGTCATAACCCGCATCGGCAAAGGCCGTGATCCACAGGTTGGGCTCGTGGATGCCGTCGGCCACCGTCGTGTCCACGGAACGGGCGGTGGCGATCACCAGTTCGCGCAAGCGCTCCCGGTCGGTGCCATAGGCCACCCGGAAGGGGATGTGCAGGCGCATGAGGGGCTCATCCAGGCTCCAGTTGATCACGTCGCCGTTGATGAACTGGGAATTGGGCACCAGGATGTCCACATGATCGTTCGTCATCACCCGGGTATAGCGCACGCCGAGCTGTTTCACCTCGCCATGCATCCCGTTTTCCTTGAGCTGAACATAGTCACCCACCTTGATGCTGCGCTCGAAAAGCAGGATCAGCCCCGAGGCAAAGTTGCTGAAGATGTTCTGCAGGCCGAAACCCAGGCCCACGCCCACCACGCCGCCGAAGATGGCCAAGCTGCTGAGATTGACGCCGATGGTCTGCAGCGCCACCAGGAGGCCGAGGGCAATGAACAGGTAATAAGTGACGCGGGATATGGCATAGGCCGTGGCATGATCCAGGCGCCGGCTCAGCAGTCGCCGCAGGGTACGCCGCAGCCAGGCCGCTCCCCACCATAGGAAGATGAGGATGAGCAGAAATTCGCCGATGCCCAGGGGATGCATGGCGAGATTGCCCGGCAAGGGCAGCGGGCGGTTCATCCAGGCCCAGACCTGCGTCAGCGCGTCCTGCATCAATGGGTCCTCCCGTCTTCGGCGGCCCAGCGCCTGGCCAAGCTGTCCAAGGCATCCAGCACGCTACCCAATTCCTGGCCGCGGGCGTTGAGCCCATAGGTGACCTCGGGAGGAATGCTGGGATGGTGCTCCCGGAAAATGACCTGGGCCTGCTCCAGCATGCGCAGGCGCTCCGTCAGCATCCGCGCCGAGATACCGCCGACCTCGCGTTTCAGCGCGCCGAAGCGCAGCGGTCCCCGTTGGCGCAGCACCCAGAGGATGTAAGTGGTCCACGGCCCCATGAGCAAACGTAGCAAGGCATCCATGGGGCAGGTCGTATCTTGTCGGGTCTGTCGCGCCACGCCTTGGTTACTCTTCAGTACCTACTTCACAAAATATACTGCGTGCGCTCTACTAGGGCAAGCAACATCCGCACGCACCAAGGAGTAAACAGATGAGCAAGATCCTGATTCTCTATTACAGCACCTGGGGACACGTGGAAAGCATGGCCGGAGCCGTGGCCGATGGCGCCCGCAGCGTGGCAGACAGCGCCGTCACCATCAAGCGGGTACCCGAAAGCATGCCCACCGAAACCCTGGCCGCCATCCATGCCAAGACCGGCCAGCCCGCTCCCGAGGCCCATCCCGATGAGCTTGCCGATTACGACGCCATTATCTTTGGTACACCGACCCGCTTCGGCGACATGACCGGACAGATGCGCAATTTCCTCGACCGTACCGGCAATCTTTGGCAGCAGGGCAAGCTGGTAGGCAAGGTGGGCAGCGTTTTCGTCAGCACCGCCACCCAGCACGGCGGCCAGGAAACCACCATCACCTCCTTCCACACCTACCTCCTGCATCAGGGCATGATCGTGGTGGGCGTGCCCTATAGTTGTCAGGAGTTACTGAACATGGATGAGATCACCGGCGGTTCCCCCTATGGCGCCGGCACCCTGGCCAAGGGCGACGGCAGCCGCCAGCCCAGCGCCAATGAACTCGGCATCGCCCGCTTCCAGGGTCGGCATGTGGCCGAAATTGCCCGCAAGCTCTTTGGCTGAGTGGGGAGCCGGGCGGGATGCCGCCCGGCCATGAGCCATCCCTACCGGAGTTTCAGTGTTTGCCCGGTGCCAGGGGCACGCCCCGGCGTTCGTAGGTAATGTAGGCTTCCAAGGCGATCATGCGCGGGTCGTCCAGGGACATGGGCTTGCCCTGGGCAGGGTTCTGGATGCACCAATTGATCATGTCGCCAAGGGTGGCCACCCGCCCCAGTTGTTTTTGAAACTTGGGGTAGGTTTCGGGGTGGGTATTGGCGGCGTTGGGGTGGCACTGGTCACAGGAAACCGTGTTGCTGCCCAAGGGACTGTGGAATAGCCGTTCGCCTTTCTTGACCGTCCAGGTAAAGTCCTGTTGCCATTGTTCCAGATCGGCCTTGGTGAATTCATCCGCTTGGACATTGACGCTCCCCGCCAGGCCCAGGCCGAGGCCCAGGGTCAAGGAGAGGAAGAAACGGGTGTGCTTGTAGTTCATGACATCGCTCCTTGGCCTAGTATTGGGTTTGCGGGGGAATACGTTGGTCTTCGGGCTGATACACCGTATCCTCCGGTTTCCCGTCCCGCATATTGAAGGCTACCGTGCGGTCGGTATTGCTCCATAACTGGTAATGGGTGTCCACGTGGCCGTTGGCGAGATCGAAGGATGTCCAGCCGGTGGCGTCGCGCTCGTGGAAGGGGTCGGCCCGGTTCATGGGCACGGTGAGCTTGGGCACCAGGGATTTGGCCTGGGTGTAGGTGTTGGCATAGGGCCAGGGCCAGGCGGTGGACATCACCGCGTAAAAGCTGATGTTGCCGATCTGGTTGTAGAGGACCTGATGCACATGGCCGTGGATGACCGTGACCTTCCGGAACGGCTGGAGCAGCGCCTGGACCTGCTCGGCATCCTCGGTCCAGAAATTCCAGCCCTTGTAGATCTTGTACAGGGGAGAGTGGGAGAGGACGACGATGGGCGTGTCCTTGCTCACCTTGGCCAGATCCTGTTGCAGCCATGCCCGCTGCGCCTCTCCGACCATGAAGGGCGAGCCCTGGGGATTGTCCAGGCGCGCCATCTGGTGCATGCGCTCCCGGGCGCTGGGCCAGCGCTTGTAGGTCCAGTCGGGATAGGTGAGGATGCTGTTCAGCACGACGAAATGCACGCCCTTATGGTCGAAGCTGTACCACTGGGGACCGAGTTGGGATTCCCAGTATTTGCCCAGGTCCAGGTAGTAGTCGTGCTCGCCCATCACGTAATGCATTTTATTGCGAATGGCCGACAGCATTTCCAGGCCGTGGTCGATTTCCTCCTTTTTCCCCAGTTGGGCGATATCGCCGCCATAGACCACGAAGTCGGGCTTGGGGTCCATCATGTTGACTTCGGCGACGGCCCGGCGGAGCCCGTGATCCCAGTTGCGCACAAACTGGGTGCCCTTGATGTGGGTGAGATGGGAGTCGGAGATGTAGCCAAAGGTAAAATTCTGCGGGTTATCCTTGCCGAAGGCCACTTCGATCAAATTGAGCGGAATCAGGCCCCCGAGGGCGAGCGTGCCGGCCCCTTTCAAAAAACTGCGTCGATCCATGCTTGCTTTCATGATCTTCTCCTCAACGACTGGCTGCGACGGGGCTCTTGGGGCCGTCGTTTGCGTATTGCGGGCTGGTCAACGCTTCCAGAAAGGCGACCAATTCCTTCTTTTCCTTTTCCGTCAGCCCCAGCGGGCGGATCCCGCCGCTCTGGAACACTGTGGCTTTTTCCCCTTTCTTCACCACCCCGCCGTTGTTGTAAAAATTCACGACGTCCATGAGGGACTTGAGGCTGCCGTTGTGCATGTAGGGCCCAGTCACGGCCACGTTGCGCAGGATCGGCGTCTTGAATGCCCCGAGGTCGTTGAGTTGGCCGGTAACCGCGAAACGGCCCAACTCGGACATGTCCTTGTTGGTCAGCACCGTCGTGTCCACCTCTTTCCGGTGCGCCTTGTTCGCCAAAAAGGCCATGGCCAGTTGCTGCATCTTTTTGGTGCCCAGCTCGTTGGAACCGATGCCGAGATTGTGAAAACGGTTGTCCGTGAAGGTGGCATAGGTGGTGTTCATGGTGTGGCAGTCCACGCAACGCCCCTTGTTCTGGAAAAGAGACATGCCCGCGACGGCGGCCGGCGACATGGCTTTTTTGTCGCCGCCGTAGACGTAATGGTCGAAGGGGCTGCCTCCGGAAACCACGTTCCGCTCGAAACTCGCGATGGCCATGAGCACCTGCTGCATGGTGACCTGATTTCCCGTCACCCCGAACACCTGTTTGAACATGGTCTGGTAGGCAGGATCCGTACGCACGATCTTCAGCACCGGCTCGTGGTTCTTGAGCCCCATCTCCACGGGATTCACCATGGGATCCTTGGCCTGTGCTTCCAGACTGGGTTCGCGGCCATCCCAAAACATCAAATGAAAATAAGCGGCGTTGATGATGGTGGGGGTATTGCGGGTACCCTTGAGCTTGTGCACACCTTCCGCGACGGGCAGGTGATCGGTGAACGCCTTGGCGTCGGCGTGGCAACTGGCGCAACTGATCGTACCGGTGGAACTGAAGCGCGCGTCATGGAACAGCTTGTCCCCCAGGGCGATCTTGGCCGGGGTTTGCGGATTGTCCGCCGGGATGGGTACGGGAGGAAGTCCGAGTGGTGGAGATGACGCATTGGCCGCAGGAATCCCGTAGGCCATGGTCATGGCCATGATGGCGGTGCCGAACAAGAACTTGTTCATGTGGACCTCCTCTTTGATGAAATTTAGTAAATAGTAATATTAATAACATATTTATACTTATTATTGATTAATTTTAGTTCAAAATTTGTTCATGTCAACAAGGGTTGCATGGGTGCCATTGCTTGGAAATCGCAGGGGGAAGGCAGCATGGATCGCGCCAGGCTTGGCTGATGGAAATCCCAGCGTGTGTCACACAGCATGTGTCACAGTGGACATGGGTGACCGTAGCGCATGGCTTTTGGTGGAAAGGCCCCCTACGGCGCCCGCGCCCCGGACAAATCCTGGCCGGCAGATGCCGACTCAAGACCTGCCCATCACACTACGAGAAGGCCTGATGGCCGAGGAGTTGCCTGATATCCGCTACCGTCCGGCCGCCGGTCGCGGTCGCAGCCACACGGACTGGCTCGACGGCGCCCACAGTTTTTCTTTTGCCGACTACCAGGATCCAGAGGCCATGGGCTTTGGCAACCTGTGCGTCATCAACGACCTCATCGGCCCAGCAGCGGGCTTTTCCATGCATCCGCACCGCGATATGGAGATCATCACTTACGTCCTGAGCGGCCGGCAGGAGCATCGGGACAGCATGGGGAACGGCAGCATCATTGGTGCCGGCGATGTGGGCGTCAGCCTGCGCCTGCACCATGCACTGGCCGCCCCAAGGTCCTGCTCTTCGATATGGCGGCGCCAACGCCCGGCTAGGCGGGGCGGGAACGGCTGCGCTTGGCCGCCGGCTGTGGGGCCGGATGGTCCGTCAGGAACACCCAGACAGCGAGGAAGAAAAAGGCCAGCATGTAGATGATCGTGGTCCCCAGCACATCGCCCTTGTTACCGGTATAGCCCGGACCGAAGGGCCCTCCCCAGCCCTCGGCCGTTGTCCACAGCCCAAAGCTGTAGGCAGCGCCGATGGGGATGACCCAGCGTAAGGCCCGATCGAATACCAGGGCCAGGCCAATGACACTTTCCACCACCGCTGCAAAGAGGCCGAAAAGCATCGGCCCCGTCGCCTGAATCAGCGCAATGAAAAAGCCGATATAGGCCGCAATCCAGGCCGGCTGGCCGGCCTGGGCCTGCTGCAGATAGGTCACGGAATGGGTGAGGAAATAAGGCTGCCATTTCCAATAGGCGTCAAAGAGCCAGAGCAGGCCGAACAGGATCCGGCCAAAGGCCATGGCTCGGAGAGAAACGGGCCGCCGCGTGCCGTGGACCAGACTCAGTCCTTCCCAGGAACGGCTGAAGATGACCAGCAGGAAACACAAGGCATAAATAATGGCGGTGCCGGGGTCCGTCGCCCCTGCCGTATAGGGACCGCCCAACCCGCCTACCGTAGACCAGAGCCAGAGGTTGTAGACCACTCCTACCCAGGCCATGAAGGGCAGACCGATGCCCGTGAGCAGCGTCACGGCCAGCAGCCCGTCCAGCCCGACGCTCGCCCAGGCCACCTGTGCTGGACCGATCTGGGTGACCAGGGCTGCCATCCAGTGGCCGTAGTACGCCAGCCAGACCGGCTGCCCGCTTACCCAGTCGGCATGGAAGCTGTGGAGGAATTGATCGACATAAGCGCTGTTGGCCTGCAAAAAGGTATTCAGCACCCAGATCAGGCCGAACAGGATGCGCAGTGCGCCAAAGGCTTTCGCTCTATCGGGAAGTGTGCGTATATTCATCATGATTGACCTCAGCGGCTATGGGCTAGGCGGAAGGCTGCAAATCCCTCGCTCCAGCGGGGGATGCGCATGCCGCACCATTTCTTCGCGCAGCATGGACATGGATGGGAGTTCGCATTGGGCAAAATGCAGACATTCCGCAGTGTCTTAGGGGATATTGCATCCGGCAGAAAAGACGGACCGGATATTCAACATCAGTGGATATTATTATCCACGGTTCTTTCTGGTAAACGGATGGCCTGCCATGCCGGCACTCTCCATATCTATAAGTTTTTTCATATATACTTTCATTCCTATTAATGGCTAAGTATTGGGGGCAAATTAACACCCACGCATGGCTAACCGCAAGTACCGCGCCCCGTCCCGAGACTGCCTTTGCTCCGGACGAAGGCAAGGAAACAAGGCGGGCGAAATACCGGCCGCCCAGCCGCTGGCGTGAACAATAAATCGCATTGAAAGACCAGTGGGAGATGTGAAAAACTCCGACGCAATACTTGCGGCAGAACTCCTCTTCCCAAGATATATACCGGATCAAGCCCAAGGAAAAAGCATGGACGCTCAGCAATGGCGCACCCTCTCTCTGGACGAAAGAATGCGCTGGGCACTCAGCGCTGAGCTGCCCGAGGCGCTGCGGCCGCTGCTCTTGCGCGAGCAATGGATGCAAACCCGCTGCTATTTTGCGCGGCGGGCCGATTTGCGCCCCACCGAGGTCGCCGAACTGGCCGCCGACCAGGACTATGTCATCCGCCTCTGTCTGGCCAAACGGCCGGATCTTACGGCCGACCAGGTGGCGCGCTTCGCAGGCGATCCCGATCCCAACGTGCGCTACGCCATCGCCCGCAATCCACTGCTTACCGCAGAGCAGCGGACGCGGCTTTGCGCGGACGAGGACGAATTGGTCCGCCAAGCTGCGGCCAAAGGCCCACGCCCGAGTCAGACCCGTTGTCGGCCCGGACAGGCAGCGCTGCTGCGCTGATCCTCAAAAATAGCCGTCGGCTGGCAGATGGCAGGTCTACAAGCACAGACTCCCCGGGCAAGACGCAACGTTGACCGCTGTCTATCCCCTCCTTACAATGACGGGAATCCATGCGGGAGGGGACCCCCTCCCCTTTTTTGCATCCACTTGGCGGCGAGGTAGGGCGTGCAGGCGGTTCTGGCATTAGCAGACGGTAGCATCTTTCGCGGAACGGGCTTTGGCGCGGCAGGACTTGCCGTGGGCGAAATCTGTTTCAATACCGCCATGACCGGT
>NZ_RIZI01000176.1 GCF_003721225.1 Acidithiobacillus sulfuriphilus | reverse complement strand
AGACCGCCGTAATGGCGGGAGGCGAGGCTCCAGGCCTGGACGCGCAGGCGCAACTGGTGGGTGTTGATCTGCGAGGTGTCGAGGCGCTTGTCGGCGACGTCCAGGAGGGGCTGGACCATCTCCCGCTCCCGCCGCAGCACCGTCACCAGGGCCCCGGCGGGACTCAGCTCGCCCCCGCCCGCATCGGTGAGGGGATGGCGGCGACGGGTTTCACTGTAGCGGCGGATCAGTGTGGCCTCGTCGGCCTCCAGAAAGAGGATGCGCGGGCGCAGGCCGTGGCGGCTGCGCAGGGTCGCGAGGGCGGCGGGCAGGGCGGCGAGAAATTCGCGATTGCGCACGTCGATGCTGACGGCGGCCAGCATCGGCTTTTCACCGCGCCGGGTCAGCTCGCCGCCAAAGTCGGCGAGGAGGGTGGCGGGGAGGTTGTCCACGCAATAGTAGCCCTGGTCTTCCAGGGCCTGGAGAACGGTGGACTTGCCCGATCCCGAGAGCCCGCTGACAATGATGAAGTCCCGTGCTTCCATTCATTCCTCCGCAGCGGCGCGCCGTACCTGGGCATCGAAATCGGCCAGCATGTCGACCCCGGACTCCTTGAGATACTGGCTGCGCGCCGCGGCTTCCACCAGCACGGCGAGATTGCGGGCCGGTGTCACGGGCAGCCGCAGCAGCGGCAGCAGGACGTCGAGGATGTCAAGGTGACCGACGGCGCCTTGCAGACGGTCCATATCCGCCATTTCCGTGTCATCCATACGCTTGATCTCCACCACGAGGCGTACCCGTTTGGAACGGGCAATGGCCGCGGCGCCGAAGAGGTCGCGGATATTGATGATCCCCAGGCCCCGCACTTCGAGGAAGTTGCGCAGGGGCGGGGGGCATTCGCCGCTGATTACATCGGGTGCGGTGCGAATGCAGAGCACGCTGTCGTCGGCAATGAGACGATGGCCGCGGCTCACCAGTTCCAGGGCCAGTTCGCTTTTGCCGATGCCGGCTTCCCCCTGCAGGAGGATGCCGAGGCCGAGGACGTCCACCAGTACGCCATGGACCAGTTGCCGTGCCGCCAGGACGCGATATAGGTAATGCTGCAGACGCGAGAGCACATGCCGGGCTCCCAGATGGGTGACGAAGAGGGCGATGTTCCTTTGCCGGAGCTGCTCCAGGAGGAGGGCCGGCACCGGCTGTCTTTCGCCGATGACCAGGGCCAGGAGCGCCGGCGGGAAAAAATGATCGATCCCTTCGCCGCTTTGTTCCAGGTATGCCAGTTCGGTCCGTCCCAGCACCTGGATGGCGTGGGGGCGGATAAAATTGAAGAAGCCGACCAGGGCGGCGCCGCCGGCGTCCTGGTCGGCCCAAGGATCGCCGCTGAGGAAGCGCTCACCCAACTCTTGACCCTGTAGCCAGTGCCAGCGCAGATCCGAACGCATGGCGTGATAGAGCGTGCGCAGCGTAATCCGACGCTCAAGGGGTTGCAGCGGCATAGAGCTATTCCCTCCCCGCCGACGGGATGGTGCCCCCTTGGCTGGGGCATAGTGGGAACGACACGGGCATCACCCTGCAGGGGCTGCTATTAGTTGCTGCTGAAAATCGGTGGCATCGCCGGTACTGCGCAGCCTTTCCCGGAGCCCGGCATCGGCCAGGCGGGCGGCGAGGGCGGAAAGGGTTTCGAGGTGGATGGTGGGCGCGCTTCTGGGGACGAGGACGGCAATGAACAATTGCACATCCTCCCCATCGGGCGCGGCAAAGGGCAGCCCCCTGGCGCTGCGCAGGGCGGCTATGGCCACCTCCGTGAGGCCTTCCAGGCGGGCATGGGGAAGGGCCACGCCGTGACCGATGCCCGTGGAACCCTGGCCTTCCCGCTCCTGCAGCGCCTGGGCTATCTGGGCTGCGGGGCGTCCCGCCGCAGGCGCCAGGAGTTCGGCCAGGGCGGTCAGCGCCTCGGCGCCGGTGCGCAGCGGCGCATCGAGACGAATGGCCGCCACCGGAATCTCAAGGGCTGCCATGATGGCGATCAGTCCGTCTCGGCGGCCGCCGTGAGCGGCACCTGATGATCGTTACGCCGGTCCGTCAGCTTCTCCTTGTGGCTGCGCACCTGGGCCTCCAGCTTGTCGGCGAGCAGGTCGATGGCCGCATACATATCCTGATCCTCGCTCTCGGCGTGGAAGGTATGGCCCGGGGCATGCACCGTCACTTCTGCGGAATTGGAGAGCTTTTCGTGGGCCATGTACCGGAGTACGGCGTGACCGTCGATGACATGATCGAAATAATGGTCGACGCGCCCCAGTTTCTCGGTGACATAGCTTTTGAGGGCATCGGTGAGGTCCAGGTGTTGTCCGGTGATGGTGAGTTGCATGGTTCCCTCCTCGCAATGGTGGTTGACGTGTTCGTCCCCGTTGCTGCCAGGGGCTGGAGTGTCCAGTGTACCGCCTTCGCCCGTTTCATGCAGCCTTTCTCGCGCACCGGTTTCACAGGCGCCGGCGCTGGCTGGCGGGGGGAAGGTTTTCCCCTTCGCGATACTTGGCCACCGTGCGCCGGGCAATCTGCACGCCCTGATCGGCGAGGATTTTGGCGATCTCCGCATCACTCAGGGGATGGCGCGGGTCTTCGGCCTGGATGAGCTTGATGATGAGGGCGCGGATGGCAGTGGCCGAGGCAGCGCCGCCATTGTCGGTGCTGACGTGGCTGGAAAAGAAATACTTGAATTCGAAGAGTCCGCGGGGAGTGATCATGTATTTCTGGTTGGTGACCCGCGAGACCGTGGATTCATGCATCTCCACCGCTTCGGCAATGTGGCGCAGGACCATGGGGCGCATGGATTCCGGGCCGTGCTCAAAGAAGTCTTTCTGCCGCTCGACAATGGCGCTGGCCACCTTGAGCACGGTTTCCTGGCGGCTTTGCAGACTTTTGATGAACCAGCGCGCCTCGTTGAGGTGGTCCTGGATATATTTGTGGGTGGCGTCCTTGCCGCCGGCCATGTCGGCGTAATGGCGGTTGATGCGCAAGCGCGGCATGGCCTCGGGGTTGAGTTCGACGCGCAGCCGCGCGCCCACGCGGCGGACGATGACATCGGGGATGACATACTCGGTGCTCTCGCCGCCGATGTTCTCTCCCGGCTTGGGGTTGAGGGAGGCGATGAGGGCAAGGGCGGGGCGGAGGGCGGTCTCATCGACGCCGAGGACCTGGCAGAGCCGCGCATAATCATGGCGGCCCAAGGTCTGGAGATGCTCCCGGACGATGCGCAGGGCGAGGGCGGCGCTGCCCTCGCTGTCGGCCAACGCCTGCAATTGCAGGGCCAGGCATTCGCTGAGGTCGCGCGCCGCCACTCCGGGTGGGTCGAATTGCTGGATCTGCTGCAGCACCGCACGGATTTGTTCTTCACCGACATCGAGCAATGTCGCCATCTCACCTGGATCGGTGCCGAGATAGCCCCGTTCATCGATGGAGTCGATGATGACTTCGGCAATATTGCGTTCGCTGCCGGTGAAATGGGTCATATTGGCCTGCCAGCGCAGATAATCCTGGAGGCTTTGCGGGTTGCTGTTGCGGGATTCAAAGTCGGGAAGATCCTCGTCGGGGGCGGCAGCCGTGGCCGGGAGGCCGAGGTCGAATACGTCGTCCCACTGGCTGTCGAGGGGCAGTTCTTCCGGGAGCGTGGCGTCGGCCGAGAGGTCGATCTGGCGGTCCTGATCCATGGCGGTACCCGGCTCCGGAGCACCCGTCGCTTCCTCGCCGGCCACGTCTCCGCTAGCCTCCTCGTCCAGCAGCGGGTTGCTCTCCAGCATGCTCTGGATTTCCTGTTGCAGATCCACCGTAGAAAGCTGCAGCAGACGAATAGCCTGTTGCAGTTGGGGGGTCATGGCCAGATGTTGGCCGAGTTTGAGTTCTAGACCTTGCTTCATGATCTCTTCAACTTAGATATGGAATTGATCTCCCAGATAGACTTTACGCACCATGGCGTCATTGACAATCTCCTGCGGGCTGCCGGCGGTGAGGACCATGCCATCATGGAGGATGTAGGCGCGTTCACAGATCCCGAGCGTTTCGCGCACATTGTGATCGGTGATGAGGATGCCGATACCGCGATCCCGCAAGTCCTGGATCAGCCGCTGGATCTCCAGGACCGAAATGGGATCGATGCCGGCGAAGGGTTCGTCCAGAAGTATGAACCGGGGTTCGAGGGCCAAGGCCCGGGCAATCTCCACGCGCCGTCGTTCCCCGCCCGAGAGGCTGTGCCCCTTGGTGTCGCGCAGGGCCTGCAGGTGCAGTTCACTGAGGAGCCGTTCCAGATGCTCGGCCCGCCCCACGCCGTCGAGGGGCAGCGTTTCCAGGACCGCGAGGATATTGTCGGCGGCGCTCATTTGCCGGAAAACCGAAGGCTCCTGGGGCAGATAACCCAGCCCCATACGCGCCCGCTGGTGCATGGGCAGGGTGGTGATGTCGCGATCATGGAGAAGGATGTGGCCGCGATCCGGGCGCACCAGCCCCACGATCATGTAAAAGGTGGTGGTCTTGCCGGCGCCATTGGGGCCGAGGAGGCCCACCACTTCTCCCGCCCCCACCTCCAGGGAGACGTCGCGCACGACGGTGCGGCGGCGATAGCCTTTTTCCAGTCCCTGGGCCACCAGCCTGTCGTTCATGGCTTCTTGCCATTACCGCTTGCGGAGCGGTTGGCTGCCGCCGGATAGAACACGGACTGCACGCGTTGCCCCGGGACGGCGGTCACCCGGGTTTGCTGATCCTGCAGGAAATACACGATGCGCTCCCCGCTGACCTCGTTTTTCTCCTGCCAGAGATGGGCGTTGCCGGTGAGGATGATCTCGGCGCTGTCGGGCAGGTAGACGAGGATGTTGCCGTAGCCGTGGCGCTGGGCGGCGGACATGGTGAAGGTGACGGGACTGCCGACGGCCGTGGCCTTCTGGATCTTGCCTTGGGCGGCGTCGATGGTCAGGGTCTGGGCGTTGATGACCACGTCGCCCTGGGTCATGACCACCTTGCCGGTGTAGACGGCCTGCTGGCGCGGCTGGTTTTCGGCATGCAGGCTATCGGCGCTGATATGGACGGGGCCTTTGCCCAGGCCGCCGTTCAGCGCTGGTGCCTGGGCTGCCCAGGCACTGGCCGCTGCGCAGGTGATCAATAGTAAAAAGAGTCCCTTATGGCGCATAGACGCCTCGTACATCATGGAGGATGTTCATTTGCTCCGCCTTCACCGAGGCCCACAGGCCCACTCCCGTTATCCAGTTGGCGCCGCGCTCCAGGCGCACCGCCTGCCGGGTAGTGATGATGCCTGTTCGCGGATCGTAATGCACCCTCTCGGTGAGGAGCCGGGTGTCCGGCGGCATGCCGGCGATGACATGGCCCCAGAGGGTCAACAGCCGGCTGCGATCATCCATCCGGCCATGCTCGGCCTGCAGGTCCATGGTCCCGTTGGCACGGAAACGCCGCACCGTGATGCCGCGGAGCAGCGTTTCATGATTTTCCGGATCATGCCAGGCCGTTTGCGCCGTGGCCAGGAGGTCGAGAGCGCCTGTTGCCGTGTACTGGCGCATGATCACGTCTTCGGCGGCCTGGTCGCCGCGGCGGATCTGGCCATGCCAGTCGATGCGGGGGAGCGGCAAGGGATGCTTGGGCCACGAGAACCAGACCGCGGCGGCCAGCCCCAGGCTGAGGAGGAGCAGCCCCGGCGAGGGCAGGTGCAGGGGTCTCATCGCGGCTCGCGCTCCAGATAGCCTTGCAGGATGGTGGACCAGTGGCCCTGGGCCTGCAGCAGAAGATCGCAGAGTTCGCGCACGGCGCCCCTCCCACCGCCTAGGCGGCTGTGCCAGTGGACACGTTTCAGGACTTCGCTATGGGCGTCCGCAGGGGCGGCTGCCAGACCGGCGCGAATGAGGATGGGGAGGTCGAGCAGGTCGTCACCCATGTAGGCGACCGCTTCATCCTCCAGCCCCAGGGAGATCTTGAGTTCGGTGTAGGCCAGGCACTTGTCCTGATAGCCCTGGTAGACGCGATGAATACCCAGTTCGTGGGCGCGGTAGGCCAGGGCCGGGGAGTGGCGGGCGGTGATGATGGACACCTCCGTGCCCTGGGCATGGAGCAGCTTGATGCCGTGTCCGTCGCGCACATGGAACGTCTTGTTTTCATTGCCGTCGGCATCCAGGGTAAGGCGGCCGTCGGTGAGCACGCCGTCCACATCGAGGATCAGGAGGCGGATCCGGCGGGCTGCGGCGAGGATCTCCGGACTGGCTTCGGCCATGGGCTGCTCCTTCATACGATGCCTGCACGAAGGAGATCGTGCATGTTCAATGCGCCCAGCAAACGGCCGTCACTGCCTGCCACCAGCAACGCCCCGATGCGGTGTTTTTCCATCATGGCCAGGGCTTCCGCCGCCAGCGCCTCGGGGGCGATGGTCTGCGGGTGCGGGTGGGCCAGTTCGGCCATGGGCTGATCCCAGAGATCATGTTCCCGGCTCAGGGCGCGGCGCAGATCCCCGTCGGTAAAGATGCCGAGAATCCGCTCCTGGTCATCGCATACGGCGGTCATCCCCAGCCCTTTGCCGCTGATTTCCAGCACCGCCTCGCGGAGGGGGGTGGCGGGCGCGACCTTGGGCAGGGCCGCGCCGCAATGCATGAGATCCTGGACCCGCAGCAACAGTCGTTTGCCCAGGCTGCCGCCGGGGTGGGAGAGGGCGAAGTCGTCGGCGGAGAAACCGCGGGCCTGCAGGAGCGCCATGGCCAGGGCGTCGCCCATGGCGAGGGTGGCGGTGGTGGAGGCGGTGGGGGCGAGATTGAGGGGGCAGGCCTCGCGTTCCACGGCACAGTCGAGGTGGCAATCGGCGACCCGCGCCAGGGTGGACTGGGGATTGCCGGTCATGGCAAGGAGGGGGACGCCCAGGCGTTTGGCCACGGGCAGGATGGCCAGCAGTTCCGCAGTCTCGCCGGAATTGGAGAGGGCCAGGAGGCAGTCCTGGCGGGTCAGCATGCCGAGATCGCCATGGCTGCCTTCGGCCGGATGGAGGAAGAGGGCGGGACTGCCGGTGCTGGCCAGGGTGGCGGCAATCTTTTTGGCGATGATGCCCGACTTGCCCATGCCGCTCACCACGATGCGTCCCGGGCAGGCGAGGAGGATTTCGCAGGCATGGGCAAATTGACCGTCAATGCGGGCCTCCAGGGCGGCTACTGCGGCGGCTTCCAGGCGCAGCACTTCCCGTCCCAGCCGGCAGAGCGATTCTGCACTTGTGGGGGAACTGCGTGCGTCGCTGGGGAATACGCTCATTGTTCCCCCTCCCCATCCTGTATTTCGACGGCCTGGTAGACGATCTTGCAATGAGGATGGGCGGCCATCACTTGGTCCACATCCGCAAAGGATGCTTTCCTGACCAGTTTCCAGCATTTGAGATTCTCCGCCGCCAGGGCGTCGGGGTGCGCCTGATACCAACGCACGGACTGGTCGTTGGCGACGGTCCCTTCTTCTTCCCTTCCCCACCAGACCAGGGCGGCAATAACGGCGAGGGCGCCAATAACGACGAGCGCGTAAATGATTTTCATGATTTTTCCTATACTTCCTCTTGATACTGAGCATCGAGCAGCCTGACCAGGCGCGCCTCGCGCGGAGCGATATCCGCCTCCAGGGTGCGGCGCAGGGCATCCCAACCGGAGTGGAAGGCCGCACACTCGTTGCCGCCATCCACTCCCTGCACCAGTTCTGCCACCTTATCCAGGGCTTCCCGGACCTGCAGGCTGCCGCTGAGGGCATTTTTGATCTGCTCGCGCGGGTGCGGGATCCAGCGCCGGTCGCCGGCATAGGAGCGCAATTTCTCGCCGAGGTCCAGGGCCCGTTTGCGCAGCTTGGGGAGCAGACCGATCTGGCTGCTCTTGATCTCGCCCCATACCGCCAGTTCCATGAGGCTGCTCCACTGCGTCCGCAATGTCTGTCGGGTGGCCGTATCGAGGGTGACGGCGCTGTGGACTACTTCCGGATCAAAGGCCATGACGTTTATTTCTCCGTGTACCAGGCCCGCGCCGCCTGCAGGCGTTCCGTCGTGCCCACGTCCAGCCACATCCCGCGATACAGGCTGCCGCTGACCTGCCCTGCCGCGATCCATTGACGCAACCAGGGGGCCAGCGGCGCGCGCAGTGCCGGGTAAGGGCGGAAGAGGTCCGTATGCAGGCGGGCGATACCTGCGTAAGTATGGCGGTGTTCCGCATCTAAAGCCACTCGCGCGCCGCTGAGGGCGAAGTCGCCTTGCCGGTGCTGGGGCGGATTGGGTACGAGGACGAGATGGGCGGGACGGTCATCCCCCTGCAGGAGGGTTGCCCAAGGGAAATCGGTGAAAATGTCGGCGTTGACCAAGAGGAAGGGCCCGTCCCCGAGGAGGGGGAGGGCATGGACGATGGCGCCGCCGGTTTCCAATATCCCGTCGCGCTCGTCACTGTAATGGATGCGGCAAGCACCATGGCGCTCGCCCAGGGCGGCCATGATGGCGTCGCCGAGATAACCGATATTGATGACGACCTCGCGGATGCCCGCCGCCGCCAGCGCCTCCAGGTGGTGAATGATGAGGGCTTTGCCACCCACTTCCAGCAGCGGCTTGGGGGTGTGGTCCGTCAGCGGGCGCAGCCGTTCGCCGCGGCCTGCCGCGAGGATCATGGCACGCATGGCGATGAGATCCACGGGGCGAAGTCGGCCTGATAGGGGCGAAGCTCCGGGTCTGCCTTCATGGCCTCCCAGACATAGGCCCGGAAGCGGGGCAGGAATTGGAGATATTCCTCTTTGCCATCGCGGTAGGCGAGGCGGCAGAAGATACCGAGGATCTTGAGGTTGCGCTGCAGACCCATGCGCCCCAGATCGCGCAGGAAATCCCCCTGTCCCCGCAGAGGCAGGCCGCGCCGCTGCGCCGTCTGATGAAAGCGGATGGCCCAATCCCGACGTCGCTGCTTGCCCCAATCCCAGTAGCGATCCCAGAGCAGGGAGGCGAGGTCATAAGAGACGGGTCCCCGCACGGCGTCCTGGAAATCGAGGACGCCCAATTCACCATCCTCCAGGCAGATGAGGTTGCGGGCGTGAAAATCACGGTGGACCCAGGTTTGAGGCTCCCGAAGGGCGTTGACCGTAAGCCGCGCGAAGCATGAATGGAGACGCGTTTGGGTTTCCGGTCCCAGGACGAGACCCAGGTGGCGTGCCAGGTACCAGTCGCGAAAGAGGGACAGTTCGGTGCCGATATGGGCGGCATCGAAGGACGGCAGCGGAGGGCGCGGATTCTGCCGGCGGCTGCCGGCCTGCAGATCAATGATGATCGTCATGGCTTGGGCCATCCAGGTGTCGGGATCCTCGCCGGCATCCAGGGCGGCCTTGAGGTCCCGGCTGCCGAGATCCTCCAGCAGCAGGAAGCCCTGGCCTAGGTGCGCCCCATGCACCCGTGGTACGCGCAGGCCCAGGCGCAGGAAACGCCGCTGTACGCGTAAAAAAGGCAAGGGGTCTTCCGGCGGCGCCGCGTCCATGAGGATTAGACCGTCGGCCGGCAGCCGCCAGTAGCGGCGGCCGCTGGCGTCGCCGGGGATGGCTTCGGCCCGGGCGAAATCGAGGCCCTGGGCGCGCAGCCAGGCGTGCCGCTGGGCAGTGCGGCGCTCGCTGGGATGCGGTGGGGCGAAAAAAGATGCAGGATGCGATTGCGACATAAAAGCATTCTGTGCGATTTTAGGCCACTATGAAAAGTCCTCTGGGAAGTCTGCAATGGGGCACCGCCCCCACGGGCGCCATGGCCCGGCGCCTGGCGCGGCCGCGTCTGGCCATTCTTGCGGCCATTTGCTGGCCGCTCCTCGCCCATGGGGCGACGGAACAGGGGCCGGTCACGCTCTATGCCGATCAGGTCCAGGGCCTGGGCAGCGGTCACTGGACGGCCAGCGGCGATGTGGAGGTGCTCTATGGGGATCGCCGCGTTTATGCCGATACCGTGCATTATGATCAGGCCCGGGACGAGATCATTGCCCAAGGCCATGTGCGCATGGTTAGTCCCGGCCTGCTCACGGCCGCGCCGCAGGCCACCATCCACCTGCAGGCCAATCAGGGCATCGTGGTCCAGCCGCGCTACCTGCTGCCGGCCCAGAACGGCCACGGCCACGCCGCCCAGGGGCAGGAGTTGGCCAAGGGGGTCTACCGTCTCAACGAGGCCTGTTACACCACCTGTGAGGGGGCAAGGCCGGCCTGGGAATTGTGGACGAGCCGCCTCGACCTCAACCAGAACAGCGGCGAGGTCACGACTTACAACACCCGCATCGATGCCTTGGGGATACCGGTGTTCTGGTTGCCGCGCTTCAGTTTTCCCCTGGAGCGGCATTCGGGCTTCCTGACGCCGAGTTTCGGCAACTCGACCATCAACGGATTCTCCCTGGGTGTCCCTTATTATTTCAATATCGCGCCCAATATGGACGATACCCTGACCGCCAATTACTTCACCAAGCGCGGCGCCATGGTGCAAAACCAGTTTCGTTACCTGGAGCCCGACTATAGCGGCACCCTGCTTTTGGATGTTCTCCCCAACGATCAGCTCACCCGCAATACCCTCTGGGCGGTCTCCTGGCAGCACAATCAGAATCTCGGCCATGGTTTTAGTGCGGCGATCAATTACAACCGGGTCAGCTACGCCAATTTCCTCTCGGATTTCGGCGGTATATCGGGCTTTGGAAGCAATTTTGCCGGGGGTATCGGCAATGCGCCGTACATCACCTCCATGGGCGGAGTGTATTATAATAACGCGCATATCAACGCCGGTATCAGCCTGCAGAGCTATCAGGAACTGGTGCCGAACAGTATCGCCCCCTATGCCGAACTGCCCCATATTTTCGCCGACGGTTATTGGCGTTTGGGGAAAAACGGCTATTTCGACTGGCGGAGCAGTTTTGATTATTTCAATGCCGCCGCCGGGCCCATCGGCCAGCGGCTGGACCTTACCCCCACGCTGGGTTGGCGTTTCAGCAGCGGTTGGGGCTTCCTGGAGCCCCAGGCACGGCTGTATTACAGCCGCTACCAGATCCAGCGCAACAACCCGTATCCGCGGGTGATCAACCGCACCCTGCCGGCCCTGAGCCTCAAGGGCGGGCTGAATTTCGTGCGTTACGGGGCGGATGGCAGCACCGCGTTGCTCCAGCCCATGTTCAAGTACCTCTATATCCCCACCAAGGACCAGAGCAATATCCCCAACTTCGACGCCAGCCAGCCTTTCCAGAACTTCCCCATGATCTTCCAGGATAATTTCCTGTATACCGGCAATGACCGGATCAACGCGGCCAATCTGTTGGCGCTGGGTCTGACGGGCACCTGGCTGACCCCCGCCGGGCGCCAGCTCTGGCAGGGGTCCATCGGGCAGATCCGCTACTTCAACCGCAACCAGATCGACCTGGCGGGCAATGTGGTGCCCCAAACCCAGCAGTCCAGTTATTTCTTCGAAGGGGTCTTTGCGCCTTTGAGCGATCTCAATTTCCTGGCCAGCAGTCAGGTAGCCTCGCGCTGGCAGCGTTTCGAGCGCCTCAATTTGCGGGCGCAGTGGTTGCCGGGGCGCAATCGCGTGATCAACCTCGATTACCGCTACACCCAGAATTTTGTGGATCAGGCGGGCATCTCCGCCGCGTGGCCGGTGGCGCCGCACTGGCAGGCCCTGGCCAGTTACCAGTATGATGTCAAGGACAGAAAGCCTCTGGAGCAGTTGCTGGGGATCGGCTATGATGGCGGTTGTTGGGCCGCCCGTGTGGTGGTGTATCACCAGATACTCTTGGGCGGTCAGTCCAATAACGCCGTCTATTTTGAGATTTTGCTGCGCGGCCTTACGAGCCTCGGCAACGCCTCGCAAAGCCTGCTCGGCCAATACGTGCCGGGCGCCAGCATGGAGTTTTGATGCTTTTACCTCGCCGCCCAATCCTGGCTACCCTTAGCCTCGCGCTGCTGACGGCCCCGAGCTTTTGCTGGGCCGAAGCCCCCTTCCTCAACCGCGACACCCTCATTGCCCCGGCGCCCCAGGTGGCACAGCCCCAGGCGGAGCAGCGGACCTTTTCGGCGACTTCCAGCCAGACGCCCCAGGTCACGCCCCTCCCCAGCAACCTGGAAACCCTGGACAAGGTGGTGGCCGTGGTCAATGACGAGATCATCACCTCCACGCAGCTTGCGCAGCGGGTAGAGGCCATTCGCGCCCGCCTGCAGGGCCAGGACGCTGGCCAAATGCCGCCCGAGGATGTCCTCCGTCGCCAGGTCCTGCAGCAGATGATCTTGCAGGATGTCGAACTGCAGATCGCCCATCGGGCCGGTATCCAGGTGGACAAGGCGACCTTGGATCAGGCCATTGCCAATCTCGCCCGGGCCAACAATCTTACCCCCGATCAATTGCGCCAGGCCCTCGTCAATCAGGGCCAGTCCTGGGAGACCTTCACCGCGGACCTGAAAAACCGCATTCTGGTGGATCGCCTCACCCAGCAGGAGGTGGAGAGCCGGGTGCATGTCAGTCCCGACGAGGTCAAGACCTTTGCCAGTCAGCTCAAGGAAATCGGTGGTCTCAGCTTCGATCTGCAGCAGATTTTCATTGCCCTCCCCGACAACCCCACGCCCGACGCCGTGAGCGCGGCGCGCCAGCAGGCCGAAAAGATCCGCGAGCAACTGGTGGCGGGGGCGAGCTTTACCCGTCTGGCCACGGCGGTCAGCAATGGCCGCGATGCCCTCCAGGGCGGGCGCCTGGGTTGGGTGAAGGCGGGTGAATTGCCGCCCTCCATCGCCCAGATCCTGTTGCAAGTGAAGGCGGGTGAAATCAGTCCCATCATCCCCGGTCCCACGGGCTTTCATATCTTCAAGGTCCTCGATATGAAGCGCGCGGCGCCGACGGTAACGGAGGTGAAGGCGGCCGTGATCTTCCTGCGCGCCGGCAACGGCCTGCAATTGCAGGAGGCGGAGGCGCGCGCCCGCGACATCCAGCAGGCGCTGGAGGGGGGGACGCGCTTTAGCGAGTTGGCTCGCAGCTACAGTCAGGACCCGGCCACAGCGGCCAAGGGGGGAGAAGTGGGCTGGGTGGCACCGGGTCAACTGCCCGATGTACTGGAGCGTACCTTGCTCTCCCTCGCCCCGGACGCCGTCAGCGACCCCATCCGCACCGCCGATGGCCTTTATCTCCTGCAATCGCAAGGGCAGCGCCAGGAGCCCGTGGGTGAGCAGCAGGTCATGGCGGCGGCGCGCATGCAGCTTTACAATCGCATGGTGCGTGAGCGCATGGAGGAATGGCAGCGGCGCATCCGCGATGGCGCCTATGTGGAAATCCTCGACCCGAGCCTGCGCGCCGTCACCGCCTGATGCGCCTGGATCTCTTTCTCAAGATGTCGCGACTCATCAAGCGCCGGGCGTTGGCCAAGGAAATCTGTGCCGCGGGCTGCGTACAGATCAATGGTCACGTGGCCAAGGCGGGCAGTGTGGTGGCGGCGGATGATATCCTGGAGTTGGATATCCGGGATCGTTTCCTGCGCGTGCGCGTCCTGCAGATTCCCCAACGGGTGCAGGGGCCGGAGGGCGTCGTCGAAGTCCTGCCGGTGCTGTCGGCTTCGTCGTGAAATCGGTCCCGCGCATCGTGCTGACCGTTGGCGAGCCTGCGGGTATCGGCCCGGAAATCGCCCTGCTGCTGGGTCAGCATCCGCTGCCGGCCCCGGTGCTCCTGGTGGGAGATTATCATTGTTTGCGCAGCCGCGCAGCCTTGTTCGGTCTTCCCGTGGGGCTGGAGCGCTGGCAGGAGGACGACCCCTGGCCGGCCCCGAAAAAAGGGACCCTTTACTGCCTGGACGTGCCCTTGGCCCGGCCTTGCCGGCCGGGGCACCTGGACCCTGCCAACGCGCCGGCGGTGTTGCAGACCCTGGACAGGGCCCTGCACCTGCTGCGCTCGGGCCAGGCCGACGCCATGGTCACGGCGCCCTTGCATAAGGGCATCATCAATGATGCCGGCATTCCCTTCACCGGCCATACCGAGTATCTCGCGGAGCACTGCGGCGTTGCCCAGGTGGTCATGCTCCTGGCCGGCCGCGGCCTGCGCGTCGCCCTGGCGACTACCCATCTTCCCTTGTCCCGGGTGGCGGCCGCCATTCGCCCCGATACCCTGGAGACGACCCTGCGGGTGCTGCACCGCTCGTTGCAGGAGGATTTTGCCATTGCCGCGCCGCGCATCCTGGTGGCGGGGCTCAATCCCCACGCCGGGGAAGGCGGGCATCTGGGGCATGAGGAAGGGGAGATCATTGCGCCCCTCATCCGTAAGCTGCAGCAGGAGGGCCTGAGCATCAGCGGGCCATGGCCGGCGGACAGCATCTTTACGCCCCATCACCTGGAAGACGCAGATGCGGTGCTGGCCATGTATCACGACCAGGGCCTGCCGGTGCTCAAGTATCATGCCTTTGGCGAGGCCGTGAACATCACCCTCGGCTTGCCGGTGGTACGCACCAGTGTCGATCACGGTACGGCCCTGGATATTGCCGGCAGCGGGCGGGCCGATCATGGCAGCCTGCTGCGCGCCGTGGACGTGGCTGCGGAGATCGTCCGGAATCGACGCGCCGCAGCCTGCGGCTAGGACTGCCGGGGTGCGCGGTAGATCAGCCGCCTCCACTCCGACAGGTTGCTAGATCAGGCGGGAGCGCTCCGGTACCTGCGCCTGCAGGAAGTCCATCTGGTCGGCCAGGATGCGCCGGTTGCTGAGCAGCAGATATTCCGCCCAGGTGGGGGTGAAGGGGACGGCCAGCAGCGGCATCTTGGCCTCTTCCGGGGTGCGGTTGTCCTTGCGGCTATTGCACCAGCGGCAGGCGGTGACGACGTTGGTCCAGACGTCCTTGCCCCGCCGGGACAGGGGCATGATATGGTCGCGGGTCAAATCGCGAACCGGGTAATGTTTGCCGCAGTAGAGGCACAGATGGTGGTCGCGGTGGAAGAGGGTATGGTTGGACAAGGCGGGTGGACGAATCTTGCCCTGGTGACGACCACGCACCGCGATGAGGGGATGGATGTCGAGGAGGGACGGAATCCCATTGCGCCGGGATATGCCTCCATGCGCGGTAAAGAAAGGATCCCCCAAGGTCCAGGCAACATTGCCACGGACATAGTGGGCGGCGGCTTCCTCCCAGGTTTCCCAGGCCATGGGTTGACCGCCGACGTCAAGACGCAGCACAAGGTGCATAGACTTTCCGTTGGTGGCGCCAAAAGGCGTTGATGGACTATATCATGAAGGACCGTTGACCATGCAAGAGGCGCCCCTGCCCCGTGCCAAAAAGCGTTTTGGGCAGAATTTCCTGGTGCAGCCCCAGGTGGTGCAGCGCATCATTGCCGCCATCGCGCCCCGGAGTGAAGACCTGGTGGTGGAAATCGGGCCGGGCCCCGGGGCCCTGACCCGGGGCCTGCTGCAATGCCTGTCCCGGCTGGATGTGGTGGAACTGGATCGGGACATGCTGGCGGGGCTCCGCGCCTTGGCAGGGTCCGGCGCCCTGCGCGTGCACCATGCCGATGCCCTGAGCTTTGATTTCGCGGCACTGGCCGGGGGGCGGGAGCAATGCTTGCGGGTGGTGGGCAACCTACCCTACAACATCGCCACGCCGCTGATTTTTCACCTGCTGGACCAGGCCGACGTCCTGCGCGACATGCACTTCATGCTGCAAAAGGAGGTGGTGGAGCGCATGGTGGCGGCGCCCGGGAGCAAGGCTTATGGCCGTTTGTCGGCGATGATCCAGGCCAGTTGCGCCGTGGAATCGCTGTTTACGGTGGCACCGGGCAATTTCTTTCCGGCGCCCAAGGTGGACTCAGCCTTCCTGCGCCTCATTCCGCACCGTCCGCCACGGGTGCCCGAGGCCTTGCGCCCGGCCTTTGCCCAGGTGGTGGCGAAGGCCTTTGCCCAGCGGCGCAAGACCATTGCCAATAATCTGCGCGGGATCATTTCCGCTGATACCCTGCTGGCATTGGACATTGATCCCGGCTGTCGCGCCGAGACCCTGGATCAAGCCGCCTTTCTTCGCCTCGCTGAGGCATTTTTGCACCAAGGAAGCCTACCATGACGCATTTGACGGTTGCCCAGGATCTGTTCAACGAACTGGGTTGGGACGCTGCACAGTTGCCCGACGTGCCGGTGATCAGTTGTGCCCTACGCTTGCCCAATGGGGTGGTGGATATTTTTTGCCATTACCACGCCGAGCGTGACCGCCTGCTTTTTTATGTTCGCCCGCAAAAGCTGGCAATGATTCCGGCGCAGCGGATGGCCGTGGCGGAATATATCACCCGCGCCAATTACGGCCTGCCCCTGGGGAATTTCGAGCTGGATCTGGAGGATGGCGAGATCAATTTCAAGAACGCCGTGCAAGTGCCCGAGGGGGTGATCAGCACCGCCCTGCTGCGTCCCTATCTGCTCAATGCCGTGGAAACGGTGAATTATTATCTGCCCGGTCTGCAGCAGGTGTTGGCGGGCAGCGCCACACCCGCTGCCGCCGTCACTGCTCTGGAGGGACCGGCCCAAGGCTGCTGACGGTCTTGCCGCTGGGGGAGGCGGCGCTGGCGGTGGCCGCCGCCGCGCCGATGAGGAGGGGGGCGATACCGAGGCTGCGGATCTTGGCGAGGGCGGGCTGGGCGTCGGCCAGGGAATCATAGGTGGCGGTGCGGAGACGGAATACTTCCGTATGGGGCGGTAGTTGGGCGCTTTGCAGGTTGGTGAAGACGCCGAGGAGGGCGAGGCGGTCGCGCAGCACCACGGCCTCGGCGCGGTTGTGAAAGGATCCCACCTGAATGGTGACGGGCTGATTGGCTGCGGCTGCTGTGCTGGTGGTCGCGCTGCTGGGGATGCCCGGACCGCTGCCGAGGATGTCGGCGGGAATATCCACCTGCATTTTGGGCAGGATCTGGTAAAAGGTGAACTCGTTGCTGCTGGCGGCGGCGCTGACGGGGGATGCCGCCGCGCTGGTGGCTGTTGCCAGGGGTGCCGAGGCCGTTACCGCACTCAGCGCGGATGCGCTGGCCACCGTTGCCGGGGTCGTGGCGCTGCCGGCGGGGGAGGGTCGGCTATGGGTGATGGCGCTTTGCGCAGTCTGGACGGCCTGCCGGTGGTGGCTATGGATCACCCAGCCAAGGGCCGCGACCGCAATGACTACTCCTAGGGAGAGCCATGGCCAGAGACGGCCCCGCCGTTCGGGTTCCTTTTCGCTCTCCGCTGCCGGGCGTGGCGGAATCGGATGTGGCGTTTCCGGGGGGAGAGGCCGGCTGGTGTGGCGTTTGTAGTCGCGCATGGCTCCTTACATCTGCTCCGGTGCCGACACCCCAAGGAGACGCAACCCGTTGGCGATGGTGATGGCCACGGCGGTACAGAGGGCGAGGCGGGCGTGGCGCAAGGGATCTTCCTCCACGAGGATGCGCGTGGCGTTGTAATAAGTATGAAAGGCCGCCGCCAGCTCCCGCAGGTAAAAGGCGATCTGGTGGGGTTCGCGGTCCCCCGCCGCCTGCGTGACGCTCTCGGGGAAACGCCAGAGAAGGTCGGCCAGGCCCAGTTCCCGTTCCTCCTGCAGGAGATTGAGGTCCACTTCCGCCGGCGGCCGGCTCAAGCTGCGCTCATCGGCCTGGCGCAGGAGGGAGTAGACCCGGGCGTGGGCGTACTGGATGTAATAGACCGGATTCTCCTCGGAATGGCGTTTCGCCAGTTCCAGGTCAAAGTCCAGGTGTTGGTCGGCGCGGCGCAGGACGTAGAAAAAGCGCGCCGCGTCATTGCCCACTTCCTCGCGCAAGGCGCGCAGGGTGACGAATTCACCGGCGCGCGTGGACATGGAGATCTTTTCCTGGCCACGGTAGAGGATGGCGAACTGGACCAGGAGGACCTCCAGGCGATTGTCATCCAGGCCCAGGGCGCGCAGGGCGGCCCGTACCCGGGTGATATAGCCGTGGTGGTCGGCGCCCCACATATCGATGACGCGGGCGAAGCCGCGGGCGAACTTCTCGGCGTGATAGGCCACGTCGGAGGCGAAATAGGTATAGGCACCGTTGTCGCGGAGCAGCACCCGGTCCTTGTCGTCGCCAAAGGCCGTGGCGCGAAACCACAGGGCCCCGTCCTGGAGATAACAATGGCCGTCGGCCTTCAGGCGCTCCACCGCCGCAGCCACGGCCCCCTTGTCCATGAGGCTGCGCTCGGAGTACCAGCGATCATAGTGGACGCCGAAGGCGCTGAGGTCATCGCGAATGTCGGCGAGGATCTCATCCAGGCCGGCACTGTGCAAAATACCGTAATCCGGGCCCAGCGCCGTCTTGATGCGGGCGATGAGGGCGTCCATGGCGGCCTCGGGATCGGCCTCGCCCGCCGGCCCCGCGAGGGCGCCGGCGGGGCGCTGCAGGCGATCCCCCTCCCGACTGCGCAGGTGGGCGGCAATGGCGCGCACATAGTCGCCGCGATAGGCATTCTCCGGGAAGGCGCAGGGCAGGGCGACGCCCAGTTCTTCCAGATAACGCAGATAGACGCTGGCGGCAAGGATGTCCATCTGGCGCCCGGCATCGTTGACGTAATATTCGCACTGGACGTCGAAACCGGTAAAGCGCAGGAGATTGGCCAGACTCGCCCCGTAGGCGGCGCCGCGGCCGTGGCCGACGTGCAGGGGGCCGGTGGGATTGGCGGAGACGAATTCCAGTTGCACCTTTTCACCGCCACCCATGCGCCCCGCGCCGAACTGGTCCCGATGATGGCGGGCATTGCGGATCGCCGCATGGAAAGCGGCGGGCTGGAGGAAGAAATTGATGAAGCCCGGGCCGGCAATCTCGCTGCGCGCAATCCACTCCGACGCCGGCAGAGCGGCGACGATCTCCGCGGCCAGATCCCGCGGTTTGCGCCCTTCGGCCTTGGCCAGGATCAAGGCCACATTGGAGGCCAGATGGCCATGCTCCGCCTGCTTGGGACGGTCAAAGTCGAGACGCTCGGGAAGGGCCTTGATCTTTCCGGCTTGAACGAGGCCGGTCAGGGCATTGCGGAGGGGTTTGGCGACGAACTCTTTCACGGCAACTCCTGCACTACGGGATTTTTGCCGCCATTGTACCTGAAGGAGCGCTGTTACAGCAGAGGGGGAAAATATGAACTATAAACCAGTATTATGGATTCAAGATTTTCTACAGAAAAGAAGATCCTCCTGGGCTTCGGCTTGGCTATTCTGGCGCTGCTCCTGGTGGGGATCCTGGCCTTCCGCACGGCGGCGGATTATGTGCGCGCCTCCCGTTGGGTGGAACATACCCAGGCGGTGTTGCGCGGTTTGGATCGTAGCTGGGCCCTGATCAATGAAGCGGAGACGGCGCAGCGCGGTTATCTCCTCACCGCCAACCCTTTCTATCTTCAACAGCGCCAGGGTGCCATCCAGCACTTGCAGACAGTCCTGGGGGATTTGCCGGCGAAGGTGACGGACAATCCGCTGGAGGAGCGCAGGGCCGTGGAGCTGCAGCAGCAGGTACAAAGGCGCCTGCAAATCCTCAACAGCGTTCTCGCCGCCTACGGGCAGCATGGACTTCCGGCGGCACAGACCCTGTTGCGGGCGGGAACAGGGGTCACCGAGATGGCAGCGGTGCATGACCTGGTCGAGGAAATGCATGCGACGGAAAGCGGCCTGCTCAAGGCGCGCACCGAGGCTGCCCAGAGGGCCGGTGGGGCGGCCTTGTGGGTGATTGGGGCGACCGCTATCCTGCTGATCGCTTTGCTGGCGGTTTTCTTTTGGCGGATCCGGGAGGAGATGCGCGAGCGCCGCGAGGCGGAAAACATTTTGGAGGAAGCCCTGCGCATCGAAAGCAGCCAGGGGCGGATCCTGGCCCTCTTCAGCGGTTCCGGCCTGGAGTTGGCGGAGATCTTGCAGCAGGTGCTGCGCATTTTGGCGGAGAATCACCCCTTTCCGGTTTCCGCCTTTTATCGCTATGACGAGTGGCAGGGCCGCTTTCTCCTGGAGGCGCACCGGGGCACCGATGCCCAGTTGGCATCCAGCTTCCAGCGCGGGGAAGGCATTCTGGGTGAGGCGGCCATGGGTGATCATCTGCAACGCCTCAGGCAGCCCGGCAGCAGCCCGGGCTTTCTGGTGGAAGCCGGCGTGTGCCGCTTTCAGCCGATGGAGATCGTAATGGTGCCCATCCGTTATCAGGATCGCCGTTTCGGCGTGCTGGTGCTGGCCTCCCTGCGGGCCCTGAGTGAAAGGAAGGCCGCTTTCCTGGAAAAGCTCTCCATGGAACTGGGGGCTGCCCTCAACGATTTTGCCCAGAAGGAAAACCAGCGGATCATGGCCGCCGAACTGCGCGCCCGCAGCGAGGAGTTGCTGCAGAAAAATCAGCTATTGCGCATGGCGGATCAGGCCAAATCGGATTTCTTGGCCAACATGTCCCACGAGCTGCGGACGCCCCTGAACGCCATCATCGGTTTTTCGGAGCTGCTGAAGGACGGCGTCATGGGCGAACTCAGCCCCGAGCAAAGGGACGCCGCCACGGACATCTTTGCGAGCGGCCAACATCTTCTCTCCCTCATCAACGATATCCTGGACCTCTCCAAGGTGGAGGCGGGCATGGTGAAGCTGGAGTTGGAGGCGACCGATCTCGGCGATCTGCTGCAAAGCGCCTTGGGGGTAGTCCGGGAAAAAGCCGCTGCCCACCAAATCCGCCTCAGCGTCGAGGTGGAGGCGGATTTGCCCTCCATTTATGTGGATCCGCGCAAGACCAAGCAGATCCTCTACAACCTCCTGTCCAACGCCGTGAAATTCACTCCCGATGCTGGCCGGGTCATTCTGCGGGGCCATCGATACAGCGGACTGTCGGGGCCGGAATACGCGGCCTTCCCCTTCTGGCTGGAAATCAGCGTGGCGGATACGGGCATCGGCATCGCCGGCGCAGACCTGGAGCGCCTTTTCCAGCCCTTCGTCCAGGCGGATAGCGGCCTGGACCGCCGCTATGAAGGCACCGGTCTGGGCCTTTCCCTGGTCAAGCACCTGGCGGAGCTCCACGGCGGCCGGGTGACGGTGGAAAGCACGCCCGGAGAGGGGTCCACCTTCCGGGTTTGGCTGCCCTGGCGGGATGAGGCCGCCCCTCCGCAGCCAGGCCCGGGGGAGGCCGTCCCCCCAGTCAAAGCGGATCGCTCCGCTTTGGTGGTGGAGAGTGACGATGCGGCGGCGACCCTCCTGGAGGGCTATTTGCGGGACGACGGCTTTCGCGTGCGCCGGGCCGCTGGGGCCAAGGCCGGCCTGGACATGGCTCGTGAAGAACGTCCGGACCTCATCGTCCTGGAGATGAATCTGCCGGGCATGGACGGCTGGGATTTCCTGGCAGCCCAGCGTCAGGAAGGGCGGCTGGCCGCCATCCCGGTGGTGATCACCAGTATCGACCCGCAGCACGGATCCGGTTTTTCCCTCGGCAGCGTGCAGATCCTGCAAAAGCCCGTGGAAGCGGAACGCCTGGAGGAAGTCCTGCAAAAACTGGGCCTTGCTGTGACGAAACAGCAGCGCCCCGTGGTGCTGGTGGTGGATGATGAGGCGCGGGCGGTGGAAATCCTGCGTCGGCAACTGAACAGTGGCGGTTACGAAGTGCTCAGCGCCTATGGGGGTCGGGATGCGGTGCTCATGGCCCAACATTTCCACCCCAATCTCATTCTTCTCGATTTGATGATGCCGGAGTTCAGCGGCTTTGATGTGGTGGAAGCCCTGCAGGCCCGTCCGGAGACGGCCGCCATTCCGGTCCTGGTATTGACGGCCAAGGTGGTTACGCCCGAGGATCGCCGCCGCCTCAACGGCTATATTTTGAACATCATGGAAAAAGCCGGTTTTCAGCGTGATCGCTTCCTCGGCGAAGTGCGCCGCGCCCTGTCCCGGCCCAGTTCCGCCTAAGGAGGGAGCTTGACCGAGAAAATCTTGATTGTCGAAGATAACGCCGTCAACCGCAAACTCGTGGAAGTCATCCTGAGCAAGGCGGGTTACGCGGTTTTGCCCGCCCCAGACGCGGAACAGGGGATCGCCCTGGCGCGCAGCGCGCATCCTGACCTCATCCTTATGGATATCCATCTGCCCGGCATGGACGGACTCGCCGCCACCCGCCTCCTCAAGGGAGAGTCCGCGACGCGGGGGATCCCCATCATGGCCCTGACGGCACTGGCCATGAAAGGGGACGAAGAGCGCATCCTCGCCGCCGGTTGCGATGCCTATCTCAGCAAGCCCATCCGTCATGGGGCGCTACTGGAAGCCGTGGCCCGTTTTCTCCAAGCCGGAGGGAAAGCCGATGCCTGAACGTAGTCCCGTGATCCTGGTGGTGGATGATGAAGGGAGCAGCCGCCGTCTCCTGGCTGCCCTGCTCCAGGCCGATGCTTATGAAGTGCTGGCGGCCGCCAGTGCCCGGGAGGCGCTGGAGCGGTTGCAGGAGCGCCGGCCGGACCTGGTCCTGACCGACGGCATGATGCCGGGGATGAGCGGCTCCGAACTGGCGGCGCGGCTCAAGGCGGACGCCCGTTACGCGACGCTCCCCGTCATCATCGTCACCGCCCTCGATGACCGCGAAACCCGTTTGCGTGCCCTGGAGGCAGGCGTGGACGACTTCCTCGGCAAGCCCATCGACCGGGCCGAACTACGGGTGCGGGTACGCAATATCCTGCGCCTCAAGGAATACAGCGATCGCATCCAGCAGAATAACGAGATCCTGGAGGAGACGGTCCGCCAGCGTACGGCCCAGTTGCACGACAGCTATCTGCAGACCATCCAGACCCTCATCCGCGCCGCCGAGAAAAAGGACGAAGAAACCGGCGCTCATGTCCAGCGCATCGCCTATTATTGTAAAGATTTGGCCCAACGTCTGGGGATGGCGACGGATTTTGCCGATCTCATTTTCGTGGCCAGCCCCATGCATGATGTGGGCAAAATCGGCATCCCCGACCGCGTCCTGCTCAAGCCCGGTCCCCTGGATGCCGCGGAATGGGCCATCATGCGCACGCATACTATGCTGGGCGCCAACATCATCGGCGAACAAAACGTTTCGCCGGAGCTGCAGATGGGCCGGGAAATCGCCCTGGGACATCATGAACGCTGGGACGGAAGCGGCTACCCTCTGGGCCGCCGGGGCGAGGAGATCCCTTTGTGTGCGCGCATGATGGTCATGGCCGACATCTACGATGCCCTGCGCAGCCGGCGCCCCTATAAAGAGCCTTTCGATCATGAAAGTTCCGTGGAGATCATCCTCAAGGGCGACGGGCGGGTCAAGCCGGAACATTTCGATCCGGCGCTTTTGGCAGCCTTTCCCCGGGCCGCCCCGGCCTTCGCCGAGTACTACGCCACCCTGACCGATCCCGATGGCTCCTGAGCCAGACTAACGGTGTTTGGCGCAGGCGTTCTTGGGCGCGGATCACAGTCGCGGCAGAACACCTTGACCAACTGCCGCTTTTGGGATCAAAAGGACAAGGGATCGACGTCGATCTGCCAGCGTACCTGACGCGCCTGGGGCAATGCCTCCAGTGCTTGCAGCCAGGCGCTGAGGAGGCGCTGCAGGACAGCGCGGGTGCCGGCCTGGGCCCAGAGTTCGGCGCGTTCAAAGCCGGCCCGGCGTTCCAGGAGGGAAGGCAGGGGGCCGCTGACTTCCAGCCCGGCGGGGGCGAGGGCAGCGGCCCCCTGCAAAAATGCCTCCACGCGACTGCGCTGGTGGGCCTCGGCGCGGAGGACGGCCAGGGCGGTGGCGGGGGGCAGACCGGCCGCCACCCGTTCCGCCAGCAGGGCTGCCGCGGGGGCGCTGTAATCCCCCTGGAGCAGGGCCTGAAGGAGGGGGTGCTCGGGGTGGTGGGTCTGGAGAAGGACGCGGCCCGGACGCTCTGCCCTGCCCGCCCTGCCCGCCACCTGCAGGACCGTTTGCAGGAGGCGCTCCGGGGCGCGGAAATCGGCGCTGAACAGGCCCTGGTCGGTATTGACGATACCCACCAGGGTTACCGCCGGAAAGTGATGGCCCTTGGCGAGGATCTGGGTGCCCACGAGGATGGCGGGCTCGTCACGGCGCACCTCGCGCACGACATTTTCCAAGGCCTCCCGGCCGCGCAAGGCGTCGCGGTCCACGCGCCAGATGGGAGTGTCGGGAAAGCGCTCGCGCAGGACGTCTTCCAGTTGTTCGGTGCCCTGGCCGGCGCTGATGAGGGCGGCGCTGCCGCACTGCGGGCAGTTTCTGGGCAGTCGCTCTTCATGGCCGCAATGATGGCAGCGCAGGCGGGCATCGCGGCGGTGCCAGATCAGCGCTGCGGCGCAGCGCGGACAATGGAAGACATGGCCGCAGTCGTGGCAAAGGAGAGCGGGGGCATAGCCGCGGCGGTTGAGGAAGAGGAGCACCTGATTCCCGGCGGCGAGGGTGGCGGCGCAGGCCCCCAGCAAGGGTCCGGACAGGCCCCCCTGCAAACCCTGACGGCGCAGGGGCAGGAGCGCGATGGCCGGCGCCTGGGCGCCGCCGGCCCGCTGGCGCAGGTGGATGGTCCGATAGCGCCCCAGATCGACATTGTGCAGGCTTTCCAGGGACGGTGTGGCGGACCCGAGGACGATGGGGCAGCCTTCCAGACGCGCCCGTTGGATGGCCAGATCCCGCGCCGAGTAATGCCAGCCCGTTTGTTGCTTGAAGGAGGGATCATGCTCTTCATCGACCACGATCATGGCGAGCCTGGGCAGGGGCACGAAAACGGCGGAACGGGTGCCGATGATGACCCGCAGCCGCCCTTCCCGAGCGGCTGCCCAGGTGCGCAGCCGCTCGCCGTCGCTTTGGCCCGAATGCAGGGCCGCCACCTGTTCCTCGCCAAAGCGTTGGGCAAAACGGTCCAGCAATTGCGGCGTGAGACTGATCTCCGGCACCAGGACCAAGGCCTGTCCGCCCGCCTCCAGGCGGGGCCGCAGGGTCTCCAGATAGACCTCGGTCTTGCCGCTGCCCGTAACCCCCTGCAGGAGAATGGGGGAAAAGCCCTGGGCGGCACGGAGGACGGCCACTGCCGCCTGCTGCTCCTGGTGCAGGTGAAATGGGGAGTTGCTGCAGCGTAATGCCGGGATGGGGGCTGCTACGGCCTGCGCCCAGCCGCGCCGCACGGCCTCGCGCAGGGCCGGGCGCAAGCCTGCTTCCAGGGTCGCGGGCGCTAGCATCCCATCCGTCTGCAAGGCATCCAGGAGGGCGCGCTGGCGTTTGCCGCGCACCCGCTGGAGGGCCGCGCACCCCGCCGCGCTGAGATGGTAGGAGGCGGCTATGTCCGGCAGGGGCTGGCCCTTGCGCAGGGCAGCGGGCAAGGCGGTTGCCCAGACATCGCCAATGGCGTGCTGGTAATAGGCCGCGCCAAAGGCAATGAGGCGCTGCAAGGCCGGGTCAAGGATAGGAGTGCTGTCCAACACCGCCTGGATGTCCTTGACCTCCACCCCAGGCGGGCAGGGTCCCATGCCGAGGACCATGGCGATCCGGTTACCGGACGCAAAGGGTACCCGCACCCGGACGCCCGCGGGCAGGGGGCCTGACGCGGGGCAGGCATAGGAAAAAATCCGCCGCAATGGGGCAAAAATGGCTACCTGAAGGCAGGATGTTTCATGCTTCATACAGTTGCCCACACGATCTGTGGATAACTCTGTGCATGGGGACCGAAGAACCCCCCGGAGGCCCCGTTCCGTAAGGCTTTGACCCCCATGCCTAAAAAAGTGGCAACACTATAAACACAATAAAAACAGGTAGTTATAATTTTTTTGCTGGGCTTGGGCGATGTCATGCAATGGAAACAGGCATAGAAGTAAACTGTGTATAAGTTTGTGGGCGAATACTGGAGAAAGACATCCTTGAGTTGTGCGATCAATGGCCTAGACCGCCCATGATGCCGCCGAAGATGACCATGCCCAGCCAGTTGTTGTGGAGAAAGGCGCGAAGGGCCTGATCGCGGTCACCACGCAACAAGGACTGTTCATAAGCGGCCAGCAGGGTGGCCAGCAACAGGCCGAGGAAATAGGGCCAATGGAGCCGCAAATCCAGGCCGATCAGACTGAGAATGAGCAGCATCACCCCATGAAAACCGGCAATGGCCAGGCGGTCGTAGGGACCAAAGAGGATGGCGCTGGACTTGACCCCGATCTTGAGATCATCGGGCCGATCGGCCATGGCATAAGCGGTGTCATAGGCCAGTACCCAGCAGGCGTTGGCGAGCATGAGCCACCAGGCCAGGACCGGAACACGGCCGGTCTGGGCGGCGAAGGCCATGGGGATACCGAAGGAAAAGGCCAGCCCCAGATAGGCCTGGGGCAAATGGGTGAAGCGTTTGAAGAGGGGATAGGTCACCGTCACCAGCACCGCGCCCCCGGCCAGCAGGATGGTCAGACCATTGAGGAAAGGCAGCAGGGCCGCCGCCCCCAGGCAGAGCAGGAGGAACAGGACCAGGGCCTCCCGCGGCGTGATCGCGCCTGCGGCGAGGGGGCGCTGGCAGGTGCGGGCGACATGGCGGTCGAAGTCCCGATCGAAATAATCATTGATGACGCAGCCGGCCGAGCGCATGAGGAAGGTGCCGGCGGTGAAGATCAAAAACACGCCTAGGGGCGGATTGCCTCCCGCAGCCAGCCACAGGGCCCAATAGGTGGGCCAGAGGAGCAGCAGGGTGCCGATGGGGCGGTCGATCCGCATGAGGGCGGCATAGGCCTGCCATTTTTCCCGCGGAAAAGCGCGCCGCATCAGCGCCGCCCCCGGCCATGCCAGGCCGGCAGGTGATGGCTGAAGTGTTCCTCGATGAGGGCCTGGGATGGCCCCCGCTGCAGGATGGAACGCCGTGCCCAGGACCAGGCCTGTTGTCGGCGGCGACGCTCGATGACAATGGCCGAACGGCGCAGACGGCGGTGGCGGAAGAGCAGGTCGCCAATGGGTCGGGTACCCTGGCGGGTCAGGGGTAACAAGCCCTGGCGCAGGCCGCGGAGGGGGACCGTGGTGCGTGCCCAGAGGGCGGGCCTGCCGGCATCGCCTCCATGGAGCAGGACTTCACGCCAAAAAACCCGCTCGCCCCGCTGCAGGCGCAGGTGCCGGCGCTCCTCCTGCCGGGCCACGCCGCGACCGCTGCCCAGCAACAGGACCTGCGGGGTATCGCTGCGGCCGTAGGCGCGGCGCAGGGCGGCGGTGAGGGAGGCGGGCAGCACCAGCCATGGCCACAAGGCCCACGGCGCGTGGCGGCGCACCATCATGACCGCGCCGCGCCCCCGCTCATTCACGCTGCAACAACGCCATGATCGCGGCTGTCGCCTCCTGAGCTGCCCGATAACCTGCCGCCACCGCCGCCTCCCCCTTGTGGAATTCCAGGGTGAGGATGTTCCCCAGTTTCGGTTGCAAGGTCAAATCCGCCGGACTGGTCTGGAGCTGCATCTCGACGATGCGGCCCTGCATGATCTCCACCGCCCGCCGCATGGTTTGGACGAGATTGGGATAGGGTAGGTCCGCCACCCAGTCCTCGCCGCGGTTGAATGGATTGATGCGGGGCAGCATGCCGCTGTACCGCGGCGGCCAGGATTCGTCATGTTGCGTGGCCACATGCACCAGCACCGCCAGCAGCGGTCCCGGAAAGAGCGCCCTGGCAACGGCTACGGGAACGGGGTCCACCAGACCACCATCGGCGAGTATGCGCCCTCCCAGCCGTTGCGGGCTGAGCACCACGGGCAGGGCGATGCTGGCGCGCACGGCGGCCAGCGCCGGGCCCTCGGTGAGGACCACCTCACGGCCGGCCACGAGATCCGTAGCGACACAGGCAAAGGGGGTGACAAAATCCCGGATGTCGCGATCCCCGAGGCGCTGGCGCAGATAGTCCTCGATGGCGCCGCCGCTGTTCAGCCCCCCACCGCCGAAATCCGGAAAAAAAAGGCGCAACGCCTCCCACCAGCGCATCCCCTGCGCTTCCATCTCCAGGTCCGCAACGGGGATGCCGGCGCAATAGAGCGCGCCGATCTGGGCGCCGATGGAGCAGCCCACCACCGCAGCAATGGGCACCTGCATCTCCTCCAGCGCCCGGAGCACGCCCACATGGGCCAAGCCCCGGGCGCCGCCGGAGCCCAGGACCAAGGTGATGCCCTGCCGTTTGTGCTGGTACGTGGGGCGATTATGGCTCATGGCGGGGACGGCCGCGACGCCGTTTTTACGCTCATCTTTGGGATTCAGAGTGGGGTGCGGAAGGTAAAGGCGTCCACCCGCGCCGGTGGCAGATTACGCCAGACCACGCTGGCGCGCCCGCGTTCGAATCCTGCCGGCGGTTCCCGGCAGGAGCTGCGAAAATGGTAGGTAAACTGGATAAAGACGGTGCCGGGCCGGCTGATGGCCGGCAGGCGTTGCAAGATCCGTTGCACCACCTCCCGGGGCATGCTGCGCAGGGGCAGGCTCGACACCACCGCGCGTACCGCTTCGCGGCCGGCTAGCAGGGTCTGGAGATCGGCGGCATCCCCTTGCAGGACTTCTACGCCCGGAAAGCGATGGCACAAATGCTGGGCGAGGCGCGGCGAGCGTTCCACCAGGATCAGTTCCGCCGGCTTTACGCCACTTTCCAGGAGAGCCGCAGTGACGGGCCCCATCCCCGGACCCAGCTCCAGGACCGGCCCCGGCCCGGGCGGCACGAGGCTCGCCATCCGCCGTGCCAGAAAGGGGGAACTGGGCACCACCGCACCGATGGCTTGAGGATCTCTTAAAAACTCGCGGGTAAAATGCCAGGCGTTCGCTACCCGACCGTTTTTTTTCTGCATTAACCCCCCATCAGCGGCTTCTTGCGGTTTGGAAAGGGTTCTATGATGGGCCCAGATCGTACCGGCCTGCAAGCCACCGTCCCCGGGTCCACGCCATGCTTCCGGATAATGATCCCTTCAGGTTCTGTTAAGGTGGCCGGCGCAGGATGGCCTCATCCCGAATGAACGGGGTCTTTAGCGACAAGAGGAAATCATCATGAAAAAGCCAATCTGGATATTCGCCATGTTTGCAGGCACCTTGGCCCTGGTCACCACCAGCGCCTGGGCCTTCACCGGCGAACAGTATGCCAAGGACGCCAAGGTCACCTTGCCCCAGGCACGGCAGGCCGCTACCAAGGTCTTCCCGGGCAAGATCGTCAAGGAAGAACTGGAAAAGGAAAAGGGCGGCAGCGGCCTGCGCTATTCCTTTGATATCCGCCAGGGTGCCGTGACCCACGAAGTGGGGATCGACGCCGTCAGCGGGCGGGTGCTGGAAAATTCCGTGGAAGGCCCCAACAGCGACTGATCCCAACGGTCCGGCATCTGCCGTTTTTAGGCGAACTAGCAATACCGGGCAGGCCCAGCCAGGCCTGCCCATTTCCCTTCCCTGCCTTCCCCGTCCTCATTGATCCGACGGATTACCTGCCACCCGCAGGGATGCGTTATACTGCTCCCCACCGTCTGTTGGGGAAGTCCATGAAAAGTCTCACTGCTGTCCTGCTTGCCGTTGCGACGTTGGTCACGCTCCCTCTCGCCGGATGTGCCGTGGTGGCGGGAGGCGCCGCCGGGGCGGGGGCCGCGGGCATCTATGCCGGGCAGACCACCCAATACTATCCGAGTGCCTATACCCCCACCTTGTCAGCGGTGCAGACGGCCCTGGCGCGGATGCAATGCGTCGTTCTGAAAACGGATAGCGAAGGGGCGGATACGACCGTCATCCACGCCCGCCAGGGCCACATGCTGGTGGATCTCACCGTGCGCAATAAGGGTTTGCAGGTAACCACCGTGACCAGCCGCTTCGGGATCCTGGGCAGCGAAAAGGATGACGTGATCTTCCATCGCTATGTGCAGGAGGCGCTGGGGCAGGGATGATCTCCTTTGCCATGCGTCGCGAAAGGCGGCAAATGATCCGCCGTTTTTCGCACCGCCCTTGTCAAGGTGGGGGGGGCGGCCCTATGATGACCAAAACGGTCGCGCGTGAGCCTCGCTTGCACACCCTGTATATCAAAACCTACGGTTGTCAGATGAACGAGTACGACTCCACCCGTATGGTGGAGTTGCTCGCGGCCAGTCATGGGCTGCGGGTGGTGGACGACCCCGCCGCGGCCGACCTGCTTCTGCTCAACACCTGCTCCATCCGCGAAAAGGCCGAAGACAAGGTCTATACCCAGCTCGGATTCTGGCGGCCCCTCAAGGAGCGGAACCCCGACCTGATCATCGGCGTGGGCGGTTGTGTGGCCAGCCAGGAAGGGATGCGCCTGCGCCGCCGGGCGCCCTTCGTGGACCTCGTTTTCGGTCCGCAAACCCTGCATCGCTTGCCGGACATGCTGGATGCCGCCCTGGCCAGCCGTCAGCCCCAGGTGGACGTGGACTTTCCCTTCCTGGAAAAGTTTGACCACCTGCCTGAGCGCCCCGGCCAGAATGGCCCCAGTGCCTTTGTGACCATCATGGAGGGCTGCGACAAGTTCTGCACCTTTTGCGTGGTTCCCCATACCCGTGGGCGCGAATACAGTCGGCCCATGCCCGACATCATCCGCGAGGTGCGCAGTCTGGTGGGGCAGGGAGTGCGGGAGATCACCCTGCTGGGACAGAATGTGAACGCCTATCGTGGGGCGACGGGGCTCATCGGCGAGGCCGGCCTGGCGGAGCTCCTGGAGCGCCTCGCGCGTATCCCCGGGCTGCTGCGCCTGCGCTACACCACCTCCCATCCCAACGACCTGGACGACGCCCTCATTGCGGCCCATGGCAGTATCCCCACCCTCGCCCCGCACCTGCATCTGCCGGTGCAGAGCGGTTCGGACCGCATCCTCAAGCGCATGCACCGCAAGCATCAGGTCGCCAGCTATCTGGAAAAGATCGACAAGCTGCGCGCCGCCCGCCCGGATATCCGCTTCTCCTCGGACTTCATCGTCGGCTTCCCCGGCGAAACCGACGCCGACTTTGCCGCCACCATGGATCTCATCGCCGCCGTGCGCTTCGATCAGTCCTACTCCTTCAAATACAGTCCGCGACCGGGCACTCCGGCCCTCAAGCTCAAGGATGCCGTCCCCGAGGCGGTCAAAGAGGAGCGCCTGGCCATCCTCCAGGGGCGGATCAATGCCCTTGCCCAGGAATACGCCCAGGCCATGCTGGGGACGCGCCAGGAAGTCCTGGTGACGGGCCCCTCCCGGCGCGATGCCCGGGAGCTCACCGGCAAGACGGGCTGCAACCGTTCGGTGAATTTTGCCGGCCCTGCCGTTCTGTCCGGCCAGATGGTCCTGGTGGAGATCACCGAAACCATGCCCAACAGCCTGCGTGCGCGCTGGTCCGGAGATCTGCTCCCGGCTGATGCGGTGGAGCCGCGGGGATTCGCCCATGCCCGAGCTTAACGTCCACGGCGAATTCGTCGCGGATGGCGCCAGCGCCAGCATGCTGGCCGAACTTTCCGGAGAACTGGACAGCCATATCAAACAGATCGAATCGCGCCTGGGAGTGGTGATCCTGCCGCGGGGCGGCCGTTTCCACATTACCGGCCCGGAGCCGGCCGTGCAGGCTGCCGAAGGGGTGCTGGGCGTGCTTTACGCGCAGATTCGCCAGGGGCGCCATATCAGCCCGCATTTCGTCCATCACAGCATCCAGGGGGTGCGTCTGGAAGCGGAGCCCGGCGCCGCGGAATCGGAGGTGGCGGGTATCCAGACCCTCAAGGGCCTGGTGGGTGGTCGCGGCTTGCGCCAACGCCAGTATCTGCAGTCCATCCGCAGCAATGACCTGACCTTTGGCATCGGCCCGGCGGGGACCGGCAAGACCTACCTCGCCGTGGCCGCCGCCGTTGAGCAGATGGAGCAGAATCATATCCGCCGCCTGGTCCTGGTGCGGCCGGCGGTGGAGGCGGGAGAGCGCCTGGGCTTTTTGCCCGGCACCCTGAGCGAAAAGGTGGATCCCTATCTGCGGCCCCTCTATGACGCCCTCTACGAGATGTTGGGCTTTGAAAAGGTGTCCAAGCTCATCGAGCGCCAGGTCATCGAGGTGGCGCCCCTGGCCTATATGCGCGGCCGCACCCTCAATGACGCCTTCATCATCCTCGACGAGGCGCAGAACACCACGCCGGAGCAGATGAAGATGTTCCTGACCCGTATCGGCTTTGGCGCCAAGGCCGTGGTCACCGGTGACGTGACCCAGGTGGACCTGCCCCGCGGCCAGCTTTCCGGCCTGGTACAGGCCATCGAGGTATTGCAGGGGGTACAGGGGATCGACATGGTCTTTTTCCAGAGTGCCGATGTGGTCCGCCATCCCCTGGTGGCACGCATCGTCGAGGCCTATGATCGGCTGGGGGAGAAACAGTGAGGGCGCGTCCGGCCTTGATCCTGCACATCAGCAGTGATGCCCTTGGGGAGGGCGTGCCTTTGCCCTCCCGGATGCAGGCGCGGCGGGCCATTCTGGCGGCGTTGCAGGCCCCTTCCCCGCGGCTGGAGGCGGGCCGCTGCGCAGAGATTTCCCTGCGTTTTGTGGACAATGCCGCAATGGCGGCCCTCAACGCCGCTTTTCGGGGCAAGGACGCCCCCACCAATTGCCTCTCCTTTCCGCAGCCATCGCTGCCGGCGATCTTCCGCCGCGATCTCCTCGGTGATATGGCCGTTGCGCCCGCCGTGGTGGCGCGGGAGGCCGCCGAGCAGGGCAAAGGCCTGCTGGATCATTACCGCCACCTCCTGATTCACAGCACGCTGCATCTTCTTGGTTATGATCACCAGAATGAGGCGGAAGCGGCGGAGATGGAGGCGCTGGAATGCCGCTTTCTGGCTGAAATGGGTGTGGCCGACCCTTACGTGCAACCCGCCGTCCATGAATGACGATCGAAGTAGTCCCGAACGCCCCCGCACGTGGTGGGAGCGTTTTACGCAGTCCCTACGCGGCAACATTGAAGATCAGGAAGGACTCCTGGAGCTCATTCGGGAGGCGGGCGAGCGGCAGATCATCGACGCCGAGGCCGCGCGCATGGTCGATGGCATCTTCCGCATGGCCGAGCTCACGGTACGCGATGCCATGATTCCCCGGGCACAAATGGAAATCATCGAGATGGATGCGCCCCTGCCGGAGATCATCGCGCGGGTGGTGGAGGTGGGCCACTCCCGTTTTCCGCTAGTGGGCAACGACCGCGATGATGTACGCGGCATCCTCCTCGCCAAGGATCTGCTGCGGGCCTGCCAGGGCGGGGCGGAGAGCCCTCCCCGACTCACCGAACTCCTGCGTCCGGCGACTTTCATTCCCGAAAGCAAGCACCTCAATCATCTCCTCTATGAATTCCGCACCGGCCGCCATCACATGGCCATCGTCGTCGATGAATACGGCGGAGTGGCGGGGCTCATTACCATTGAGGATGTGCTGGAGATCATCGTCGGCGAGATCGAGGATGAATACGATATTGACGAGGACGTGATGATCGTTCCTCGCGAGGATGGTGACTATCTGGTCAACGCCCTGATTCCGCTGGAAGAATTCAACCACAATTTCCATGTGCAACTGGAAGACGAGCACATTGACACCCTGGGCGGCTGGGTGACCAACCGCCTGGGCCATGTTCCGCGTCCCGGAGAAGTCCTGCAGGAAGGCACCCTGCGCCTGGAAGTCCTCCGCGCCGACCGCAAGCGGGTCCAGATCCTGCGGCTCTCCCGGGTCAAGGATCAGGATCAGCCGGTTTCTCCCGCGTGAGCCGGAGCGGTCTGCCCGGGCAGCCCGGCGGATTGCTGCTGTCCCTCTTGCTGGGGGCGTGCTGGCCCCTGGCCTTTGCCCCCTTTGGCTGGTCCTATCTCGCCATGGTGCTCCTGGCGGCCCTGTTTTTCCTGGTGCAGGACAGCAGTCCCCGGGTAGCGGCCCAGCGCGGCTATGTCTTCGGTTTTGCTGCCTTTGCCGCCGGTACCTACTGGATCGCCATTACCCTGCACCAGTTTGCCAACATGGACTGGTTTCTGGCGGGGGCATTGGTGGCCTTCCTCGCCGCCTATTGCGCCCTCTACCCGGCCCTGGCCCTCTGGCTCGCCGCCCGCTTTTTTCGCGGCGGGGCGCGGCTGCTGGCCTTGCCGGTGCTCTGGGTCCTGGGGGAATGGCTGCGGGCGCGCCTGCTCACGGGATTCCCTTGGCTGGCTACAGGCTACAGTCAGACGGGGGCACTCCTCGGCGGTTTCGCCCCCTGGCTGGGGCAATATGGGGTAGGGCTGGCGACGGCGGCGGTGGCGGCCATCCTGGCGGCCCTGGCGGTGCGCCGCAGCCCCC
>NZ_RIZI01000175.1 GCF_003721225.1 Acidithiobacillus sulfuriphilus | reverse complement strand
CGGGGAAAGGATGGCGGCGCTGGCGCAAAGCATCCCGCCGCTGGAGATGCAGGCCTTGTATTATCTGCTGCTTTCGGCGCGCCGTGATTTTCCCCTCTACCCCAATGCCCGCATGGCCCTGGAAATGGCCTTTTTACGGCTGTTGAGCTTTCGCCGGGGCGATGATACGGCGCCGCCAAGCCAGCGCCAGCCGGTCCCCGTGGCGGCCGTAGCGGCATCCGTTATCGCTGCCCCCCTTCCCGCCAGGCCGGCAGCGCCTGCATCCCCGGGCGACTGGGGAAGCGTGCTGCGGGGCTTGGACATTTCCGCATCCCTGCGCGCCTTCCTCGCCCACGGCCGGGCCGAGCGCTGCGACGGCGAAGCCGTGATCCTGGCCGTGGAGCCTGCCTATCTGGCCATGGCCGAAGCGGGGAGAGAGGCCCTGGAAGGGGCCTTGGCCCGCCACTTCGGCAGCGCCCCGGCATTGTCTTTTCGCACCCTGGAAGCGGAAGGGGGGGGCGTTAGTCTGGTCCAGGAAGAAGCCAGCGCCCGTGCCGCATGGCAGTTGCAGGCGGAGGCGCAGGCGGCCGGTGATCCCACCGTGCGCGCCATCATGGACCATTTTGCGGCGCGTATCGAGAGCGTCCGCGGCGGCGCGGAGGGCGAGCGCCAGGGGCCTGCTTCCACTACGGCATAGCGGTTCCAGGGGCGTCTGTTACAATGCGCAATTTTACGGAGATGGGGGAGGGGAAAGACCATGAAAGGCGGTTTAGGCAATATCATGAAGCAGGCGCAACAGTTGCAGGAGCGCTTGCAAAAGGCCCAGGAAGAGCTGGCGCAAGTGGAAGTCCAGGGCAACGCCGGCGGCAATCTGGTGCAGGTCACCATGACCTGCCGTCACGATGTGCGCCGGGTCCATATTGATCCATCCTTGCTGGCCGAAGGGGATCGGGAGATGCTGGAAGATCTGGTGGCGGCGGCCTTCAACGACGCGGTGCGGCAGGCGGAGAAAACCAGTTCCGAGCGGCTTTCTGCGGTGACCGGTGGCTTGCAGATACCGGGCATGAATTTGCCGTTCTAGGCAATGTTCGGGATTGCGGCGGTTGACGAGTTGGTATCCCTGCTACGGCGCTTGCCCGGCATCGGGCCCCGCTCCGCGCAGCGGATCAGCTTTGAACTGCTGGTGCGCAAGCGCGAACTGATGCCGCTGCTGGCGGCCGCCCTGCTCAGGGCGAATGGGGAGATCCGCCATTGCCAGCGCTGCAACAATCTGGCCGATGCCGATCTTTGCGCCATCTGCCGCTCGGATCGGCGCGATCATGGGGTGCTCTGCGTGGTGGAGTCTCCGGCGGATGTCCTGGCCATTGAGGCTACCGGGATCTATAACGGCGACTATTTCGTGTTGATGGGACACCTCTCGCCCCTGGATGGCATCGGGCCCGAGGCGCTGCATCTGGAGCGATTTGCCGAGCGCATCGCCTTAGCCGACCTGCGCGAAGTCATCCTGGCGACCAACCCGACCGTGGAAGGGGAGGCTACGGCCCACTTCCTGGGGGGAATGATGCGCCGGGAAGGGGTGGCGGTGAGCCGCATTGCCCGTGGGGTACCGGTGGGCGGTGAACTGGAATATGTGGATCGCGGCACGCTCGGCCGGGCCCTGACTGGCCGGCGCGCCCTGGAAGATTAGAAGGAATCAGAGAATGCTCGAACCTGCACAGCATCTGCATGGGGGAAATGTGTTTTTTCTCCTCATGGGTGCCATTTTGGTCTTGTCCATGCATGGCGGATTTGCCTTTCTGGAGTTGGGCACGGTGCGCCGCAAGAGCCAGGTCAACGCCCTGGTCAAGATCCTCAGCGACTTTGGCGTTTCCACCCTGGCCTATTTTTTTGTGGGTTACCATATTGCCTATGGCATCAGTTTTTTTACCGGAGTAAACACCTTGACCAGCCAGGATCACGGCTTTGCCATGGTCCGTTTTTTCTTCCTGCTGACCTTTGCCGCCGCGGTGCCGGCCATCATCTCCGGCGGGATAGCCGAACGCGCCCGCTTTTATCCGCAATTGCTGGCCACCGCATTGCTGGTGGGTTTTGTGTATCCCTTTTACGAGGGCATCGTCTGGGGTAACCACTACGGCATTCAAAACTGGTTTTCCCAGAATTTTGGCGCACCCTTTCATGATTTTGCCGGCTCCGTCGTGGTCCATGCCATGGGCGGCTGGATTGCCCTCATGGCGGTATGGCAACTGGGGCCGCGGCGTGGCCGCTACGGGCGGGATGGGACGGTTCACCCCATGCCCCCCTCCAACATTCCCTTCCTGGCCTTGGGTTCTTGGATACTGATCATTGGCTGGTTCGGCTTCAATGTCATGAGCGCCCAACGCCTGGAGGCGGTGCAGGGCCTGGTGGCCCTGAATTCCCTCATGGCCATGGTGGGCGGTATGCTTGCTGCCCTGGCCGTGGGGAAGGGGGACCCCGGCTTCGTGCACAACGGCGCCCTGGCGGGGCTGGTGGCCATCTGTGCCGGGTCCGACGTGGTGCAGCCCATGGGCGCCCTGCTCATCGGTGCCCTGGCGGGCGTCCTTTTTGTGTATCTCTTCACCTTTGTGCAGCATCGTCTGCGCATCGACGATGTCCTGGGCGTGTGGCCTTTGCATGGGGTCTGCGGGGTCTGGGGAGGCATCGCCGTGGGCATTTTCGGCCATCGTTTTCTGGGTGGCGCCGGCGGTGTCAGCATCTGGTCGCAACTGCTGGGGACCATGATGGGCGTTGCCCTGGCCAGCTTGGGAGGATGGCTGATCTACGGCACCCTGAAGCGCCTCATCGGTATCCGCCTCGATCCCGAGGCGGAATTTGCCGGAGCGGACCTCAGTCTGCACCATGTCAGTGCTTATCCTGAAGAAGATATCCAGCGGGCGGGGTGACGATGCCCACTCCCACGATCCTCCTCCACTGGGACAGCTTGCGCGGCCCGCCGCTTCGGCCGCGGGAGGCCCACAAGGGCGACTTTGGCCACGTCTTCGTGCTCGGAGGCGGGCCGGGGATGGGGGGAGCCCTGGCCTTATCCTGCAGCGCCGCCTACCGCGCCGGTGCCGGACTGGTGACGGCCATCGGCCACCCCGCCGCCGCCATCTACTTGGCGGCGCAGTTGCCCGAGGCCACTTGGCGCGACTGGCCCGCCAGTTTTACCGATTGCCTCTCCGCGACGGCGGTATTTGCCGTGGGGCCAGGTCTGGGCCAGGGATTGGCGCCGCACAATCTCCTCCAGGAGCTCGGGAGCATGCCCCAACCCCAGGTCTGGGATGCCGATGCCCTCAACATCCTCGCCCGCCTGGGCCCGGCGCTGCTGGTCAGCGATGCCCCGCGCATCTTCACTCCGCATCCCGGCGAAGCTGGGCGTTTGCTGGGTATTTCCGCCGCAGCCGTGCAGGCGGACCGGGAGGGAGCCTTGGAGCGATTGCTGGCCCGCTATGGGGGCATCTGGGTGCTCAAGGGTCAGGGAACCCTGCTTGGCGATGTCGGCCGGCGGCGGCGTTGTGACCTTGGCAACCCGGGTATGGCCACGGGCGGCAGCGGTGATGTGCTGACCGGCCTGCTGGCCGGGCTCCTCGCCATTGGCATGGCGCCCTGGGAGGCGGCCCAACTCGGGGTCTGTCTCCATGCCCGTGCCGGGGATCTCGCCGCGGCACGGCTCGGCGAAGAAAGCATGCTGGCCCGGGACATCCTGCGTGTTCTTCCCGATGTCCTGCAGGAGCTGCCCCGCCATGGATGAACGGCAGCAACTGCAGGCCTGGGATCGCCGCTACTTCTGGCATCCCTTCACCCAGATGCAGAGTTTTGGCGATGATGATCCCTGGATCATCGGCCACGCCGAGGGCAATTATGTCTATGAACTGGATGGCCGCCGCTGCCTGGATGCCATCGCCAGCCTGTGGTGCAACATCCACGGCCATCGCCATCCGCGTCTCGATGCAGCCTTGGCCGCGCAACTGGGCAAGGTCGCCCACAGCACCACCCTGGGTGCCTCCAATCCGCCTGCCATTCTCCTGGCCAAGGCCCTGGTGGAGATCAGCCCCAGGGGCCTGGAACACTGTTTTTTCTCCGAGGATGGCGCCGAGGCAGTGGAAATCGCGGTCAAGATGGCGGCCCATTATTGGCGCAATGTGGGCCGGCCGGAAAAACAGATTTTCGTCACCCTGGAAAATGCCTATCATGGTGATACGGTGGGGGCCGTTTCCGTGGGAGGGATTCCGCTTTTCCACGAGGTCTACGGCCATCTGCTCTTTCCCACCCTACGCCTGCCCAGCCCCTACGGGCTGGCGCGGGAACGCTTTGCCGCCCCCACCGGCGACAGCAGCGCCGCGGCGGCCGCCTGGCTGGCGGAACTGGAATCCCTGCTCGCGGCGCGTGGCCATGAAATTGCGGCCTTGATCCTGGAGGCCGGCATACAGGGCGCGGCAGGTTTGTTGCCCTTTTCCCCCGGCATCCTGGCGGGTGCCCAGGCCCTCTGCCGGCGCTTCGACTGCCTGCTCATCGTCGACGAGGTGGCCACCGGCTTTGGGCGTAGCGGCAAACTCTTTGCCTGCGAGTGGGAAGACGTGGAGCCGGACCTCATGGCCTTGGGCAAGGGCTTGTCCGGCGGCTATCTGCCCTTGGCCGCCACCCTGGCGACCGCGGCGGTCTACCGGTCCTTTCTCGCCCCCTTTGGGGGGGCGCGGCAATTTTATCATGGCCATACTTACACGGGCAATCCTTTGGCCTGTGCCGTCGCCCTGGAAAATCTGGCTATTTTCCGTGAGGGGGAGGTGCTGGCCCAACTCCCCGCCAAGATTGCACGGCTGCGGGATGGCCTGACCGCCTTCCGGGATCAGCCCTGGGTGGGGGCCGTGCGGCAGTTTGGAATGATGGCCGCCATCGAGTTGCGGAATCCCTCTACCGCTCAGGCCTATCCCTATGGCGAGCGGGTGGAATATCAGGTATGCCGGCAAGCCCGGGAAATGGGGGTCTACACGCGCCCCTTGGGCGACGCCATCACCATCGTCCCGCCTCTGTCGGTGACAGAGGAGGAAATAGACACTATTCTGACGGTCCTTCATACCGCCATGTCCCAAGGGAGCCATCCATGAAAAGCGCCAGAGAGTTGATGACCACCCCATTCGTGGCCGTTCAGGCCGATGACCCCGTCGAGAAGGTGGGTAGCGTCCTGCTGGAGTCTGGCCATCATAGTTTGCCGGTGTTGGACAAAGATGGCCGCCTGGTGGGCATGATCGGTGAACGCGACCTTATCGACGCCCATCGCCGCGTGCACCTGCCCACCCTGGTTACCATCCTGGATGCCCTTATCCCCCTTGGGGGAATGCATGAATACGAGGAGGAATTGCGCAAGGTGACGGCGGTTTCTGCCGCGCAACTGGCCAGCACCCAGGTCATTACGGCGGCGCCCGATGAAGATGCGGACGCCGTGGCCGAAAAGCTCCTGCGCAAGGACATCCATGCCGTGCCGGTGGTGGACGGGGAAAAGCGCGTCATCGGCATCATCACCCGTTCGGATGTCCTGCGCAATCTCCTCAACCCCTGAGGCCATGGGCTGGTCTTTCCCCGATCCGGAAGCCTGCCATGCCTGGGGCAAGGGCTTGGGAGAGACCCTCACGATTCCGGCCGTGATTTTTCTGGAAGGCGATCTGGGGGTGGGAAAAACGACCCTGGCCCAGGGCGTGCTCCGGGGTTTTGGCGTTCCCGGCCGGGTCAAGAGTCCGACCTACACCCTCATAGAAAGCTATGCCACGGCCCACGGCCCGGCATTGCATCTGGATCTTTACCGCTTGAGTGATGGAGAGGAGCTGGAGTTTCTCGGCATCCGAGATTATCTGGATGAAGCGGCCCTCTGGCTTATCGAGTGGCCGGAGCGTGGCGTTGGCTTCCTGCCGGAACCCGACCTGCGTTTGCGCCTCTCCATTGCCAGTCCCGGGCATCATCGCCTGGAGGTGCTCCTAGCCACCGCAAGGGCAGCAAGCTGGCTTCCGTTCCCGCCCGCAGGAGAAGAGCATGACGGCTGAGGCGCCTGCGCGGATCCACCGTCTGGCGGCCACCCTGGCCAATCAGATCGCCGCCGGCGAGGTGGTGGAAAGGCCTGCGTCCATTCTCAAGGAGCTCCTGGAGAACAGCCTGGACGCGGGTGCGCGGCGGATTACCGTGCGTCTGGAAGGAGGCGGCCTGGATTTGCTGCAGGTGGAAGATGACGGGGTGGGCATCCTTCCCGATGACCTGCCCTTGGCCCTGGAGCGCCATGCCACCAGCAAACTGCACAGCGTCCAGGACCTTCACGCCATCGCCACCCTGGGTTTCCGCGGTGAGGCCCTGCCTGCCATCGCCTCGGTGGCGCGTCTTGACATCCTATCCAAGGCCTTGGGCTGCAATCAGGCCGCCCGCCTACAAGTCGCCGGTGGTGTAGCCGTCATCAACGAAGCGGCGGCCCGGGGACCGGGCACCACGGTGCGGATCACGGAGCTCTTTTTCAACGTCCCGGCACGGCGCAAATTCCTCCGTGCCGCGCCGGCAGAACTGGCTCGCAATCAAAAGGTCCTGCGGCAGGCGGCCCTGGCCCATTTCTCCGTCGCTTTCCATCTGTACCAGGGCCCGCGAGGGCTGCTGCAATTTCCGGCGGCAACCGATGCCCAGGGGCGCGCGGAGCGTGTGGGTGGGGTGCTGGGCGAGGAATTTTTGCGCCATGCGGTCTATTTTGAACTGGAAGATCAGGGCTTGCGCCTGAGCGGCTGGCTCGGCCTGCCCACCTATAATCGGGCCCGCGGCGACGAACAGTATTTCTTTGTCAATCAAAGGCCGGTGCGGGACCCGGTCATCACCCACGCAGTGCGGGCCGCCTATGCCGATGTCCTGTACAAGGAACGCCATCCGCTCTTTGTGCTTTATCTGAATCTGGCCCCGGAACTGGTGGACGTCAATGTCCACCCGGCCAAGGCCGAAGTGCGATTTCGCGACGCCCGTCTGGTCCACGATTTCCTGTTCCGCAGCCTGCAGCGGGTAATCGCCGAACAGCGTCCCGGTACGGTCATCTCCACCACCCCGCTACCGAGCCAGCCGGCGCCACCAACTCCTGCCAATCTCCCTCTGCCATTGCGCGCGCCGGCGGTGGAGGAAGGGCAGGGCGATTATTGGGAGCGATTGGTCGCACCGGCCAAAACCTTGGGCCCGATGACAGCTCCAGTGGCTGATGATGCGATGCCCGACCAGCCCGTCCTGGGTTATGCCCTTGCGCAGATCCACGAGCGTTTCATCCTCGCCCAAAATGCAGCGGGCATCGTGTTGGTCGATCAGCATGCCGCCCATGAGCGCATCCTCTATGAGAAGATGAAAAAATCAATACAACAAAATGATATACAACAATTTATCGTTCCTGAATATATTCATGTGAGCCCTGCGCAGATGGCCCAATTCGAGCATGCCGAAATCATGCTGCGCAAGGCGGGGCTGGAGATCTCCGTGGCTGGCCCGAGTAGCCTTGCGGTTCACGCCGCCCCCCTGGGGATGAATTCCGAGTCTTATGGGCAGACCATTGCCCGACTTTTGGCGGAAGAGGGGGCATGGGCGCGGGGGGATGAGGATGAACTGCTGGCCAGTCTCGCCTGTCGTGCGGCCGTCAAGGTGAACCGCAAGCTTTCCTTGGGTGAGATGAATGCGTTGCTGCGCCAACTCGAAGCAACGCCCCGTGCCGGCCAGTGCAACCACGGCCGGCCGACGGTCATCGAGCTGAGCCTTGGCGATCTGGATCGCTTCTTTTTGCGCGGCCGATGATCCCCGCCATCGCCCTCATGGGTCCTACCGCCAGCGGCAAAACTGCCCTGGCCCTGCTCCTCGCCGATGCCTTTCCGGTGGACATCATCAGTGTCGACTCGGTGCTGGTGTACCGCCATTTCGATATTGGCACGGCCAAGCCGGATCGGGATCTGCGCGCCCGCTATCCCCATGCCCTGGTGGATATTCGGGAGCCCGACCAGCCTTACTCGGCGGGCAGCTTTCGGGAAGATGCCCTGGCCGAGATCGCCGCGGCGCGGGGGCGCGGCCGGATTCCCTTGCTGGTGGGAGGGAGTGGGCTGTATTTTCGCGCCCTGGAGCGCGGGATCGGGGTTCTGCCTACGGCGGACCCCCAGTTCCGCCAATGCCTGAGCGAGGAGGGTGCCGCCCTGGGCTGGCCAGCCTTGCATCAACGCCTGGCGGCCCTTGATCCGGTTACTGCTGCGCAGATAGCTGCTCATGACCGCCAACGGATCCAGCGGGCGCTTGAGCTGATCCACCACACCGGCAAGCCCCTGGCCGGCCAACGCCGGTGGCAAGGGGAGTTTCCCGGAACCCTGCGCAAGATCATTTTGCAAGGACCGCGCGGATGGCTGCACCAGCGCATCGAGCAACGCCTGCAGGCCATGCTGGCGGCGGGCTTTCTGGACGAGTTGCGCCATTTGCAGGCGCAACCCTATGCGCCCGAACTCCCCGCCATGCGGGCCGTAGGTTATCGCCAGCTCATGCCCTATCTGGAAGGGCTGTGCCCCTTGCCCGAGGCCCTGACCGCAGCAGCGGCGGCCACCAGGCAATTGGCCAAGCGCCAGGAAACCTGGTTGCGTCAGGAAAGCTGCGATCTCTACCTTGACCCCAGCGATAAGATGGCGGCAAACAGGCTCTGCGTTGCGGTGGGTGACTGGTTGGCGGCAGCCGGATACCCGCATTTTGGGCTATGCGGCCATTGAGAAAGGCGGGGTGGTAGCCATGGGGAGGGGTTCTGGGCAAAGGCGCGAGAGATCCTGCCGACCAAGGCTCGCGGGGCTCTTCGGGCAGGTTCGACAGGTCATGGCGTTTTCCATCCCGTTGAGCTAGTCTAAGTCCGGAAGTGCTACGCCAAGAAGCGCCATAAATTGAGCTAAGGAGATAAAAATGGCCGGACAACAAAAGGGACAGATCCTTCAGGATCCATTTCTCAACCTTCTCCGCAAGGAGCATGTCCCTGTCGCCATTTATTTGGTGAATGGCATCAAACTGCAGGGTTTCATTGAATCTTTCGATCAATTCGTCGTTTTGCTGCGCAACAACGTCAGCCAGATGATCTACAAGCACGCGATCTCCACGGTGGTGCCGGGCAAGGATGTACGTCTGCCCTTGCCGGATCGTGGCCCGGAAGAAAGCACCGAGGTGGAGGCGGAATCCTGATTACCGAACCGGCCGTCCCGGAGCAGAGGGGGCGGGAAAAGGTCATCCTGGTCCACATACTCCTGCGCGGGGAGGCGGATGGGGATGAAGGTGAGGAATTCCGTCATCTGGCGGAAGGCAGCGGCGCCGTCGTGGAAGCCATGTTTACGGTGCGCCGCGATCGGCGCGACCCCGCCACCTTCATCGGTAGCGGGAAGGTGACGGAGCTTGCCACCGCTGTGGCCGGTTCGGGGGCGGAACTGGTGCTTTTTGACCGGATCCTGAGTCCCGTTCAGGAACGCAATCTGGAACGGGCTCTGGGGTGCCGAGTAGTCGATCGGGTGGGCTTGATCCTGGATATTTTCGCACGCCGGGCCCGCACCCACGAAGGCAAACTGCAGGTTGAGCTGGCGCAGCTCTCCCATCTGCGCACTCGGCTGGTGCGGGGATGGACCCATCTGGAACGCCAGCGGGGCGGTATCGGTCTGCGCGGACCCGGCGAAACCCAACTGGAAACCGACCGGCGACTCATCGGCGACCGGATCCGGATGTTGCGTGCGCGCCTGCTCAAGGTGGCGAGCAACCGGGATACCCAGCGTCGCGCCCGCCTGCGCGCGCCGCTGCCCACCGTGGCGCTGGTCGGCTATACCAACGCCGGCAAGTCCTCCTTGTTCAATGCCCTCAGCCATGGTTCAAGCTATACGGCCGATCAGCTTTTTGCCACCTTGGATCCGGCCATCCGCCGCTTGTCCCTACCCGGCCATGGCACCGTGCTCCTGGCGGATACCGTCGGTTTTCTGCGCGAACTGCCCCATGAGCTCATTGCTGCCTTCCGGGCCACCCTGGAAGAGGTCAACCAGGCACAATTGCTGCTCCATGTCGTGGATGCCAGCGATCCATGCTGGGAGCAACAGGCTGCGGCAGTGGAAGCGGTTCTGGAAGAAATCGGGGCGGCCGCTATTCCGCGGCTTTTGGTACGCAACAAAATGGACATCGCCGGCGCCACGGCCGGTATCGAATACCATGCGTCGGGAGAAGTGGCGGCGGTTCGTGTCAGCGCGCTAACGGGAGAGGGCTTGCCGGCTTTGCTGGCGGTCATCGCCCAGCAACTGGCGGGCAAGCGCGTCCGCGCCGAAGTTTTCCTGGGCCCAGAAGAGGGTGCCCTGCGGGCGCGCTTGCAGCGGATCGGCACCGTTCTGGAAGAAAGCTTCACGGACTCGGGTGCTTCCCATCTTTTGGTGGATATGGATGAACTGGCGTGGCGCCGACTCTGCGCCCGTCATGCCGGGCGCCTGAGTGGTTGTCATGCCATAGAGACGCCCCCTACAATGCGTGTTCAGGACTGAGGAAGGAGAGCGGCATGCCATGGAGTGATCCGGGCGGGAACAAGAATGATAATCCCTGGGGACGGCGTCCCAATCAACAAAAGCCACCCTTCGACATCAAAAAAATCACCGAGGAATTACGCCGTCTCGGCGGCGCTCTGGGGGGAAAGGGCGGTCCGGGGACACCGCGGGAATGGATGAACAAATTGCCGATGATCGTGGCCGGGGTGGTGGCCTTGACCTGGCTTGCCTCGGGCATCTACGTCGTGGGGCCCGACGAGCAGGGTGTGGTGCTGCGCTTCGGCAAGGAAGTCAACATTGTCGAACCCGGCCTGCATTATCACCTTCCCTATCCCATCGAGGTGGTCTACACACCCAAGGTCACCCAGAGCCTGCGCCTGGTCTTGGGCTATACGGGCAGTGGTGACGCCCTCAACCCGGGCATGATGCTGACGGCGGATGAAAATGTGGTCGATGTCCGGTTTGCCGTGCAATACCGGATCAGCAACCCGAGCCAGTATCTCTTCGCCACCGCCAGCCCGGAACAACTGGTGCGTTACGTGGCCGAATCGGCCATGCGCGAAGTGGTGGGGCGGAGCAAGATCGACGGGCTCCTCACCGCCGGGCGCGGGCCTGTGGAGCAGCAGGCCATGACTATCATGCAGGGACTGCTCAACCGTTATCATGCGGGCATCACGGTGGACGCCGTGCAGTTGCTGGAGGTGGGCCCCCCCAAGGCGGTGCAGCCGGCCTTCCTGGATGTGACGGCCGCGCGGGAGGACCTGGAGCGGGCGCGCAACGAGGCGCAGGCGTATGCCAATAATATCGTCCCCCGCGCCCGCGGTGAGGCGTCGGCCATGGTGACGGGCGCCGAAGCCTACAAGCAGCAGGCAGTCGACCGCGCCAAGGGGGATAGCGCCCGTTTCCTGGATATACTGGGCGCTTATGAAAAGAATCCAAAGGTCGTGAGTGAGCGCATGTATCTGCAGACCATGCAGGACATCCTCAGTCATACGCAAAAGGTCATTATTGAAGGCAAGGGGCAGCCCGTGATTTATATGCCGATGGCCGGCAACCAGATGCATGAAGCCAGCACCGCCGGCGCCGCCGCGCCCACCGTTTCTGCAGCTCCCCTGCCCATCGCGCCGGCGCAGAGCGCTGCCGCGCCCGTGGTATTGCCTGGGGGTGCATCGTGAAGAATACCGGCTGGAGCGTAGGCATGCTGGTTCTCCTGGGCATATTGCTCCTGGTGTCTGCCAGTTTTTATACCGTTCGCATGACCCAGAGCGCGGTGGTGCTGGAGTTTGGCAAACCCGTGCGCGTGGTGGAACAACCCGGTTTGTATTTCAAATGGCCCTTGGTACAGGACGTGATATTCCTGGATAAGCGGCTGGCCAGCTATAGCACCCAGCCGGAGTCTTACCTGACCGTGGAGAAGAAGCCGGTCCTGGTGGATTTTTATGCCGAATGGCGGATCACCAAGCCCTTGGTTTTTTATACCAGCGTGCGTAACGCCGCCACCGCCCAGGCCCGCATCGGTGATATTGTCCGCTCCTTCCTACGCGGTGAGGTGGGCAAGATGCCGCTGGAGGCGGTCATTACCGGCAATCGTAAGCAAATGATCGACCCCGTCCTCGCCAGCGCCAATCAGCGCCTGCAGGCGTTGGGTATCCAACTGGTGGACGTGCGCATCCTGCAGGTAGGTCTGCCGCCGGAAGTCCTCCAGGCCGTGTACAAGCGGATGGAGGCGGAACGCACCCAGGAAGCCAATGAGTATCGCTCCCGGGGGGCCGAGGCGGCAGCGGAGATTCGTGCCCAGGCGGACAAGGAGAAGACCCAGATCCTGGCCGATGCCTATCGCCAGGTGGAGGAGTTGAAAGGTCAGGGTGACGCGGAGGCGGGCAATATTTACGGCCAGGCCTATGGCAAAAATCCGGCCTTCTTTTCCTTCTATCGTAGTCTGGAGGCCTATCGGCAAAGCCTGGGCGGGAAAGATGTCCTGGTGCTCAGCCCCGATTCGCCGTTCTTCAAGTACTTCCGGCATACGCTGGAGGCGTCGGGGAAATGAAGGCGCAGGCCCCTTCCGCCTACCCCGCTTGGCTGCTGCCCAGCGGCTTCGAGGATACGCTGCCGGCACGGGCGGAGATACTGGAGACCTGCCGCCGCGGCCTGCTGGATCTCTATGCCGGATGGGGGTATCGCCAGGTCATCCCGCCCCTGGTGGAGCACCTGGAAAGCCTGCTTACCGGCAGTGCCGCCGACCTGGATCTGCAGACCTGGAAGCTGGTGGATCAGGCCAGCGGGCGGCTGGTGGGCTTGCGCTCCGACATGACGCCGCAGATGGCGCGTATTGATGCGCAGATCTCGGCCGATGACGAAACCCGGCGCCTCTGTTATGCCGGCACGGTGTTGCGGGCGCGCCCTGACCACCTGGGTGGCAGTCGGGCGCCCTTTCAGGTAGGGGCCGAACTCTTCGGGGTCGCCGGGCCCGAAGCGGATCTTGAGGTGCTTTCCCTGATGGTGGAAAGCCTGCTGCACTGCCGGGTGGGCGATTTGCTCCTGGATTTGGGGCATGTAGGGATCGCCCATGCCCTGGCCGACGCCGCCGGCTTCCACCAGGACTTGCGGGCGGAACTGCTGCGGCTGCTGGAGCGAAAAGCATGGCCGGACATCCGGCTCTGGCTGGACAGCAAGGGTTGCGGTACGGAGTTGATGGATGACTTTGCCACCCTCCTGCGTGCCCATGGGGGGCTGGAAGTGCTGGAACGGACTCAAGGGCAATTGGGGCACCATGGCGCCGTTCGCGCCGCCCTGGAGCAGTTGCTCTTCATCTGGACCCAGTTGCAGCAGCGTTATCCCCAATTGCAGTTGCAATGCGATCTGGCCGAAGTGCATGGCCATCAGTATCACACCGGGCTCCTTTTCTCGGCCTACGGGCCGCAGCAGGGTGCAGCGCTGGCGAGCGGAGGGCGGTATGACGGTATCGGACTGGCCTTTGGCGGGAGCCGGCCGGCGACGGGCTTTAGCCTTGATCTCAAGCCCATTCTTCCACCTGCCCGGGCGCCGGGTGGGGTACGGACGATCTGGGCACCGGGAGGGCAGGGGGCCAATCTCTGGCAGACCATCACCGCCTTGCGCCAGCAGGGGCAGCGGGTCATTCAGGATTTTAGCGCAGAGTTGGCGCCGGCCGATCCGAGCCTAGTCGAGGAAGGATATGGATCCGTGTTGGAGAAAAGCGGCGGGAAATGGCATGTAAGGCCATTGACCAGCGCAGACATTACCATCGAGGAGGATGCGGAGTAGTCCGTGTTATGGCAAAGAATCTCGTAATCGTGGGCACCCAATGGGGTGATGAAGGCAAGGGCAAGATTGTCGATTGGCTGACGGAGCTTTGCCAGGCGGTGGTACGCTTTCAGGGCGGCCATAATGCCGGGCACACGCTGGTGATCGGATCACGCAAGACGGTCCTGCACCTCATTCCCTCGGGCATCCTTCATGCCGGCGTGGAGTGCTACATTGGCAATGGCGTGGTGCTGGACCCACTGGCGCTTTTTGAAGAGTTGGATACCCTGCGTGAGGTGGTTCCCGACGCGGCTCAGCGCCTCTTCATCTCCGACGCCTGTCCGCTGATCCTGCCCTATCACAAGAGCCTCGACCTGGCCCGGGAACTGGCCAAGGGGGCGGGCAAGATTGGCACTACCGGCCGCGGCATCGGTCCGGCCTATGAAGACAAGGTGGCCCGCCGGGCCTTGCGCGTGGCGGATCTCTTTCATCGGGAACGCTTTGCCGCCAAACTGGGCGAGGCGCTGGACTATCACAACTTCGTCCTGCAACATTACTTTCGTCAGGAACCAGAAGACTTCCATGCCATCCTGGAACATTATCTGAGCCTGGCGGAACGCCTGGCGCCCATGGTGACGGATGTCTCCCTGCGTCTGGCCCATCTCCAGGAGCGCGGTGCCCGCATCCTCTTCGAGGGCGCCCAGGGCACCTTGCTGGACGTCGATCATGGCACCTATCCCTTTGTCACGTCCTCGAACACCGTAGCGGCGGCGGCGGCTGTGGGCAGCGGTGTCGGGCCTGAGACGTTGGGCTATGTATTGGGGATCACCAAGGCATATACGACCCGGGTCGGTTCCGGGCCTTTCCCGACGGAGCTTTTTGACGAGACCGGCATTTATCTTGCCGAACGGGGAGCAGAAATCGGCTCGACCACCGGCAGGGCGCGGCGCTGCGGCTGGTTCGATGTGGTGGCCCTGCGTGCCGCTTGTCGAGTCAACGGCGTGTCTGGATTGTGCATCACCAAACTCGATGTGCTGGATGGCCTGATCGAGATCCAGGTGGCCGTGGGCTATCGCGTCAATGGCGTGGCCCGGAAAGATCTGCCCTGCGGGGCGGAGGCCTTGGCCGCCTGCGAACCGATTTATGAAACGCTGCCCGGCTGGAAGGAATCGACCGCAGGCGCACGGCGCTGGGAGGATCTCCCGGTCAATGCCCGTCATTATCTGGAGCGCGTTGCCGAACTGGTGGGGCGTCCCCTGGCCATTGTTTCCACGGGTCCGGATCGCGAAGACACCATTTTGCGCGCTGAATTGGTCTGACATGGAGCAGCGCGCGGTGCGGACCATGGATACTGCGCATTCCGGCAGCACCCATAAAAAAGGGCAGGCATCAAGCCTACCCTTTGCTTTTTGGTACCGAGGACTGGACTCGAACCAGCACAAGCTTTCGCCCACTAGGACCTGAACCTAGCGCGTCTACCAATTCCGCCACCTCGGCGTGAAACGGATTTTCATCAATTGAGGAGCATTTGTCAATGCCGGAAACACAGAACCCCAAGGACACGTCGCTCAGCGAACGCGATCCAATGTACGGTCGGGAAAAAGAAAAATATGAACGTCCCATCGTTAGCCGCGAATACATCCTGAGCTACCTCGCGGAGGCGGGAAAACCGGCGACCCTGGAGAGCATCGCAGGCGATCTCGATGTTGTGGAAGATGACCTGGAGGCGCTCCGCCGCCGCCTGCGCGCCATGGAGCGGGACGGGCAGATTGTCCGTAATCGGCGCGGGGCTTACGGCATCGTCGCAGCCATGGAACTTATCCGCGGGACGGTCAGCGCCCATCCCGACGGCTTCGGCTTTCTCATTCCCGACGAGCGCGGCAAGGATCTCTTCCTTTCGCCGCGGGAGATGCGCAAGGTCCTGCATGGGGACATCATCCTCGGGCGGGCCATTGGCGAGGATCGTCGCGGCCGTACCGAAGGTGCCGTGGTGCGGGTCCTGGAACGGGCGGTGAAACAGGTGGTGGGGCGCCTCTACAGTGAAGGGGGAGTGCATTACGTCATCCCCGAGGATCGGCGCATCGCCCAGGAATTCGCCGTGGTGGAAGGCGGTGGCGGCGGGGCGGTCCACGGGCAGATCGTAAGCCTGGAGATCATCCACTACCCGGAAGGGCGTAATGTGCCCCAGGGAAAGGTGGTAGAGGTGCTGGGCGAACACATGGCGCCGGGCATGGAGGTGGAGATCGCCGTGCGCAACTACGGCTTGCCCCATCAATGGCCCGAGGCCGTGCTGGCGGAAAGCGCGGAATTTTCTGCGGAGGTTCCCGAGGACATGAAAGAGGGCCGTCGGGATTTCCGCCATCTGCCGCTGGTCACCATCGACGGGGCCGATGCCAAGGACTTTGACGACGCCGTCCATGCCGAGGAAAGTTCCGAGGGTTTCCGGCTGACGGTGGCCATTGCCGATGTGGCGACCTATGTGCGCCCCGGGAGCGCGCTGGACCTGGAGGCCCAGGCTCGGGGGAATTCCGTCTATTTCCCCCGGCGGGTGATACCGATGCTGCCGGAGGTACTCTCCAATGGCCTGTGTTCCCTCAACCCCCATGTGGACCGCCTATGCATGGTCTGTGAGATGGACGTGGGCAGGGATGGAGAGGTGCGCCGCTTCCGCTTTGCGCGGGGAATCATGCGCTCGCGGCGGCGCTTCACCTATGATGAAGTGGCCGCCATTCTTGATGGCGATGCCCAATTGCGCGAACGGGATCGGGAGATGGTGCCCCACATAGAGGCCCTGCGGGCCCTGTATGGGAGCCTATCCCGCGCCCGGGAGCGGCGGGGTACCATTGAATTTGATACCCAGGAAACCAAAATCATTTACAACGAGGAGGGGCGCATCGAGCGGATTGCCGCCCTGACCCGCAATGTGGCGCACCGCATCATTGAAGAGTGCATGCTGGCGGCCAATGTCTGCGCGGCCCAGTTTTTCCGCATCCATGAGATGCCGATGCTCTATCGGGTGCATCCGGAGCCCTCCGTGGACAAATTGGAAGATCTGCGCCGCTTCCTGAGCGAGCTGGGGGTGCCGGTGCGTCTGCCCGAGCGCCCGCGCAGTGCGGATCTCGCCCAAATCCTTGAGCAGACCAGGGAGCGCAGCGATGCCAGCCTGATCCAGACGGTGGTCCTGCGCAGCCTTTCCCAGGCCTATTATACGGTAGATACGGGGATGCATTTTGGTCTGGCCTTTCCGGCTTATACTCATTTCACCTCGCCTATCCGCCGCTATCCGGATCTCCTGGTCCATCGTGGCATCCAGACCTTGCTGGAGGAGGGGGGCACGGAGCAATCCCGGTGGATACGCAAAAAGGCCCTACAGGATCTGGGCCAGCATTGTTCCATGACGGAAAGGCGGGCGGATGAGGCCAGCCGGGAGGCAGTGAACTGGCTCAAGTGCGAGTTCATGCTGGATAAGGTTGGCGAGGTCTATACGGGCATCATTACCGGCGTGACCGGCTTTGGCCTGTTCGTGGCGCTGCGTGAGGTCTATGTGGAAGGGCTGGTGCACATATCCACCCTGGGCGAGGATTATTTCCACTTTGACGCCCAGCACTACCGCCTCCTTGGCGAGCGCACCCGGGAGACTTTTCAGTTGGGCGATGACATCACCGTCCGGGTGGCGAACGTCAATCTGGATGAACGTAAGATCGACTTCGAGCGGGTGACGGATACAGCGGAGAGCCCGAAAAAGAGACGTAGTCGTAAGAGCAAGTAAAAGGCGCCTGCCATTTGTGGGTGTTGTTGGCTCTTGGGTGTTCGCGGCGAAAGCCGCTTTTACAATGCAATGTAGTTGCAGCGAATGAAGGCGACCCTGGTAGGGGGTGATCTTCCGGCATTGGAGTCCATCGGCGTTCATTCCATACAGCCTGTTGCGATATAAACCAGCGCCGTTCCTTCTCCGGCGTCAAGTCGGCGCGGGGCGGCACCATGGGGGCCATCTCTCCGCCAGGGCGACGGACTCCCGCGCCGCCGTCCAGAGATTGGGAAGATCTTCCTCACCGTGGGGTTTTAGCGTGATCGTCCCGGCGCGTCTTACCTGTGATATCAACTGCATAGCAGCATTACTCCGCCTCTCCGGCCTGATAGGCGGCCAGGGGGGCGTGCTGAGCCTGCGCATAGGCCTTCAGGTAGCGCATCTCCCGCGCATAGGCTTTCTCCCCTTTGGCGGCAATCCATTCCTGCTTCATCTGCTCGGGTCCGGGGACCTTGAGCAGGGTGGTGGGGGTGTATGCCTGGGTCTTGCGGGGAGCGGGCAAACCGGCTCCATGGGTGCTTTGATGGGCCTGATACCAGTCTGGAGACAGGGCATGCCCAGTGGCTCCCGCCTCGCGGCGCAGCAGGGTGTAGTGGGTGCATTTTCCCGCATTGAAGGTGACGGGCACCTGCATGGGAAGGACCTTGGTGGGCGTGAAGTCCGGATGATCGGTCCACATCCCCGAGAACACGCGGGCATTCTGATCCCACTGGGACATGGGCGGCAGGCCGAAGATGGCTTCGGTGGTCTTGAGGATATTGACCTGTGAATAGAGATTGCTTTCGAGGAAGCCTTTTTTTACCCAGGGACCCATGGCCAGGGCGAAGGTGCGATGGGCATTGATGTGGTCGGCGCCGGACTGGGCATCGTCCTCGGTGAGGAAAACCACCATATGCCGCCATTCCGGGGTGGTAGAGAGGTAGTGGATGAACTTGGCCGTGGCATGATCGTTGTTGGCGACGTAATAGTCGGGATTGTAGTAACACGCCGAGCGCCCGGCGGTATGGTCGTCAGGCAGCCAGATGTAGATGAAATGGGGGAACCGGGCGCCGGGATGGGCCTTGAGCCAGTTTTCGGCCATTTTCTCCCGATAGGTGTCGAGGATCATGCGGTCCCAGCCGGGGAAACCGGTGGCCAGGTGGTTTTTCATGGCCTTGGAGATATTGCCCGCCTCGGAACGCGAGACAAATTCCCCGAAGTCCTCAAAGGGGACCTTATGGCTCAGCAGATCGTTGAAGAGAAAGAGGCGCGCTGGATAGCTGATCCAGGGATTGGACCATTTGCCCAGGGCCGAAAGGTTTTTGTAAATGGCGTAGGGGTCGTCCACGCCGAGGGGGACTCCCCCGGTACCCGCAGCTCCGCCGGGAATGAGGGACTGCGTCCAGCCCGGATTGGCCACCAGGCCGCGCCCTGAGTAGTACTCCGGCCAGGTGCGCTGCACGAAATCCGAGTCCGAAGCGCCGGTAGTCCACTGATGGCCCTGGGCGGTCACCTCGCCGTCGGCCATGAAATTCACAAAGAGCGTATAGTCATGGGCCAGATTATACAGATTGGGCAGTTCCTTGGGCCCGTAGAGATCCAACTGCGGATCCGCCCAGGCTCCTGCCGCTTTATAATCGCCAAAGTCCTCATCAAAAGTTTTGTTCTCGCGCAGAATGAAGACCACATAATGGATGTGCTTGCGGAGAAATGCGCTGGTCTTTACATCCTCCGCGTGGCGCGTGGCGCGCTGCGCGGGCGTAAATCCGTCATTGTACAGGCTCTCCTGGGTCCAGGCCGGCAGATGAAACGTCAGATCTCGGAGATTCACCTTCTGCACCAGACCATCCATCATGTTGCCTACCCATTGGTGCTCCACGTTTGGCCCGGATCCCAGTCCTTTGGCCGCAACAATGTATAACGCTTTTTGGGTATGGGTGATCGCGGTGGGGTACCAACCTGTGGGAATGAGCCCCAAGCCCTTACCGGTCTGATCGTTATAGACCGCAACGTCATTATTGCCGGCATTGGCGACAAAGAGTTTGCCATTGGCAATGGTCAGACCATCCGGATAACTGCCCGGAGGCGCGTCAGGATAGGGACCGTCATTGATGAAGCCTTTGACCCGCAGATCGGCAGTATCCACCTCGGCAATGCGATCAATGTTAGCGAGGGCGACAAACACGTTAGGCGAGTGCGGCACCGCCGCCAGTGCGGTGGGATGCACGCCGGCCTGAGTGTGTTCGGGACCTGTGGGAGGCCCGACGCGCACCGTGCCCAAGAGCTTCATGGCGTGCGGATCGACGATGGCTACGGCATTACCGCCCCAGAGGCTGATGACCAGCCTTTCGCCGCCATCCGCAAAGGTGACGGCAAAGGGATAGGGGCCCACGTTGAGATAGTCGGTGTGCCCCGTTTGAAGATTGATGCGCGCCAGACTGTTGGACAGCATGCCGGTCACATACAAGTGCTTACACTGCGTACCGACGGCAACGGCATCGGGGTAAAAGAGGCGGGGTTTGCCGATGTGATGGCCCTGATATTGGTATGGATACTGATTCTTGGGAAAAGACTGCCAAGTGAGTGGGTAACGCCGCAACAACATGGGTGTGCCATCTTTCATGGTGAAGGCCGCCACGTCATTGCTATCGCCCCCAGCGGCATAGAAGGTGTGATCCGGGCCCGCAGCCAAGCCCTGGAAGAAACTCTGGTGACCCATCGTGGCACCATGCGCGTCCGTCTCTTTCGTCGGTTGGGGCGCATTGGCAGGCGGCATTTCTTTATAGGCAGCCACCTCCCCCTGGTGCCGTAAGGAGCCCTGGGCATAGAACGCGATGGTCTGTGCGCGCGTCGCGCCATTGGCCATGGCAGCTATCTGGTCGCCGTAAGGAATGACCGACGTCACAAAGTTCGGTGATCCGTTGACCAATCCGACAGGGCTAACAATGCGCCCGGTAGGCAGCACATGCGTCACCCAGCCTTGATCAGCCGGGTTGCTGGCGATGGGGCCAGTGATGTTGCGCGTGTTGCTGGTCCCGGCGCTATAGGCCCAGGCTGGCGCCGAGACACCCAAGGTACTGAGGACGGCGATCGTCAGGCAGCGTTTTAACATTGGCATATTCCTCTCCTATTCGTAATGCCTAGCCCCTATGCGCAGAAAGATGCACGCGGACGTCAAAGGTCATGTCGTGCTTGGGCATTTTTTTGGTGAAGGGTGGATACGTACCGCTCTCCACCGCTTGGAGCGCAGCGCGATCGATGGGGCCGACGCCACTACTCTGAGCGACGTGCGCGGAAAGCAACTGGCCGGACGGCGTCAGGCGAAAGGCGATGACCGCGGTACCGCTGGTGTGCATGAGGCGCACCGCCTCCGGTACGCGGGTATCGGCCTGTACGCGTGTCCGGAGCATGGCCGCATAGCTGTCAATCGCATTTTGCTGCACGGCCGGGCTTGGGGGCGGCGGCGGTGCCGGAGGTGTCACCACCGGTGGAGTATAGACCGGCGCCGTAGGGGTGGGTGCCTTGGCCAGCAACGGCTTGGGCGGGGTGTGGTGCACCACCGGCTTGGGAATGGGGATGGGTTTAGGCACCGGCACCGGCTTGGGTTTGGGCTGCACCACGGGTTTGGGCGGGGGCGGTACCGGAATGGGTTTGGGCTTCGGCGGGATCGGCTGGACCATGTGGATGGCGATGACCTTTTTCTGTGGAATCACGGGCTTGGGCGGCGGTACCTGCGATCCCAGCCAGAGGAGGCCACCCACAAAGGCCACCTCCAGAACGGCGCCGACCATCAAGGACCGGCCAAAATGGTTACCGGATGATGGCTTTCTTGGTGTCTGCGATTCAGTCATGACGGCACTCAGCAAAAGGAAACCTCCCATTGGACGGAATTGGTGCACGCCGCGGCGTGTTGGATAGCGTAAAACTGAGGTGCAACGCCACAGGTGGATATCACCCATGGCGTTGCATCGCATAAAGCTAGAACGTTGTGGACACGGCCACACAATATTGGCGGGGGCCCAAGGCAACAAAGGCGCGGCTCAAATATGAGCCTTTGTTGCTCGGCGCAAACGCCAGATCTACCCATTTCCTGTAACGCGTAAATCTATGCGAAATGTCCCTCAAGGCTGACAAAAACCGCACGAGGCATGCCCGGATCCGCCAACATCTGGCCGGCCACGCCATAATAACCACCGCTGGAGATGTATTGATAGCTGTTATATTGCTTGTTGAGCAAGTTCAACACATCCACGTTCACTGACAATTTGTGCAAGCCAGCAAACAGATATTGATGCCCAATATTAACTCTCAAGGCCGCGTTCCAAATGCCAAAAGCAGGCAACTTTTGGTTGGTTGGAGCCCCAGTATTGTTGTTGTAGATACTCTGGGCGCCCGTATATTGCCACCATATACGCGGCTCATAAACCACCCCGGCGTGGTACCATTGGTAGTAGGCGCCGATGTTCGCCGTCTGTGCGGGGACATCGGATACTGGCAGCCCATCATAGGAAACCCCATGCGGATTCACATAATTCGAATACACGGCCTTTTCAAAGCTGAGATTCGAGAAAATATGTATATTATACAATGGGTCATCTTCGAAATACAGGTTCACCCCGCTAAATGTCGACGATCCTGAGGCAAACAAACTATACAGATGGCTTACCACGGGGATGGGGATGATCTCGTTGGTGTCATTCAGGTGATAATAATTGGCGCCGAACGAAGCATGATTGAGGAGACCGTCGTGGGGCACATAGGCTTTGACGCCGAACTGATACTGCGTCGAGGATTGCGGCTTCAGCGAGGATGCCAGATCATGCGCATAGGTCCCGGTCGCCCCGGCCGGCGCCTTGTATGCGGTGGAGTAGTTGGCATAAACCGCGACGTTCGGGGTGATTTGCCAATTGGCGCCGATCGAAGGTTCCACGTCCGTGAAGCTGGTGGAGGAATTAGGCTGACGATCCCCACTCGTACCATATGAATTAACCCCATTGTTATACCCATTGAGGGGGAACTGGGCCGCTTCATTGTTGACAAAGTTGGTGTTGAACGTTACCACCCGCAGCCCTGGGGTGATGCGCACATTCCTGACAGGTTGTATGTCATCCTGAATAAAAGCCGCCAGGTCGGTCATATACATGTAGGAGCTATGAGAGTCACCATTGGGTACCGCAAGACTGCCATTTACCGGTGCCCCAATTATAGGGTTGTACTGTGCCTGTGTAGGACTAGAATTGTAAAATTCGAGGAGCGAGTTGTATTTGTTGTTGAGAAAATAGCCACCAAAAGAAACGGTGTTCCATGGCAAGCGGTCGGTAAAGTACAGCTTGTCGCCATAGGTATCACTCTTTGCCAGGTAGTATTGGTTCAGGGCAACATTACTATACCCACCAGTATAGTAGTTATAGTGCAGATGCTCGCGCGAACCATGACGGTACCATAACAGATTGTGCAGCGTCAGGTCGCGCGACAAGTGGTCAAAAAACTTCGAGTACAGAATATAGCTGGTATTGAACGCCTCCTTCCAGTATTCGGAATAAGGCAAAGTGGTATAAAACCCCGTGGTCTGCTGACTGTAAATGGGCCCAGGGATTGGGTTTCCATTGGCATCTGTCCCGTTAACGGTGACATTGGAATTGGGGGAAACAGGGATAGCCAATGGTCGATATGAGACCCCTCTAGCGGCGTATGCACCAAAGCTGAAATGACCACCATGGAATTTTTTGATGACTTTCGCATAATAGGCGTAATTATTGCTAGGATTGTTAAAACCATACCCGTTCAGGTAATTCCCGGCGCTCGTCATGCCTCCCGCGATAATGGCCGACCAGCCATCAATATTACCGGTACGCACATTAAAGTGAACGCCACGCGTATTGAAGCTGCCGTAGAACCCTCCGATACTGGCGCCCGCTTTTGCGGTAGGTTGCAATGGAATAAAGTTAATGGATCCCCCGATATTGTTAAACCAGCGGTTTATCGGATACCCAGGGCCATAAGTGACGGCAATACCCTTGATCATGGACATCTGTGGCACCTCTGGAGTGCCCCACACGCCATAAGCAGGATCGACCATGGGAACGCCATCAAAAGTGACCATGACGGTGCCGTCATTAGCATTACCAGCGATATTACTCCATCCTGTCTTCATGCCGTTAATACTGATCGTCGCTCTGGAGGCTCCGGCTGGCGAGTCGGTTTGCGTGTTCACGCCAGGAGCGACCGCCAGTGCCTGGCCAGCACCGCCCGCCGGTCCGGCGGTCTCCATTTGTTTCTTGCCAATCACCTTGATGGATTGGGTGGATTCAAAAACTTGTTTTTTGCTTGGCAGGTGACCCAGCGTATCCAGAGCACCGGTGGTCGATGATACCTCCCCGACGTTGATCGCGGACGAGGTTGTGGATGCGGTAACACCATTATTGGTTGCCAGTGCTATCCCGGGAAAACTACAGAACCCAGCAGCGGCCAGCGCGAGGCACAACGGATGAATGCGGCTATATTTTTTCATAGGAATACTCCATGCTTTGATTGATGGTAGTTACTCGGTTGCCTTTGCAGCGATGCCAATGTCACTGACCCCGGCCTTCTGGCAGGCGTCCATGACGTGGATGAAGTCCTGAAAGGGGACCGCCTTGTCGGCGGCGATGGTGATCTGGGTCTTGGCAGGGTTCTTGTCGGCGGCGAGCATCTGCTGCAGGCCCGCCAGGGTGTAGTGATGACCCTTCACGGTGACCGTGCCATCTTTCTCGATATTCAGGGTGTAGTGGGGCCGGGGCAGGCTCTTGGCCTGGCTGGAGGCCGGGAGCTGCAGGTCGAGTCCTTTGTCGGGGATCATCTGCAGGGTGATCATGATGAAGAACACCAGCAGGAAGAGCATGATGTCGATCATGGGGATGATCTCCACCCGGCCCTTGCGGGCCTCGAAATAGCGTCTGGCCATCAGCCCGCCCTCCCCACGGCCTGCACCGTTGCGGTGGCGATCTGGGCCGAACCCTCTCCGCCGACCATGGGGTGGCCGTCCATGCGGTTGAGGAGCATGGTCTTCAATGAATCCAACTGCAGCAGGATCATGCGCACCTGGTTGTTGAAGGCATTGAAGGCCACCAGCCCGAGCATGGCGATGAAGAGGCCGGAGGCCGTGGCCACCAGGGCGTCGGCCACGCCGCCGGTGACGGCGGTGGGGGCGTGACCCGGTTGGGCCAGAACCGAAAAGGCGTGAAACATCCCCAGGATGGTGCCAAAGAGTCCGAGGAGCGGCGCCAGGGTGACGATGGTGTCGAGGATCCAAAGGCGCCGGTCGAGTTGTGGTGCGGTTATCAGAATGCGTTCTTCCAGGCGGCTGGCCAGCGCTTCGTCCTTGACCTGACCGTAGTGATCGGCGGCGCTGCGCAACAAGGCCGCTTCGGGCAGATCTCCGGCCCGGTCGGCCAGTTTTTCCAGGGTTTCCCGATTCATCCGGCCGTGCCGACTCAATTCCTGCACGAAGACATGGCCGCGCAGAATGGTGCGGCGCAGGTACCAGAAGCGGTCTACCATCACCGCCAGGGCCACCAGCAGCAAAAGAGCGAGTAAATAGAGTACGCCATCGGAATAATTGGCGAGGTGAATGAGATACGCGGTGTTCATGATATTCTCCGATAGAAAGGAAGGCAGGAATGAACACTCCGTTTGTGTCATTCCCTTTGTTGGATGAAGATATCAAACGAATGTGACAGTAATACGTCAATGCGCTGATATTTCGATGATATTTTTCGTTGATTTCTGTGGTGTAAAGCGATAGCCGAAGCCGTGCACCGTCTCCAGCCAAGCGCCGGCTCCGACGGCAGCCAGCACCTTGCGCAAGCGATAGACCTGCGCGGCTACGGAATTCGGTTGCATATACCCGCCTTTTTCCGCGTTTAGGACCGCGGCCACTTCCGCTATGGAAAAGGTGTGATCGGGATGCATCGCGAGGTAGTAGAGCAGGTGGAACATGCGCCGTGGCAGGCGCACTTCCTGACCCAGGATCCAGGCGCGATGGGCAACGGGATCCAGGCAAAGCGATTCCGTATCGCCAATCCTTTCCAAGGCCCAGCCCTGCGCGCGTTTGAGCATGGCCTGCACCTGGGCTACCAGCAGTTGTGGCGTGAGGGGAGCAGACAGATAGGCATCGGCCCCGGCATCCAGGGCCTCCATGGCTTCCCGGTGACTAATGCTGGTGCCCACGACGAGGACCGAAAGGCGAAAGGTGGGCGGCTGACGCCGAAGTCGCAGACACCAATCCGCCAGGAGCGGAAACCAGCCCACGATCACCAGGATCTGCGGTTGCCATTTGCGGAGCAGGCGCTCGGCTTGCGGGATAGCCGTCACTATTTGTACCAGGGCGCCCGTCCGGCGCAAGACCAGTTCGACGGGCGGATGCTCGGCGGACGGCGAGGCAGGATCTACCAGGAGCAGGATGCGCTCGCGCTTTCCAGGATCCTGCGGTGCATCTAGCTTCGCGGTGTGGGCCAACCAGGTCGCTTCGGCCAGATGGGCCGCATGGATCATCACACCGCCCAAGAGAATAAATAGCATTGTTCGGCTCCTCTGTTGCTCGGGAATTAGAGGATCTGGTTCTCGGCCAACTGGGAAGTGACCACCGGACGGCTCTCGGCCCTCTCGCCCTCGCCGCTGATTTCCTCCAGGGTCCTGCCGCTGGGTTCCGGCAAGGTCAGTTTGGTGAGGATGACCCCGAGGACAGATACGCCTGCCGAGAAGAGCATGGCTCCCTTGATACCCCCGGCAGCGCTGATGAAGGGGAAGACGAAAGTGCCGACAAAGGCGCCGAACTTGCCGATGCCTGCGGCCATGCCATGGCCTGTCGTGCGAATGCTGGTGGGAAACACTTCCGCTGGCATCACAAAGGTCGTGCAGTTGGGTCCGAATTCGATGAAGAAGAAGCTGATCCCGTACAGCAACAGGAAAGGCGCGACATCGTGAGTGATGCCGGGCACCAGGGCAATGGCGGCAAACGCGACGGCCATGACCGAAAAACCGACCCACTGCAATCGGCGATGACCGATGGCGTCCATGAAAAAAATCGAGGCCAGATACCCCGGAATCGCAAAGATGGCGAAGATCATCAGTGCCCAGGCGCTGCCCGTGAGCGGCGACGACGACGGAGCCAGCAGTTTCAGGATTTCCGGCGTGGAGATGGCGTTGCCATAGAAGGCATAGTCGTTGAGGAACCAGGCCCCGCCGGTACCCAGGATGAGGATCAGATATTTCGGGTTGGCCAGCATCTGCCCCCAACTGATGCGGGTTGGTGTGGTTTTCTGCTCGACCTTTGCCTCAAGCTGTCCCGATGAATAGACCGCCATGTCCTTGGCCGCCTCGTCGGCATCACCGCGTACCAGCGCCTTGTAGCGGGGGGATTCGGGCATGGTGCGGCGCAGATAGAGCACCGCCAAGGGTGGCAGGGCACCCAGACCCAGCATGATGCGCCAGATGGAATCGGCAGGCAGACCGGAGGCTTCCAGCGTGAGAGCGACCACCGGGCCGAAGGCCAGGCCAAGGCCCTGCATCCCAAAGACCAGAGAAGTCAGCGCGCCGCGTTTCTTGGCGTTGGCATACTCGGACATGAGCACGGCGCTCATGGGATAGTCCCCGCCGATGCCGATACCCAATATGACACGGAAGACGAGCAGCCAAATAAAACTTGGCGCGAAGGCGCAGGCGATCGCACCGATGGCCATGAGCAGGGCTTCCAGGCCGTAAATCCGTTTGCGCCCTACCACATCGGCCAAGCGCCCGAAAATGATGGCGCCGAGAAAGGCCGCGATCAGGGAGATACTGCCGAGGAAGGCAATCTGGTCATTGCCCAAGTGCCATTCCGGTTTGATGTAGACCAAAGCCGAGCCGATGATGAAGAGATCATAGGCGTCGGTAAAAAAGCCCATCCCGGCCGTAAAGGCTGCGCGCAGGTGGAAAAAACTGATGGGTGCGTCGTTCAGGGAATCGATGACACTGAGTTGCGGTGCGCTGCTGCTCGTCGTGATGCCCATAGGGCCTCCTTGTCTGTGCTGGATTGCGGCACCGGCAAGGATAGCGAAGCAATGTGACACTTTGATGAATCTTGGATGATATTTTTATGATATTTCATTTTCCAGTAAAAAAATCCCGCGGGAGCGGGTAAATGGGGAGGAGGTCATTCAAACGCAATAGCACAACGAAGGATAATATAATCATGTCATGTGACACTGATATATCAATTATATTGATAATAGGATGAGTTCTGATTGTGAAGATGGTATGTGCATCCGATGGAAGGCCGTGTCTGTGCACGATTGATGGGGGATACATCCGCCCTTGACGAGCGCACCCCTATGCCGTCTATTATGGGGGCCCGGGATGGCAGATGGCCAGAACTGTCTATGCAAACCGCTAATTGTGTTCAGATAACTAGCTGGGGTCGATAACCATCTTTGTGAATTATACAATTTCCCTCGTCGTCCCCTGCCACAACGAATCCGATAACATTCTTGCCCTCTACACGCGGGTCCGGGCGGTCATGGAGAGCGTGGACAGGCCCTGTGGGAAGATCATCTGCATCAACGACGGTAGCACCGATGACACCCTGGAACGCTTGGTGACCCTGCACCGGGAAGATCCCCGGGTGATCGTCCTTGATCTCTCGTGCAACTTCGCCAAAGAGGCGGCCCTGACGGCGGGGTTGGACTTCGCCCATGGCGATGTGGCGATTCCGCTGGATGCCGATCTTCAGGATCCGCCGGAACTCATCCCAGAGCTGCCGGCTAAATGGCGCGATGGCTACGAGGTAGTCAATGCGGTGCGGATCAGCCGCGATGGGGAGCACCGGCCCGTGTATCTGGTACGCGAGCAGTGGTCGAACGATACCGCTATGCCAAGGCGTCCCCATGCTGAGAGACGCTGATGTCCGTAGAAAATAATCCCAGCAGCCGCTCCTTCCTGTTCAAAGCGTTTGGACTTTTCCTGTTGGTGTTTTTATTTTTTGGCTGGGATGTGGGGAATACCAGCCTGTGGGATATCGATGAACCGACCTATGCGCAATCCCTCAAGGAAATGATGGCGCACCACAATCTCATCGTGCCGACCTTCAACGGCAAGCTGTTGCCAGATAAACCCATTCTCAATTATTGGCTGATGTGGACCGGCGTCAAGCTGTTCGGTATGAACTCCTGGGGTTTACGTATCGGGTCGGCTGCTGTAGGGGCGTTGTTGGTCTTTTCCTTGGTGTTGGCCTTGCGCCGTTTGTATGGTGAGAGTAGTGCGCTGATAGCCGGCTTCTGTACAGCGACAGCGCTGCACAGCACGATTATCTTTCGTGGCGCGACTCCGGACCCGCTGCTGATCCTTACCGTGACCATCGCACTGCTAACCTATCTACGCGGGTATCTTCTGCCCAAAGAGCGCACACGCGATCTCCTCATCACCTATGCAGCGATGGCACTGGCCACTCTAGACAAAGGACCTATCGGTTTTCTTTTGCCCGGGTTGATCATTGTCCTCTTCCTCCTTGCGCGACGCGACCTGCCGTTCCTCTGGCGGGAGGGCAGACTGGCAATGGGGCTCCCCGTATTTTTCTTGGTCGTGCTCCCTTGGTATGTGGCCGCGGGAGTGGGAACCCATTGGGCGTGGGATCGTGCTTTTCTCATTCAACAAAACATCGGGCGTTTTAACAAGAGCATGCAGGGGCATCGTGGACCTTGGTTTTATTACCTAATCAGCATATTTGCGGGCATGCTCCCCTGGTCCATCTTTTTGCCACAAACCATCATGGCCTTGTGGGCACGCCGCCGCCGGTTGTTCATGGAGCGCCCAGCCGATACGTTCATGCTCATTTGGGCGATCACTTGGGTCGCCTTTTTCAGCCTCTCTGCGACCAAACTGCCAAGCTATGTCTGGGAGGCTTATCCACCGCTCTTCGTTCTGCTGGCAGCCCATTTTCAAAAAGTGGTTTCTGCCCAATCGATACCCAGCCGGCGAGGTGCGATGATCTCATTGGGGATATTGTTCTTCTTGGGACTGGCACTGACGATATTTGGTGGGTGGATCGTCACTCATCTGGAGCCGCATCTCCCCGCCATGGCGGTGGTGGGTCTGCCTTTTATGCTGGCAGCCGTGATCGCCATGGCTTTTGTTTGGCTCGGGCGCTGGACCGGAGTCCTGATCACCCTGGGCACTGGCGCTATTACCTTGACAGCCTTGCTGGTCATGGTCATTACACCGATGATCAATAAGGTAAAACCGTCCCAGCGTATGGGGGAGAGGATCGCCATGGCGCAGGGTGATCAACCCTACACACTTGCCTCCTGGCAATGGTTTCAGCCCAATTTTCTTTTCTATGCCGGGCGGGGTGCCATGCCAATCCATCATTTACAACACCTGGAAGAACTGACTCAAATCCTCGGGAAGGGAACGGTTTATCTGGTTTGCCCTGCAACAGATGTCTCTCGTCTCAGCGTACAAATACCGGCATCGTATCGCTTACAGACCGTCATGATCCGGTATGAGATCTATAATCACGAGAAAATCGCCCTGTTGCGCATCACGCCAAAAACATAGGGTGAATCACAGAATCATTAGCGCGAAGCGGCGGTCCCATCGACCCAATACGCTCACCGTAGCTCCCGCATGATTCATGCCACCCTCCAAGTCTAGGCAAAACTCACGAGTTATCATCCCCCATTCGGGATCGAGACGACTCGCTCCAGCAAAAGTGGGACCCATTTCCGGTAATCTTATCTAACTAAACAGTATTGAGCTTAGGGCGCAATCATGCCATTTTCCAGATAGGCGGCGTCGTAGTCGAAGATGATATCGTTGTCGGGCAACACCAGATTGTCGTCTTTATCGGCGTAGGAGAGCCTGCTCAATAATCCCTTGATGACATTGATGCGGGCTATTTTCTTGTCATCGGCATGGACTATGGTCCATGGAGTGAGGGCGGTATGGGTGCGGGCAAACATGGCATTGCGGGCTTGGCTATAGTCGTCCCAATGTTTGAGGGCTTTTTGGTCAATGGGGCTCTCTTTCCATTGTTTCAAAGGGTCCTTCTCCCGATCCGCCAGCCGCTTCTTTTGTTCTTTTTTGGAGATATCCAGGTAGACCTTGAAAAAATGCAGGCCCGAACGCAGGAGCATGCCCTCAAAATCCACCACTTCCGCCATGAACTCCTCATATTGCGCATCACTGCAAAAACCCATGACCCGTTCAACGCCGGCACGGTTGTACCAACTGCGATTAAACAGGACGAATTCCTGAGCTGTCGGCAAATGCGGCACGTAACGCTGAAAATACCACTGGCTTTCTTCCCGGTTCGAAGGTTTGCTCAGCGCCACCACACGGGTTTCCCGCGGACTGAGATGGGCGGTGATGCGTTTTATGGTGCCATCCTTGCCCGCACCATCGCGGCCTTCAAAGAGGACCAATATCTTGTCATTGCGGCGGATGAGGTGGCGCTGGAGCTTGACCAACTCAATCTGCAAGGTGCGCAGTTCCTTTTTGTAGAGCGCTTTTCCCTGTTCCGGATGTTGCTCGTCTGTCATGGCGTTTCCTTTCTCAGAAGATGCTTCGTGCCGCCTTGCCGATCCCTTCCGCACTCATGGGATGCTGATCGGCAAAGGCCGCCAGATCGTAGGCGGTCAAACCGTTGGCCACCGCCAGACCGATTTCGCCTATGAGTTGACCGGCGTCGATGCCGACAATCCAGCCGCCCAGCAGGCGTAAACTGCCGGGCGCGAAGAACAGCCGGATGCCACCACCCATTGCTTCGAGAATCTGCGCCCGGGAGTCTTCGCTGAAATCGTAAGCGCCGGTAATCACTTCTATCCCTTGGGCCGCCGCCTGGGTGGCGGTCAGGCCGATATAGGCTGCTCCCGGGAGGGTGAAGATCGTCGTCGGGACATTGTGGAAATCGGCGTAATCCAGCGCCCGATTCCCGCCTAGAATATTGTGGGCGGCGACCAGGGATTGGCGCACCGCAGCGTGGAAAAGCGGTACCTGGCCATTGACGTCGCCGGCCGCATAAATGTGGGGAAAACGGGTCTGCAGGGATGGGCCGACGACGATGCCGCGCTTTCCGATCTCAATACCGATCTCCGCCGTCCCTGCCGGAATCGCCGGATGGCGGCCTACGGCCATGAGCGCCACATCGCCTTCCACCTGCTGGGTGACTCCACCTTGCCGATAATGCACCCGCCGTCCGGAGCCCATTGCCTCAATCCGCTCCACATCGGCATTCAGGATCATCTCAATGTTGGCGTTGAGGAGGGGCAGCAGCATTGCAACCATGCTCGGGTCCATACCGGACAGGATTTGCGGGCCTTTTTGCAGAAGTACCACCCGGGTGCCAAAGGCGGCGAAAAAAGACGCGGTCTCCAGGCCGATATAGCCGCCACCGATGACCACCATGCGCTCGGGCAGGATTTTGAGGATAGGGTCGGGTTTGTAGAGATCGTGGCTGGTCAGGCAGTGCTCGGCGCCAGGGATGGGGGGGACAAAGACGTCGGCGCCGCTGGCGACAATGATATGCCGGCAATGAAAGTGGCGTTCGCCCTCCCCGGTAGCCACGGCGACGGTATGCGGGTCGATAAAACGGGCGCTGCCCGAAATCAACCGCAGATTGGGACAGGTCGCCAGTTCCTGGGCATGCTGGGCATAGCGGCGGGCCTGAATGGCGTCCTTATGGGCCACCATGCGCGGGTAATCGACCTGCACCTGCCCAGGGAGGCCCAAATTGGCGAAACGGCGTTGGCCCTCCAGGATCTCCCCCGTCTCGCGAATGGCCTTGGACGGTACACAGCCTTCATAGAGACAGTTGCCGCTCATCATCCCCTTGGGGTCCGTCATCACCACGGATAATCCGGCCTTAGCCAAACGAAAGGCGGCAGGATAGGCCCCGCCGCCTGCGCCAATGGTCAGGACATCGATGGTTTCCCTTTGCATGGTCATGCGCGTTACTACCTCCGTACCGGTCGACAATCCGCCACTGCGATATACGGCAATATAGGAACCCTATTGATTGTTGAAAGTATAGTGGAAAGGGGCGAGGACGCAAGGCGCGGCGGGGCCATGGCTTGCAATAACGATGAATTACGGTTAAAAAACGAATAAGGGAGGGGAATTTTTCGGAAAAGGGGGATGGTTTGCCGAGGGGAATTGGTCGGATGATGCAAGGTGCCTTGCGCGGTCTTTATGGTTTCGTTCTGGCCCCGCTTTTTCTGGGGATAGGCGCAGCGCAGGCGGGTGGCCTGGATCAGGATATCCTGGGTGTCTGGCAAACGGCCCATGGGCATAGTTATATCCGGATTTATGACAAGGACGGTGGATACTTTGGACAGAGTGTCGTCCATCCGACGGATTCCGTGCAGCAAGCCAGAGCTGCGGGACAGCCGCAAATACTGGCGCATTTCCTGTCGCAACGCCCCGGTGTCTGGTCCCATGGCACTATCTATGACCCTGACAATAAAACGCATTTTCAGGGTATTCTGACCTTGCTGAGCCCCGATCGGCTCAAAGTTTATGGCTATGTCGGTCTTCAGTGGCTGGGCGGCGAGACGATCTGGACCAAAGTCCATGGGCGGGAAGGGAAGTGGAACCCTTATGGTCAGGACGGTTAATTTGCGCTTTTCGGAACCTCCATTCAGCAATGGATGGCGATTCAATGGCTTTCCGGCACTTTCTCATTGGAGCTTGCATCGCCGAGCGGGACAATGGCCAGCCCTTCCGCCCGCAGGCGTTGCTGGAGATCCGCCATGGCCTTTTCGACATCCGCCGGGAGGCCCGCCACACCGAGTTCAAGCTGCGTGCCATTTTGCCGCAGGCTGGGCAGGCTCGAAAAGGCGATCCGGGGATGGGCGGCGCAGAAGGATTCCATGAGGGGAACGAGTTCCCCTTCCCTGGCACCCGGCAAGAGGATCCGCTGTTCCACGTTTCCTGCGCGGGGCGGATAATATTGCGCCAGTACCCATTCGCTCATGGGTTCTGCCATTTGCGGAAAACCAGGGAAGAAATGCTGTTTTCCCAGGGAAAATCCCGGTACCTTATTGATGGGGTTGGGGATCAGCGTGGCGCCATCGGGCAGGTCGGCCATCCTGATCCGCACGGGTTCGGCTGCGGCACCAAACTGGGCACGGATGAGTTGTTCCGCTTCGGGGTGCCGCCGCAGGGGAAGGCCGGCGGCAGTGGCGGCGCAGGCGCGGGTGAGGTCATCGGGTGTGGCGCCGAGACCGCCGAAAGAGAACACAGGCTCCGCTCGCGCCATGGCCCAACGGAGTTGACCCACCAGG
>NZ_RIZI01000174.1 GCF_003721225.1 Acidithiobacillus sulfuriphilus | reverse complement strand
GCTCTATTCCACCTGCTGGACGTGCCATGCCATGACCCCCCTAAGAAACATCGCATATTATCACTGTTTATAACGCAAATTGGAATAATATCATCATCACACGCGGATACCTCTTCACCCTTTTGGCCATCTTTACCGGAGTGGTAGTATCTGTTTTTCTCAACGTACGCCACACCGATTTTGTTGCGTACGAAGTGGGTAGCAGTTTTCATCAGGTATCGTATCGTCCACCACCCACATATAGACATATAGGATGACATATTTGATGGAACAGGAAGGCGTACGCAAATTCACCCTGGACTGGGAGCATGGGCCGGCACCGGCCCTGCGGGCCATTGAGCAACTCATTTATTGGCGCGACATCCTCCACGCCCATGGCTTGGTGGGCGCCGAGCCCGCCCGCTACGGTGGCATTGGCTTTGGCAATCTGAGTGGTCGCACGGCAAGGGGCTTTCTCATCACCGGCAGCCAGACCGGCGCCCTGCCCAGGCTGGAGGCGGCCCATTTCTGCCTCGTGCGCGCCTGGGACATCCCCGGCAACCGTCTCCAGGCCGAAGGGCCCATCACCCCCTCCTCCGAAGCCCTCACCCACGCCGCCTGTTATGCCGCCAATCCGGCCATTCACTGGGTTTTCCACATCCACAGCCCGGAACTTTGGCGTGCTGCCCCAAGCCTGGGCCTAACCAGCACCGATCCCGCCATCGCCTATGGTACGCCGGCCATGGCCGAAGCATTGGCCGCATTGGCCGGCCGTCTGCCGCTTCCTTGCCTGGTCCGCATGGGCGGTCACGAGGATGGCCTCATTGCCGCAGGGCCGACTGCCGAGGGTACCGGCGCTATCCTGCTAGAACGCCTGGCCCAGGTACTGACGTAAGCATTGGGGCCGCAACGCATGCCCCGTTCAAAGAGGACCAGCGCCGCTCTCCCCCGCTTCCAGCGCCTGCCCCACCGCCTCTTCCACCCGATCTATCCAGATGAAGGTGAGCTGTTGCCGGGCATTCTCGGGGATTTCTTCGTAATCCCGGCGGTTGCGCGCCGGCAATAGGACCGTGTGGATACCGGCACGCAGGGCCGCCAGGACCTTCTCCTTGATCCCCCCGACGGGCAGGACCAGGCCGCGCAGACTGATCTCGCCGGTCATGGCCACATCCGGCCGCACCTTGCGGCCGGTGAGCAAGGAGATCAACGCCACGGCAAGGGTCACCCCCGCGCTGGGTCCGTCCTTGGGGATGGCACCGGCGGGGATGTGGATATGAATATCGCTCTTGTCGATGCTCTCCTGGGCAATCTGCCAGTCCGCCGCCCGCGCCTTGACCAAGCTCATGGCCGCCTGGGCGCTCTCCTTCATGACATCACCGAGCTGCCCGGTCAGGATGAGGCGGCCGTTACCGGGGCTCTTGCTGGCCTCGATGAAGAGGATATCCCCGCCCACCGGCGTCCAGGCCAGCCCGGTGGCCACGCCGGGCAGGGCCACCCGCGAGGCGACTTCGTTTTCAAAGCGTTGGGGACCGAGGATCGTCGCCAGGTCGTCGGGATGGATCTGCATCCCGCTGCTGCTGCCCTCGGCAATGCGCACCGCCACCCAGCGGCAGATGGCCCCCAGTTCGCGCTCCAGGCTGCGGCAACCGGCCTCGCGGGTATAGCCGCGGATGAGGGCCAGCAGCGTATCCTCTTCCAGGACCAGTTGCTCCGCCGTCAGACCCGCCGCCTCCCGCTGCCGGGGCACGAGGTAGCGACTGGCGATATGCATCTTGTCCTCCTCTGTATAGCCCGAGAGCGCGATGATCTCCATACGGTCCCGCAGGGGGCCGGGGATGGTGTCCAGGACATTGGCCGTGGCGATGAAAAAGACATGGCTGAGGTCAAAGGGCATGGCCAGATAGGTGTCGCGAAAGGTGCGATTCTGCTCTGGGTCCAGCACCTCCAGCAGGGCGGCGGCGGGATCGCCGTGGAAACCGCCGGCGCCGAGCTTGTCGATCTCGTCCAGGAGCATCACCGGATTGCGTACCTCCACCTTGCCCAGGGCCTGGAGGATATTGCCGGGCAGGGCGCCGATATAGGTGCGCCGATGGCCGCGGATCTCCGCCTCGTCATGGACGCCGCCCAGGCTCACGCGCACAAACTTGCGCCCCATGGCGCGGGCGATGCTCTGGCCCAGAGAGGTCTTGCCCACCCCCGGCGGTCCGACAAAGCAAAGAATGGGGCTCTTCCCGTTGGGATTCAGGCGATGCACCGCCAGATGCTCCAGGATGCGCCGCTTGATCTTGTCTAGGTCGTAGTGATCCTCGTCGAGAATGCCCCGTGCTTCACCGATGTCGACGCGCTCCGGGGTTTCCTTGGCCCAAGGGAGGGCCAGGATGGCATCGATATAACTGCGCACCATGCCATACTCGCCGGCCCCTTCGGGCATCCGTTGCAGGCGACGCAGTTCCTTGCGGGCCACCGCCTCCACCTCGGCGGGCAGGCGCGCCTCGTCAATGGCATGGCCCAGGGCCTCCAGTTCGCCATTGCCCTCCTCCCCCTCCCCCAATTCCTGCTGGATGGCCTTGAGCTGCTCGCGCAGGAGGTACTCACGTTGGCGGCGATCCATGACCTCCTTGGTCTGCTCGCCGATCTTCTGGGAGAGCTTCATGACCTCGATGCGATAGCTCAAAAACTGCGAGACCTGCTCCAGACGGCTGCGCACGTCGAGATTTTCCAGGATCTGCTGGCGTTCATCGGCCTTGAGATCCAGAAAGTTGGCAATCAGATCCGCCAGTGCCCCGGGCTGCTCCACATGAGCAATGGCCTGGGCCAGTTCCTGGGGCACCTGCGGCAGGAGGGACAGCGCTTCGGCGGCCTGCTGACGCAGGTGCAGGACGCGGGCATCCATCTCCGAACCGGTGGCAGTGGTTTCCTCCAGACGTTCGATACGGGCTGCCAGAAAGGGATAATCCGGCAAAAATTCGCGCACCCGGAAACGCCCTTCCCCTTGGGCAATGAGGTGGTGGCCGCCATCCCCGGTGGTCACATAGCGCAGGACAGTGGCCACCGTACCCACCGGGTAAAGATCATCGGGACCCGGTGCATCATTTTCTGGATCCTTTTGCAAGAGCAAGGCAATGGGGCGCTCCTGGCGGATGGCCTCCTGGGCCGCCGCCACCGACTGCGCGCGGCCAATACCGAGGGGCAAAACCACTCCCGGGAAGAGGACAAGATTGCGCATGGGCAGCACCGGCAGGACATCTTCCGGCAATACCAGCTTGCTGCTTTCGCTCGCCTCCGTGTGCGTATCGTTCATTTCATACCCCTCTGCTGGCGAAAGGACAAATGGAGACAGCCATCGCGCATTTCCCAGCCCTGCAAGGTCAAGCCATCGGGAATCTGCAGGCGCCGGTCGAAAACGCCGTAGGGGATCTCCAGACGATGGATACGCCCGGTTTGCGCCTCCGGGGAGAGACGACGCTGGCCACTGACCACAAGGACGTTGCCGCTGAAGACCACCCGTACGGCCTCCGGGCTCACGCCGGGCAAAGCCACGACAATCAGCAGTCCCCCACCGGTCTCAAAGACATCCATGGGCGGCTGCCAAGCCGGCTGGCGACCCGACGGGGCCGGCTGAAAAAAACGCCGCTGCAGGCGTTCCGCACGCTCCAGCATGTCCACGGCCTGCATCCACATGAGATCTTCCAGCTCGCGCATCCCTGACTCCTTATGAGGGTTTTTTGATATTATAGGCCATTTCCGCGGCTATCATTACCAGGAGAGACGGGATCACCGTTCCTCCACGAAAAAAGCGAGCCCGTCACGGGGACGGGCAGCGGCAGCCATGTATCGCGACGGGGCGCTTACCAGGTCAGGACACGCCCGGCAGCACCCAGGGAGGGCAACGCCGCGCTGGGAGTGAGGAGCGGAATCGGCTTGCTCAGATCATCGGCCGTCATGCCGTTGAGCTCCAGGGATTGCAGGCAACCGATGATGCGCACGCCATTGTCTTCGGCCAATTTCATGAAATCGGCCACGCTCTTGCCCCCTTCCATGGGGAAGATGGACTCGGCCTTACCCTTGCGCAACAACTCCGTAGCAGGACCGGTGAAGTACATGATGACATTCTGCTCGGCAGCCGCTGCCGTGGCGGCGAGGAAAAAGGCCGAGGGCAGACGCTTGGGGTTTTCCGGTCCGGTAATGAGGACGACAACGAGGTCTGCAGCTTGTGTTTCGGACATTCAACACCTCCTGGCAGTGGGGAAGCGGGCGCCATGGCCGGGCCGCTTTCCCTGATCGTAGACAAAATGACGGGCGATTCCAGGGCCGGTCCTTAGCGCCGTGGCGGGCTTCCCTTGCGCCGGCCCAGATTGGCCAAGGCATCGGGATGGGCATACCAGAGCAGTTTTGCGGCGAGATCGTCTTCCGCACCCAGGCGCATGGCCACCACGCTGGCCTTCTTGATGGGCAGGGCCACGCCCGTCAGCCGCTCCGCCCACAGGCCGAGGTGCGGCTGGTGGCCGACGAGAATCAGGGTGTCCGGCCGCCGCGCCAGGGAACGCCAGTCGGCATGGAGGAGATCGAGATCACCGGCGGGGATGGCATCATGTTCCCGATCAATGACCATCTCCAGGGCATGGGCCACCCGCTCGGCCGTTTGCCGGGCGCGCGGCAAGGGGCTTGTCCACAGGAGGGTCCGGCCCTCCACGCATCGGGCGAGCCCCTGGGCCATGGCCGCAGCGACCTTGCGGCCATGAGCGGTCAGTTCCCGGTCCTGGTCCGCGCCTCCGGGCGGGGCATCTTCGGCTTCAGCGTGGCGTACGAGAATCAGGTCCATTCGTTCCCCCCTCCTGCCCAAACCAGCTTCGCCGCAGCGCGGCGGGCATGACCCTGGCCAGGATGGCCACGATGGCGATGCCGATGAGGGCCGTCATCCAGGCATCGATGCGCATTTTATTATCCAGCGGACCGGCGCGGAGAAAAATCTCCAGGCCGGACAATACCGCGCCGCCGAGGATGGCCAACGGCCGCCAACCGTAGGGCGTCAGGGTCGGCCAAAGCCGCGCAATGGCGCCCAGGGCCAGCGCCGCCCACAGGGCGTATTCGCCGGCGCGCAGCCAGATGGTCTGGGCATCGACGGCTATCCGGCCGTTGGCGATCCAGATGGCGATATAGAGAATCAGGGCGGCAGCGGCCCAACGCCACCAAGAGGATTTTGCGCTCATGGCTTAATGCCTGTGGCCCTTGGCAGCGTCATCATAAGGATTCTCCCCCTGACGGAAGATCAGTCGCACGGGAATCTGGTCAATGCCCAGGGCCTTGCGGAATGCCCCTTCCAGATAGCGTTTGTAGGAACCCGGCAGGCGCGTCAATTGATTGCCGTGAAAGACCAGCGTGATGGGATTCTCCCCACCCTGATGGCAATAGCGCAGCTTGATGCGCCGGCCACCCGCCAGGGGTGGCTGATGGGTGCTGATGACATCCTCCAGCACGCGATTGAGTTGACCCGTGGAAAAATGCTGCCGCGCCGACGCCCACAGTTTGTCGATGCTGCGGTAGAGATCACCGACGCCCGTCCCATGGAGGGCGGAAATGGTATAAACCGGCGCATAGGCAATGAAATCCAGGCGCCGCTGCAACTGCTCGCGCAGGGCCTTGCGCGCCTCCGCCGTCAGGCCGTCCCATTTATTGACCACCAGCACCACCGGGCGGCCGAGTTCCACGGCAATCCCTACCAAATGGGCGTCCTGATCCGCGATACCTTGATGGGCATCCAGGACGAGGAGCACCACATCGGCATCCCGCAGGGCTTCCAGGGTCTTGAGCACGCTCAGTTTTTCCAGCCCCTCGCCGACGCGGGCGCGGCGCCGCACCCCCGCCGTATCGATCATCACATAGGGTTTGCCATGGCGTTCGTAGGGGATGCGGATGCTGTCACGGGTAGTGCCGGGGGCGTCGAAGACAATGACCCGATCTTCTCCCAGCATCGCATTGACGAGGGTGGACTTGCCCACATTGGGCCGCCCCAGCACCGCAATGCGCGGACCTTTTTCAGGCGCTTTTGCCACACTTTCCGGTGCCGGAAGCGCTTCGAGAATGGCATCCATCAGGGGCGCCACGCCGTGCCCATGGGCCGCGGAAATGGTGTAGGGCTGGCCCAGGCCCAGGCGGTGGAACTCCCCCATCTCCGCCACGGCACCCTTGACATCCATCTTGTTGAGCACCAGATAAATGGGCTTACCGCTGCGGCGCAAGACCTGGGCGATCTCCTCGTCCTGACTGGAGATGCCTTCCTTGGCGTCCACCACGAAACAGACCGCGTCGGACTCGGCAATGGCCTGGCGCGTCTGATCGGCCATGGCCGCGATCAGGCCTTCCCGCTGCTCGGGCTCGAAGCCGCCCGTATCCACCACCAGGTAGGGGCGCTCCCCCATCTTGCCGACGCCATAGTGACGATCCCGGGTAAGACCCGGCATATCCGCCACCAGGGCGTTGCGGCTTTTCGTCAGGCGATTGAACAGGGTCGATTTCCCGACGTTGGGCCGCCCCACCAGGGCAATGATCGCCGTCATGAGGACAACATCATCGTTTCTCCAGCTTGACGCGGTAGAGCGTCCCGGCACCGCTCATGAGCAGGATCTGCTGATCAGGCAAACAGACGGGCGTGCTCTGGATACCGCTGCTGGAGACCTGTTCCTGACCGATGCGATGGCCGCCTTGGGGATCAATGGCATAGAGATAGCCACCGCTGTCGACAGCGAGCAACTCCCCGTCGCAGGCGCCCAGCCCGGTGATGTAATGCCCGTTGAGGCTGTCGTTCCGCCACAGCACCGTCCCCGAGGCGGGATCGATGGCCGAGATCCGCCCCTGGGCGTCCGCCACGAAGAGGTGCTTATTGAAGATCACCGGCGTCTGATAGATGGACATGGGCCGGCTCCAGTCCTGGGTCCCGGACCGGGCACCATAGGCGGCCAGATTGCCCTGATAGGCACCGGCAATGATCTCGTTGTGCCAGTCAACGGGGCTGGCGGCGACATCCACCATACGCGCCAGCTCGTTGTCGCCATGGGCAATGGCCACCGGCGCCCGCCACAGCTCGGCGCCCGAGGCGAGGCTCACGGCCACCAGGTTGCCATCGGCAAAGCCTTCATAAACAACACCATCCCGCACCAGGGGCGTGGCCAGGCCGCGCAGGGTCAAGGTCGGCTGGTTCATGGAAAAGGTCCACTGTACCTTGCCATCACCCGGATCAAGGGACCACAATCTGCCGTCTACGGTCTGCACCAGCAGATGACCCGCCGTCACCGTGACGGGCGTCAGCACTTCGGAGCTGAGCTGCACTTCCCACTTTTTATGACCGTCCGCCTCGGTAAAGGCATAGACCTTTCCGGCATCGGTACCCACGTAAACGATACCATCGGCCACGCTGGGACCCCGCGGGCTATGCCCATCCAGACGCCGCATCCAGCGCTGGCGTCCACCCTCGCTGAGATTCATGAGATGTCCGGAGCCATCAGCAAGCACGATCTGGCCATGGCCAACGGCAATCCGGGTCACCTGATAGGGCTCCAACTCCCAGTCGCCGTAAAGGCGCGCCTGCCACAGGGTCGAAAAGGAGACTTTATGCTCGCCCTTGGCCAGAGGCGGCGGGGCCTTGGGCGGCGTCGAAGTAAACCAGGAGAGCACGCCGCAGCCGCTCAGCAGGGTCAAGGCAGACGCCGCGGCAAGCCGCACCAGCCATGCCTGCTTCATGGTGCGACCCCGATGTTGGCCATTTTCATCTGCAGATAGGCACGATAGGGGTCCGTCGCAGGGAGCTTCGCCAGGGCCTGTCCATAGGCCTGCATGGCCGGATCGGGCTGGTGCAGGGCGGCGTAGGCATCGCCCCGGGCCTCGGCATAGAGGGCGGCAAAGGGCGCCGACTGCACCTTGAGCGTATCTAGCGCCTGCCGCGGCTGCCCTGCCTGCAAATAGACCCGCGCCAGGGAAAGCCGCGCCATGGCCGCCATTCCCACCGGGGCGTCGTCGGCACGGATGACCGCCTGCAGTTGCGCCTCGGCCTTCGCCATCTGATTGCCATCGCTATCCAAACGGGCAAGGAAGAAGTGAGCGAAAAGGCCGTAGGGGGTATGCCCGTACTGATTGACCAGCGTTTCGGCGCTGGCGCGGGCCGGACTCCATTGCCGGCCGGCCATGGCATCCAGCAACTCGCCATAGAGCACCGCCGCACGCGCCACTTGGTGGCGCTGGTACTTCTCGTAGGCAAAAAACCCGGAGACCGCAAGGAGGACAATAATAAATGCCGCAATCAGCGGCTTGCGATAACGTTGCAGGAAATTGGCAATATCTGGGCCGGTCACGATTAGGAGTCTTGGTCTGGCAGAATTGCGCTAAGTATGGGGCCCCGGTGCGCGGAAATCAACGCCAAGCCCGATGAGGCCCCCGGCGAGGTCCGCCATGGGTCCTTGCCACTGGGCGCCGGCCCCCTGCTCTTTCAGCAAAACGGGGGCACCACCGAGTTGCGCCGCGCCCAGCAGGGCCTGACAACGTGCCCGCGAACGCTCTGCCTGCTTCATCAGGGCCTTGAAGCCGGCGGGGCCGCCGGTAACCACCCGCACCCCCTGGTCACGCAAGCGCTCCGCAATCTGCAAGGTGCCTGCCAGGGCCGTTTCATCCAGGACCCCCAGAAAAAGGTCGGGCCGTTGCGGCAGAACCGGGCCCTGTTGCAACGCCTGCAGGGCCAGCAGACGCTCCAGACCCACGGCAAAACCCATGGCCGGGGTAGGGCTCCCACCCAACTGCTCCACCAAACCGTCATAGCGCCCCCCGGCCAGGACAGTGCCCTGGGCGCCGAGGGCATCCGTCACCCATTCAAAGACGGTGCGATTGTAATAATCCAGGCCCCGCACCAGGCGGGAGTCTTCCATATAGGGGATGCCCAGAGCATCGAGGAGGTGGCGGAGCGTGGCGAAGTGGGCCGCGGACTCGGGATCGAGATGATCACGCAACCGGGGCGCCCCGGCGGCAATGGCCTGACAGCCCGCCACCTTGCAATCCAGGACGCGCAGCGGGCTGCGCTCCAGGCGCTCCCGGCAATCGGCGCAGAGGGCTTCGCGCTGGGGTGGCAAATAGGCCAGCAAGACCTCGCGGTAGGCCTGCCGGGCCTCGGGACTGCCCAGGGAATTGAGATGCAGGACCGCCGAGACGCCCGCCGTCTGCAAGATCCGTGACGAAAGGGCGATGACCTCGGCATCGGTACCGGGCCCAGCCAACCCGAAAATCTCGACGCCCAACTGGTAAAACTGGCGGTAGCGCCCCTTTTGCGGCCGCTCGTGGCGAAACATGGGTCCCATGTAGTAGAGACGGGGGGTCTGGCCGCGCAGCCGCTGCTGTTCGATGACCGCGCGCACGCAGCCGGCGGTGCCCTCGGGGCGCAGGGTCAGGCTGTCGCCATTGCGGTCGGTGAAGGTGTACATTTCCTTTTGGACGATATCGGTGACATCACCGATGGCCCGGGCGAAAAGCGCCGTATGTTCAACAATGGGCAAGCGCACCTCGCCGTAGTCATAGCGGGCAAGCAAGTCGCGCAGGCCCCCTTCGAGGACTTGCCAGGCGGCCGTATCCTCGGGGAAGAGATCATTCATGCCGCGCACGGCATGCAAAGCCGACTTGCTCATCAGGCCCTTACCGGAAAAACGGCAGTCGGCGAGGGCGTTTTGCCGCGCGTTCGGTCCTGCCCGCCATCCCTAACCCTCGCCGCGGGCGGCACGGCGGGCAGCCACTTCGGCGCGCACCCGCTTTTCGAGGATATCCACGATGTCCTGGTTTTCGACCCGGTCCACCTGCTGCCCGCGGTAATACAGGATGCTGCGCTTGTCCCCGCCGGCAAGGCCGATATCGGCCTCCTTGGCCTCACCGATCCCGTTGACCACGCAACCGATCACCGAGATGTCCATGGGTTCGAGGATATCCTCCAGGCGCGCCTCCAGGGCGTTGACGGTACTGATCACATCAAACTCCTGACGCGAGCAGGACGGGCAGGCAATGAGATTGATGCCCTTTTGCCGCAGATGCAGGCTCTTGAGGATGTCGAAGCCCACCTTGATCTCCTCCACCGGGTCCGCCGCCAAGGAGATCCGGATGGTGTCGCCGATCCCGGCCATCAGCAAGATCCCCAGGCCGATGGCCGACTTGACGGTACCTGAGCGCATACCGCCCGCTTCGGTGATCCCCAGATGCAGGGGATAATCCACCTGTTGGGAAAGAAGGCGATAGGCGCCGACGGCGAGGAAGACATCCGAGGCCTTGACGCTGATCTTGACATCATGGAAGTTCAACTCATCGAGGATGGCCACATGGCGCAGAGCCGATTCCACCAAGGCTTCCGCGGTAGGCTCGCCGTATTTCTCCTGAATGTCCTTTTCCAGGGAACCGGCATTGACGCCGATGCGAATGGGGATGCCCCGGTCCTTGGCCATCTGCACCACCAAACGGGTCTTGTCCATGGCACCGATATTGCCGGGATTGATGCGCAGGCCGTCCACTCCGTCGGCCATCACCTGCAAGGCGATGCGATGATCGAAATGGATATCGGCCACCAAGGGCGTCTGCACCTCGGCGCGAATGGCCTTGAAGGCCGCGGCGGCGTCCATGCTGGGCACCGACACGCGGACGATATCGGCGCCCACTGCTTCCAGGCGCCGGATCTGGGCGACGGTTGCCGCCACATCGCGGGTCTCGGTGTTGGTCATGCTCTGCACGCTGACGGGGGCATCACCGCCAATGGCCACCTTGCCGACGTGGATCTGCCGCGTCTTGCGGCGCTGGATGGGGGATTCATGGTGCATGGGAAACCTCGCTGGAACCGGAAGCGGTGCTGGAAACGGAAGAGGTGGCGCCGGAAGCGGGAGTAGCCAGGGGCACCGCTGCCTGGAGAGGGCGCCCCGAGCGAACAGGGGCGACAGGCGCGGCACTCGCGGCGCTGGCCACGGGGGCCACACCAATGCGCAGGCGCGCCACACCCTGCTGGGAATGGGCCGGAAACGCAACGGCAGCCCCATGATAGGTGATGACCACCCCCTTCACGTTGCCCACCAGGACCTGGTAAGGCGGTACCCCGCCGCTCACCTGGGCCTGGGCACCGGCACGACCCAGTTCGGCCAGCAGAACTTTGCCCGTGGCGTCTTTCACCTGCACCCAGCAGTTGCCGGAAAACTGGAACACCAGGTCTGCCGCAGCGGGTAAAAGGGGCGATGAACCCGTACCGGCAACGACGGCAGCCGGGCTCGCGGCGGCCGCCGGAGCTGAGCGAATCACGGCGGGGGCAGGAGCCTGGGCGGGAACGACGGCCACCGCCTTCCCGGCCACCGACGCCGCTGGCGCCATGGAACTGGCGGGCTCGGCGGGACCGCGTCCCTCCCAGATCCACCAGGCCAGCAGCACCAGGATGAGCAGCGCCAAGAGGGAAACGCCGATGGTGCGCCAACTGTAATCCAGCATGGGCCCTTCGCTGTCCGGCAGCACGCGCTCCGTAGGACGCACCGCCACGCCACCACTGCTGGCATCATAACTGGCGAGGAGCGGTGCCGGATCCAACCCCAGCAAGAGGGCATAATTTTTGAGGAAGCCGCGCGCAAAGGCGGCGCCGGGCAAGGCCTCATAGCGCCCCGCTTCCAGCGCCCGCACCTGGGCTTCGTTGATATGCAGGCGCTGCGCCACTTCCGCCATGGTCCAGCCGCGCGCCTCCCGCTCCTGACGGAGGGATGAAGCGGAACCGGTGCCTCCTCCGAGATCTTCGGCCCCCATTTTACTGCCCTCCACCGCTATATTGCATAAGCAAGTGCTGCGCCGCCTTGCCGGCGACCGAATAAGGCGCCGCATCCACACTGCGCTTCCAGAAAGCGCGCGCTTCACCGACTTGGCCTTGTTGGGCGGCGATGCGTCCGGCCAGTACGAGGGCATCGGCGTTGTTGGACTGCTGGGCGAGTACCACCTGCAGGTGGGAGAAGGCGTCCGGCAGGTTGCCGTCCTGATATTCCATCTCGGCAAGCAACTGGAGGGCCGGGGCGTAATTGGGCAGCAGCGCCAGGGCTTGGGCAATGGCCTGGCGCGCGGCCTGGGGCTGCTTCAAGCCCAGATAGGCCCGCGCCAGGTTGGTCCAGGCGAACTGCGGAGTGCCATAGAGCGGATCGGCGGCGGCCTTCTTGAGAATACGGACGGCTTCGGAGTAATCGCCGTTGCCAATGAGAAAGGCTCCGTAGTTGTTGAGGATTTCCGGATTCTTGGGGTCCAGGGAGAGTGCCTGGCGAAAGGTGCGACGGGCAAGTTCGGGCTGATTGAGCTGCTGATAGGCCAAACCCATGACATTGTAGGCCTGGGGATAGCCATTGTCAGCGGCGATGGCCGCTTGCAACTCCCGCACCGCCTCGCGCGGGTGGCCATTTTCCAGATAGGCGGTGCCGAGGGAGGTATAAATATCGGCCTTGTGCTGAGGGGTATTCTCCGCCGCAGGCTGCCCATCGCTCGCACAACCGTTCAGCAAGAGCAAAAAAACGGAGATGGACAAGAATCGCTTCATGAATGCACCGCCAGGGGAAAACTACGGCGCCCGCTCTGCACCTGGCCGGCCAGTTGTCCGCAGGCGGCGGCGATGTCATCGCCCCGTGGCCGCCGGGTCACCGTCATGATTCCTCCTTGCATCAGAATGTCGCGGAAGGCGTCGATGCGCGCCAGCGGCGTGCGCCGATACTCGCTGCCGGGAAAAGGATTGAAGGGAATGAGGTTGACCATGGCGGGTATATTGCGCAGCAAACGCAGCAATTCCCGGGCATGGGCCAGTTCATCGTTCACCCCGTCGAGCATGACGTATTCGAAGGTGATCCGCCGCCGGGGCGGCAAGGGGTAACGACGGCAGGCCGCCAGCAGTTCGGCCAGGGGATAATGACGATTGACCGGCACCAGGACATCGCGGATCTCGTTGCGGCTGGCGTGAAAGCTGATGGCGAGATTGACCGGGCTGACGGACCCCAGTTTATCGATCCCCGGCACCACCCCGGCGGTACTGACCGTGATGCGCCGCGACCCAAGCCCATAGGCAAGATCGTCCATGAGCAAACGGATGGCGGGCAGGACATGGCGCAGATTGAGCAGGGGTTCGCCCATGCCCATGAATACCACGTTGGTAATGGCGTCAAGCCCCAGACAGTGGCGGGCCACGCGGATCTGGGCGATGACCTCCGCTGTGTCGAGGTTGCGGCTTAGCCCCTGCGCCCCCGTGGCGCAAAAGCTGCACGCCAGGGAACAGCCCACCTGGGAGGAAATGCAGAGGGTGCCGCGCCCCTCTTCCGGAATGAAGACCGTTTCGATGGCGTTGCCGTCATCCAGGCCCAAAAGCCATTTGCGCGTCCCATCAGCAGCAATCTGATCGGCGATGATGGCGGGTTCTGCCACGCTGGTCTCGGCGGCAAGGCGCGCCTGGAGCTTTTTGCCGATATTGCTCATGGCCGTAAAATCCGTTTCCTGCCGGGTGTGCAGCCATTGCAAAAGCTGGCCGGCGCGGAAGGGAGACTCCCCCCATTGGCGCAACAAATCCCCCAGGGCCTGGCGGTCCAGGCCCAGCAGGTTAGGCCGTTTGGCTTCGGAGAGGGATTCTGCAGCCGACATGTTTAGCGCGTGTAAATCTCCCGCTGCCCAAAAAAGTAGCTGATCTCCCAGGCCGCCGTTTCAGCGCTGTCGGAGCCGTGCACGGCATTGGCATCGATGCTGTCGGCAAAGTCGGCGCGGATGGTGCCGGGAGCGGCCTCCTTGGGGTTGGTGGCGCCCATGAGTTCGCGATTCTTGGCGATGGCGCCCTCCCCCTCCAGAACCGCCACCAGTACCGGGCCGCTGCTCATGAAGCTGCAAAGCTCGCCATAAAAGGGGCGGGCCCGGTGTACGGCATAAAAGCGGCCTGCGTCTTCCATGCTCAAGTGCATCATCCGCGCCGCCGCGACGGACAGTCCGGCCTTCTCGAATCGGGAGAGAATGGCGCCTACGACATTCTTGGCGACAGCGTCGGGCTTGATAATGGAAAGGGTACGTTCGATTGCCATGATTTCCTCAATGGGGCCAAAAGTTAAAGTCGCGCTAGGCTAGCATTCGCGATGGCTACTGGCAATCCACCCACCGCCCAGGAGACGGTCACCGCTATAGCAGACCGCCGCCTGTCCGGGGGTGACGGCGCGCTGGGGGAGCGGGAAATGCAGCGTGGCGCCTCCGCCTTCGTCCAGGCACAACTGCGCCGCCACCGCTGGGGCGCGGTAGCGCAACTTCACCTCGATGGCAATGACCCGGCCGATGGCCATGGGGCGCAGCCAGTTGCAGTTCTCCAACCGCGTCTCGGAGCAATACAGCGCCTCCTCGCCCCCTACCACGACGCGATTGGCCGCCACGTCCAGGGCCACGACATAGCGCGGCTGCGCACTACCTCCCCCCAGGCCCCGGCGCTGGCCCACGGTAAAATGAGCAGTTCCGGGGTGCGTACCCAATACCTGGCCCTGGGTATCGACCATTTCCCCTTCGCGCTCCACGGCGCTGCCGACATAATTCCGCAGGAAGGTGCGGTAATCGCCGTCGGGTACGAAGCAGATGTCCTGGGAGTCACCCTTGCCCGCCACGGCCAGGCCCCGCCGGCGGGCGATTTCCCGCACCTGCTGCTTGTCCAGGTCACCGACGGGGAAGCGCAACTGCGGAAGGGCGGCGGCGGCGATGGAGAAGAGGAAATAAGACTGATCCTTGGCCTCGTCCCGTCCGCGCCGCAGGGCAATACCGTCGGCGGCGGCCTCGATCCGCGCATAGTGTCCGGAGGCGAGCAGCGTTGCCCCCATGGCCTGGGCATCGGCGAGCAGGGCGTCGAACTTGAGAAACTGGTTGCACCGAGCGCAAGGGTTGGGCGTGCGCCCGGACTGGTATTCGGCAACGAAGGCATCCACCACCAACTGGCGAAACGCCTCGCGGTAGTCGAGGACCTGAAAGGGGATGTCCAGTTGCGCGCAGATCTGCGCGGCATCCTCGATGTCTTTTTCATCGCAGCAACGGCTCCGGGGCCAGAGCCGCAGCATGGCCGCCATCACCTCATAGCCCTGCTCCTGGAGCAGCACCGCGCTGACCGCCGAATCAACGCCTCCCGAAAGGGCCACCAGCACGCGCTCCCTATGCATCGCTCGCCATCCTGTCCGGGAACGGCAAAGAGCTATTCCCGCTCGGCGAGCCATGCCATCTGAATCGCCTCCAGCGCTCGCTCGCTGGACTTTTCCGGGTCGTCGGCAAATGCCGGCAGTTCGACGACCCAGCGATGCAGATCCGTGAAGCGGATATGGGCGACATCCACATCGGGATGGGCCTCATCCAAAGCCATGGCAATATCCAGGATGTCCGTCCAGCGCATCAATGATGCTCCTTTTCCAGATTGATGGTGTATTTGGGGATCTCCACCAGCAGATCCTCCGTGCCCACCACCGCCTGACAACTGAGGCGCGAGGTGGGTTCGAGACCCCAGGCCTTGTCGAGGAGATCCTCTTCCTTTTCCTCGGGGGGTATCAGGCTGTCATAGCCCCTGCGCAACACCACATGACAGGTGGTGCAGGCACAGGACATTTCGCAGGCATGCTCGATATCGATCCCATTGCGCAGGGCGGCGGCGATGATGGTCTCACCGGGCTGAGCCTCGATTTCGGCCCCTTCCGGGCAGGTTTCCTGGTGGGGCAGGAAGCGGATCTTGGTCATTCAGTCTCCCCAATCGTCAATGGAACGGCCCGCCATGGCCCGCCGCACCGCGTTATCCATGCGCCGCTGAACGAGGGGCTCGGCGGCATCCTCCACCGCCTTGGCCGCCGCCGCGATGGCGTCGGCATCGTCTCCGCCCAGGGCAAGCAGGAGGCTCGCCCGGGCGCTGTCCAGGACCTGACTTTCCGCGGCGTCGAGGAGGCCCGCGTCCACCGCCAGGACGGCATCAAGGGCCTCGCGCACCCGCTCGCCCTCCACCCGCGCCTCGGCAATGCGCCGCCGCGCCGCGTCACCGGCCCCGTGGGCGAAGGAGTCCTCCAGCATACCCAGAATTTCGGCGTCGGAGAGCCCGTAGGAGGGGCGCACCGCCACCTCGGCGCGCACGCCGCTGCTTTCTTCCTGGGCGCTCACCGCCAGGAGGCCGTCGGCGTCCACCTGGAAGGTCACGCGAATCCGCGCCGCCCCCGCGACCATGGGCGGGATGCCGCGCAGGCTGAAACGGGCGAGGGAGCGGCAGTCCTGCACCAGATCACGCTCCCCCTGGACGACGTGGATGCTCATGGCCGTCTGACCATCCTTGAAGGTGGTAAATTCCTGAGCCTTGGCAACGGGAATGAGGGTATTGCGCGGGATGATCCGTTCCACCAGACCGCCCATGGTTTCCAGACCCAGGGACAGGGGAATCACGTCCATGAGCAGGAGATCCTCGCGCTGATTGCCCAGCAGCACGTCGGCCTGGATGGCGGCGCCCAGGGCCACCACCTCATCAGGGTCGATATCAGCCAGGGGGGCGCGCTGGAAAAAGGTCTGCACGGTTGCACGCACTGCCGGCACCCGTGTCGCGCCACCCACCAGCACCACCCCGTCCAGTTCGCTCGGCGCGAGGCCGGCGTCGCGCAGGACCCGCCGGCAGGCGGGCAGGGTGCGCTGGATCACGGGGGCAACGAGGGCCTCCATCTGCGCACGCAGCAAGGGCGCCTGCCATGGCCGTTGCGAGGGTAATGCCAGATGGACCTGAACCTCCTCCGCGGTGCTCAAGGCCTCCTTGGCGCTGCGCGCCGCCTGCAAGACCTGACGCCGCCACAGGGGATCGGCGGCCGGGCCGCCGGCCTCGGCCATCAGCCATTGGGCGATGGCATGGTCCATGTCATCGCCACCCAGGGCCGAGTCGCCAGCCGTGGCCAGGACTTCAAAAACGCCCTGGCGCAAGCGCAGGATGGAGATATCAAAGGTGCCGCCGCCAAGGTCGTAAATGGCAAAAACCCCTTCGCTGCCCTTGTCGAGGCCATAGGCCACGGCGGCGGCGGTGGGCTCCGCCAGCAGGCGCAATACCGGCAAGCCGGCCAGCCGGGCGGCGTCCTTGGTGGCTTGGCGCTGGGCGTCATCGAAATAGGCGGGCACGGTGATCACCGCCCCTTCGGGCTCGCCACCCAGGGCCTCCACGGCGCGCGCCTTCAGCACGCGCAGGATCTCCGCCGAGACTTCCACCGGCGATTTCTCCCCGGCCACGGTGCGGATCCGCACCATTCCCCCTTCCGGGCTGAGATCATAGGGAAGGTAGCCGGCCAGGGTCCGTACATCGGCCAGACCACGCCCCATGAGGCGTTTGACCGAGGCGATGGTGTTGTGGGGGTCGAGCGCGGCGGCCAGGCGTGCCACCTCGCCCACGATTACGCCGCCATCCCGGAGATAACGCACGACGGAGGGAAGCAAGACCCGCCCCTCTTGGTCCGGAATCACCGTCGGCACCCCCGAGAGCACGCTGGCAACCAGCGAATGGGTGGTGCCCAGGTCGATGCCGATGGCCAGGCGCCGCTCGTGGGGAGCGGCGCTCATGCCGGGTTCGGCGATTTGTAATAATGCCATGCTGGTTCTCGCGTCGCTGAGCTAGGGATGAAGAATGATCATTAGGCAAGGTCCTTTGCCGGGCTCCCCTGCCGTGGCAGCCGAGCTGCCGTTTTTTGATCTGCCCGGTTACCGATTCTGGAGTGCTTCTTCCGTACTTTCCAGTTCCTGACGAAGTTTATGCAAAAACTGCAGTTCGCGCACGGCCGCCGCCGCCTGCTCCGGCTCCCGGCTGGGAATGGAAGCCAGGAGGGTGTGCAAGCGTTCCACCACCGCATCCGCCGCTTGCTCAACCTCCCCGCGCAGTGTTTCCAGACCCGCCGGATCCGCCCGCTTCGCCAGGTCTTCCAGGCGCTCCCGGTATTCCATCTGCGCCATCAGGAGCCGCGTATCCGCCACCCGCGCCCCTTCGCCCATGGCCGTCACGCCCTGCCGTTGCAGGAGGTAGTCGGCCCGGCGCAAGGGGTCGCGCAGCACGGCAAGGGCCTCGTTCAGGCGGGTACTCCATTCCAGGGAGCGCAGGCGCGTGGCGGGTTCGGCCGCGGCAAAACGGTCCGGATGCAAGCGCTTCTGCAGGGCGAAGACCCGCTCCCGCAGGAGGGCGACGTCCACGGTAAAGGCTTCCGGCAGACCCAGCACGGCAAAGAGCGACAGTTCCGGGCGGAAGGGCTGCAGCGCCCCACAGGCAGGACAGAGGGCCGGTGGCATGCCCAACTCCGCCCCGCATTGCGCGCATCTAGCCGCCGTCAAGTGGTGAAGCTCTCACCGCAACCGCAGGTATTCTTGACATTGGGGTTATTGAAACGGAAACCCTGATTCAATCCCTCCCGCGTGAAATCCAGCTCGGTACCATCGAGATAGACCAGACTCTTGGGATCGACGAAGAGCTTGACATCGCCAAAGGCAAAGGCGGTGTCCTCGGGGTTTGGCGTATCCACAAACTCCAGCACATAAGACAGCCCGGAACAGCCGCTGGTCTTGACGCCGATGCGGATACCCTGCCCCTTGCCCCGCTTGGCCAGGGTCTCGCGGACGTGGCGAGCGGCTTGCTCGGTCATGCTCAGGCCCATGGCAGATCCCTCAACTCGCCGCGGCGGAATCGGCCGCGTGCTGCGCACCCTGGCCGTGCTTGCTGCGGTAATCCTCCACCGCCGCCTTGATGGCGTCTTCGGCCAGCACGGAGCAATGGATCTTGACCGGCGGTAGTTCCAGCTCTTCGGCGATCTGGCTGTTTCTGATGGTCATGGCCTCATCGAGGGTCTTGCCCTTGACCCACTCCGTCACCAGCGAACTGGAGGCAATGGCCGAGCCACAGCCGTAGGTCTTGAAGCGGGCATCTTCAATGATGCCGTCGGCGCCGACCTTGATCTGCAGGCGCATGACATCGCCGCAGGCGGGTGCGCCAACCATGCCGGTGCCCACGTCGCCGGCGTCCTTGTCGAGGGTGCCGACATTGCGCGGGTTTTCATAATGCTCGATCACTTTCTTGCTGTAAGCCATTTCCGTTCTCCTTGAAGCATCCCCAAATCAGTGGGCAGCCCACTGAATAGTGCTGATATCGATCCCTTCCTGATGCATTTCCCACAGGGGCGAGAGCTCGCGCAGCTTGCCCACATTGGCCGCTACCAGGGCAATGGTGGCGTCGATCTCCTCTTCGGTGGTGTAGCGCCCCAAGCCGAAGCGAATGGAACTATGCGCCAGCTCGTCGGACTTGCCCAGGGCGCGGAGCACGTAGGAAGGCTCCAGACTGGCGGAGGTACAGGCGGAACCGCTGGACACGGCGATACCCTTCAGGGCCATGATCAGCGACTCCCCTTCCACAAAGGCGAAGCTCAAATTGAGGTTGTGCGGTACCCGCCGCTCCAGGTCGCCATTGAGATACACCTCCGGCACCCGAGCCTGGATGCCCTGCATCAGATTGTCGCGCAACTGGCGGATGCGCCGCGCATCGCTGGCCATCTCCTGCACCGCCAACTCCGCCGCGGCGCCCATGCCCACGATCTGATGGGTAGGCAGGGTGCCGGAGCGCATGCCGCGCTCATGGCCGCCGCCATGCATCTGCGCCTCGATGCGCACCCGCGGCTTGCGCCGCACATACAGGGCGCCAATGCCCTTGGGCCCGTAAATCTTGTGGCCGGAGAGGCTCATGAGATCGGCCTGCAACAGTTCGACATCCACCGGGATCTTGCCCAGGGCCTGCACCGCGTCCACATGAAAGAGGATCTTATGCTCCCGCAGGAGACGGCCGATCTCCTCCATGGGCTGGATCACGCCGATCTCGTTGTTCACATAGAGCACCGAGGCGAGGATGGTATCGGGACGGATGGCGGCGGCAAAGGTGGCGAGATCCACCAGGCCATTCTCCTGCACTTCCACATAACTTACTTCGAAACCCTCGCGTTCCAGTTGGCGGCAGGTGTCCAGCGTCGCCTTGTGCTCCGTGCGCAGGGTGATGATGTGCTTGCCCTTGCCCTGATAGAAATGGGCCGCGCCCTTGAGGGCGAGGTTGGTGGATTCCGTAGCGCCGGAGGTCCAGACGATCTCCCGCGGGTCGGCATGAATGGCCATGGCCACCTGCCCACGGGCCTTTTCCACCGCCTTTTCCGCCGTCCACCCATAGGGGTGGGAGCGGCTGGCGGCATTGCCGAACTCAAAGGTGAGATAGGGCAGCATCTGCTCCAGAACGAGCGGGTCCACCGGCGTCGTCGCCTGATAATCCAGATAAATGGGACGCTCGGGATGGATCAGGCGCGGTTGCCTGGTGTCGATGTCATAGATCTTGTGCTGATTCATGGAATCCACCTTTCCGTCGTTCAATGTGCCGAACGCAAAACCGTTTGCGCCATTTTCACCGGTGCCGCCTGGGCGGCCTCCTTGCGGAGTTGTTCCTCCACCAATTGCGCCAGCGTGATGCTGTCCAGGAATTGCGCAATCCTTTGTCCCAACTCCTCCCACAAATCGTGGGTGAGGCATTGCCGGCCATCGCCCTTGCAGCACAGCGCGGGGTCACCGCCACACTGGGTGGTATGAATGGACTCGTTGACCGCCGCTACGATCCTGGTCAGGGGAATCTCGGCGCCGGGCATGGCCAAACGGTAACCACCTCCCGGCCCGCGCACGCTATCCACCAGCCCATGCCGGCGCAGGCGACCGAAGAGTTGCTCCAGATAGGCCACCGAAATCTGCTGCCGCTGGGCGATATCGGCAACGGTCACCACCCCATCATACTGATGCAGCGCCAGATCCAGCATGGCGGTTACCGCGTAGCGCCCTTTCGTTGTCAGTTTCATGGCCTATACTCCCTCGTCCATCAGCTTACTATGTAGACTAAATTAGTCAAGAATTATTTGCCCTTGTTTTATTTATTTTTCCATCATCTTCCTCTATGGCTTCCACGCTACAGGCCAGGGTCTCCAGGACCGGGATCTCGGTCTTCGGCTGCAAGGCGAGAAGTCCCTCCCGCAGCCGCGCAATTTCCTCGTCCTGCCGATGCATGTGCTCCAGCATGCACTCCACCGCCCGTGCCACCGGGTCCGGCATCTGCCCGGTAAGCCCATAGGCTTCAAAGGCCCCACCGCCCTCCCCTTTGCTGATCACCCGCCCGGGCACGCCAACCACGGTGGCACCGGCGGGCACGGACTTGACCACTACCGCATTGGAGCCGATCCGCGCATTGTCCCCCACCAGAATAGGGCCCAGCACCTTGGCGCCGGCGCCGACGATGACGCCGTTGCCCAGGGTGGGATGACGCTTGCCGGGCTGCCAGGCGGTGCCGCCCAGGGTCACGCCATGATAGAGGGTGCAGTCGTCGCCGATCTCCGCCGTTTCCCCGATGACCACGCCCATGCCGTGATCAATGAAAAATCGCTCGCCGATCCGGGCGCCGGGATGGATCTCGATGCCCGTGAAAAACCGGGAAAAGGCCGCCAGGAGGCGGGCCGGAAAGCGCCAGCCATGGGACCACAGACCATGGGCCAGGCGATGCAGCAACAGGGCATGCACGCCCGGATAGGTCAGCAGCACTTCCAGACGGGTGCGGGCCGCCGGATCGCGGGCGAATACCGCTGCCAAATCACCGCGCAGACGCGCCCACATGCCCATTCACCCTCCTCAGCAGATCCTGGCCACCGCCTATCGGCGCAGCAGCTCATGACTATTAGAGACTATCCTGATTCTTTCTGTCCACTTTGCCCTTGCCGGCCCAACGCTCCAGTTCCGTCAGGATGCCGCGCAGAATATGGACCTCGTTGGCCGATGGGGTCGCGCGGTCGAAAAGGCGGCGCAGGCGCCGCATCATCTGCGTTTCCCGCGGCGCCTGCAAAAAACCGCAGGTCTGCAGGATTCCCTGCAGATGGCGGTAAAACCCTTCCATCTCTTCCGCCGCTGCCATGGGTGCGAGGATTCCGCCGGTAGGGGAAGATTCCGCACCCGCCGCCATGAAGACTTCATAAGCCAGCACCTGCACGGCCTGCCCCAGATTCAAGGAGCTATAACAGCCCGCCGTGGGAATGGTCACGAGGACCTGGCAGCGGTCGAGTTCGGCATTGCTCAGGCCCGTTCGCTCCCGGCCGAAGATCAGCGCGCAAGGCCCTGCCTGCAAATCCGTGCGCAAGGAGGCCGCCGCCTCCCGCGCCCCCAAATTCGGCCAGGACACATGCCGGTTGCGGGCGCTGGCGCCATACACGCGGTGGCAGCCGCGCAAGGCGCCATCCAGATCGGCACAGACTTCCGCCCGATTCAGCAGGTCTTCGGCACCCGAGGCCATGGCTAGGGCCTCGGGTGCGGGGAAACGCAAGGGCTTGACCAGCACCAGTTGCTGCAACCCCATCACCTTCATCGCCCGGGCGGCAGCACCGATATTGCCGGGATGGCTGGGCTCCACGAGGACGATCCGCAGGTTTTCGAGGGGGGTATCCGCCATCCGCATCCTTCCATTTCTTTTCCAACGCCGGGTAAAAATCATTATACTAATTTATTATTTTAACGCGTTCGCCCAAAGGTTCCCATGCAGCATCCCATCCTCGTCACCGCCATTCGTGCCGCCCGCAAGGCCGGCGATCTGATTAACCGCACCATCGACCGGGTCGCCGAACTCACCGTCACCAGCAAGGCCCACAACGACTATGTCACCGAGGTGGACCGGAGCGCCGAAGCGGCCATCGTCGAGATCATCCGCCGCGCCTACCCCCAACATGGCATCCTCGCCGAAGAAGGCAGCACCACCCCGGGCAAGGATTTCGAATGGATCATCGACCCCCTGGACGGCACCACCAACTTCATCCATGGCATGCCCCAGGTGGCCGTGTCCATTGCCGTGCGCCACTTCGACCGCATCGAACACGCCGTGGTCTACGATCCCCTGCGCAACGAGCTGTTTTCCGCCAGCCGGGGCGGTGGGGCCCACCTCAACGACCGCCGCCTGCGCATTGCCCAGCGCCGCGATCTGGAGGGTGCCCTGCTGGGGACGGGCTTTCCGTTCAAGGATTTTTCCTATCTGGACGCCTATCTGGCCACCCTCAGGGCCATCATGCCCAAGGTTGCGGGCATTCGCCGGCCGGGTTCGGCCGCCCTGGATCTGGCCTATGTGGCCGCAGGCCGCTATGACGGGTTCTGGGAATTCCGCCTCAAGCCCTGGGACCTGGCCGGCGGCGTCCTGCTGGTGCAGGAGGCGGGGGGCGTGGTGACTGATTTCCATGGCGAGCAGGACTATTGGCACTCGGGCAACATCGTGGCCGGCAACATGCGCATTCATGCGCAGTTATTGCGCATCATCGACGAGCACGGGGGCGACAGCACCTGAGTCGCGTGCGCGACGCCGTCATTGGCCCCTGGCCGACAGGGCCGCAGACCCCGCCCAGTCGCGGGCGAACTGACGGGCTACGCGGCCGCTGCGGGAACCGCGCTGCAAGGCCCAGCGCAATGCCGCGGCGCGCCATTCCTCCCGGGGGGTGCTTACCCCCAGACGCAGCAAATGCAGCGCGCAGATGGACAGGTACGTCTCCTGGTCGAAGGGATAAAAACCCAGCCACAAGCCGAAGCGCTCCGAGAGGCTGATTTTTTCCTCGGCGCTCTCCCCGGCAATGATTTCCTCGCCATGGCGTTCGTATTCGGCGTTGTCGGAGAAATGGCGCGGCATGAGGTGGCGACGGTTGCTGGTGGCGTAGAGCAGGACATGATCGGAGCGCGCTTCGACACCGCCGTCGAGGAGGGACTTGAGGGCCTTGTAGGCGGGATCGTCGGCGCCGAAGGACAAGTCATCGCAAAAGAGGACGAAGCGATAGACATCCCCCGGGTCCGCCTGCGCCAAGGCGGCCAGGATCTCGGGAAGATCGAGAATGCCGTCGGCGTCAATCTCGACCAGGCGCAAACCTTGCGGGTGATAACGCTGGAGCATGGCCTTGACCAGGGAGGATTTGCCCGTCCCGCGCCCGCCCCAGAGCAGGGCGTCATTGGCCGGGTAACCGGCCACAAACTGGCGGGTGTTGCGCTCCAGGGTCTCCTTCGCCGCGTCGACCCCGATCAGGTCGTCCAGACGGGGCAGATCGACGCGCGCCACGCCCTCCAGACGCCCTCCCAGGGGGAGATGGCGCCAGCGCGCGGCGGGGAATTGCGCAAAGTCCGGCACGGTATGGGGGGTGGCATCCCCCAGCAAGCTCGCCAGGGCGTTGACGATCAGATGGCGCTCCACTGTCCATGACCTCCTTTCTATGCTTAGATAAGGCCTAAGTGTAACCCTAAGGTTGTCAGCGCGTCATGAAATTGCTCACCGATTTTTTACCGATCATCCTATTTTTTATCGCCTACAAGCTGCAGGGCATCTACACGGCAACGGCCGTCCTGATCGCGGCAGCGCTGCTGCTCATGGGCTGGCAGTTCCTGCGCAAGGGGCGCGTGGAGACCATGACCCTGGTTTCCACGGGCCTGGTTTTGCTCTTTGGCGGCGCCACCCTGTATTTTCACAATGACACCTTCATCAAGATCAAGCCGAGCATCCTCTATGCCCTCTTTGCCGCGGCCCTCCTGTATACCCAGTGGCGCGAACAGACCCTCCTGGAGCGGCTCATGGGCGGGCAGTTGCCGGCCACGCTGCCGCCCGCCTTCTGGCGTCGTCTCAATGCCTACTGGATCGCCTTTTTTCTCTTTGGCGCCATATTGAATCTGGCGGTGGCCTATAGCCTGCCCACCAGTATCTGGGTGGATTTCAAGCTATTCGGCCTCCTCGCCCTTACCATCATTTTCATCCTCTTCCAGGCGGCCATGATCTCTCACGCCCTGCCCCAGGAAGTGGAGAATGGCGACTCGCGCCATCACGATTAGGGAGGTCCCATGTACTACTGCATTATCGGCACCGATTTTCCCGACTCCCTGGCCAAGCGTCAGGCGGCGCGCGGGGATCACCTCGCCCGCCTGCATCAGCTCAACGCCGAGGGTCGCCTGCTGACGGCCGGGCCTTTTCCCGCCCTGGATCAGGAAGATCCGGGGCAGGCAGGCTTTACCGGCAGCCTGATCGTGGCCCGATTCGACTCGCTGGAAGCGGCTCAGGCCTGGGCCGCCGCCGAGCCCTACCTGGCGGCCGGCGTTTATGCCGAAGTGAGCGTCCGCCCCTACAAAGGAGTATTTCCATGAGCAAGGCATTACTGGAAACGCACATCCGCGCCGCTCTCCATCCCGAGCTGCTGGAGATCAAGGATCGCAGCAAGGCCCATAGCGCCCACGAACTATCCGATGGCGGCGGGCACTACGAAGTCCTGGTGGTGGCCGAACAGTTTCATGGGCTGGCGCCGCTGGCACGGCACCGCCTGGTCTATGCGGCGGTCGAAGGAGTACCTGACATCCATGCCCTTTCCGTCAAGGCCATGACGCCGGAGGAAATGCGGCAGCAAGCCCCTGCTGCGCCGGCGCGCAGGACCTTCCACCTGGCAACGGACTGAGGGCGGCGAGGGCGATACACTAGCCATGAACACCAACGTTTTCGTGCGCAGCTTCCGGGAGTCCTCTCCCTACATTCACCGCTTTCGCGGCCAGACCTTTGTCATCAGCTTTGGCGGCGATGCCATTGCCGATGGCAGCATACGGACCCTGGCCCATGATATCGCGCTGCTCAACAGCCTGGGGATCAACCTGGTCCTGGTGCACGGCGCCGGCCCGCAGATCGATGCCGCCATGGCGGAACGCGGCCTGCAGGGCGAACGGGTCGGGGGACGCCGGATCACCACGGCGGCGGCCATGGAAGCGGTCACCGGGGCCGTCGGCGCCGCGCGCCTGGCCGTGGAAGCCGCGCTGTCCCAGGGCCAGATGGGCTCGCCCATGGCAGGCGCCGGCCTGCAGGTGGTAGGCGGCAATTTTCTCACGGCCCAGCCGCTGGGCATCCTGGACGGCGTCGATTTTCAGCATACCGGCAAGGTGCGGCGCGTTGCCGTGGAAGCCCTCCAGCGCCACCTGGCCGCCGACGAGGTGGTATTGCTCTCCCCCATCGGGGTCTCACCCACCGGCACCCTCTTCAATGTGCGGGCCGAGGAAGTGGCCGTGGCGACCGCCAGCGCCCTGGGCGCGGCCAAACTCATCTTCCTCATGGACGCCGGGGGCGTCAGCAACCGCGAGGGCAGCCTGCTGCGCCAGCTCACCGCCGCCGAAGCCGTGGCCATGCTCAGAGAGAACGACACGGCCTGCCCATCCTCCGTGCGTCAGCACATGGAAAGCGCCATTCACGCCTGCCGGGGCGGAGTGGAACGGGTACACCTGATCCCCCGCCATGTGGATGGCGCCCTGCTACGCGAACTCTTTACCCGCGAAGGTCTGGGCACCCTCATCTCCCAGGATCCTTTCGAACACCTGCGCCGCGCCACCCTGGCCGATGTCCCCGGCATCCTCGAACTCATCCGCCCCCTGGAAGAAGGCGGCATCCTGGTGCGCCGCAGCCGCGAACGGCTGGAAATGGAGGCCGAGCAATTTGTTGTGATGGAGCGCGATGGGAAGATCATCGCCTGCGCCGCCCTCTATCCCTATCCCGAGCAGGGCATGGCGGAGATGGCCTGCCTGGCCGTGGATGGCGACTATCGCCGCCAGGGACGCGGCGAGCAACTGCTGACCTTCTGCGAAGGGCTGGCGCGGGAGCAGGGCCTGCGCCAGATCTTTGTACTCACCACCCAGACGACGCACTGGTTTCTGGAGCGAGGCTTCCGCCAGGGAACCCTGGAGGAACTCCCCATGCCCCGTCAGGAGCTCTACAACATGCAACGCCGCAGCCAGGTCTTTTTCCGCTTTCTGACCTGACGGCCATACACCCGGCACCCCCGCGCGTAGGAGCGGGCCGGCAACGGCGTTGTTTCCCTGCCATAGATCGCTTCGTTGTCGGCACGATCCTGCGCTTCACGCCTCTTCCAGCGTTGTATCCCCGTTGCCGGACGGAAAAGCCTCCCCCATGCCGCGCTCGCTGAGACGCGTCACCCCCGCAGAACGACCGTCATAGCGGTGGACGATGGTGCAGCGGCGCGCCACAAAACCGCCCTTCTCCGTTTCGCTGGGCTCCAGGTCGAATTCAAAAATGACATCCCGGCTGGGCAAGTCGTCCGTATCCAGATCCCTGGGCAAATCCGAGATATGGACAAAGGCGGAGCCATAGGGGGACTCTTCCTGGCGGGTATCGGTGATCCACAGGCGCGGCGAAATCTCCCCCAAAAAACGGATGAAGCCGAAGCCGCGCTCCGCCTCCCAGCGGCTGCAGACGCCGCGGATACGCGAGCCCACCTCGCCCCAGGCCAGGCGATTTTCGCGGGTAGGGAGCAGGCCGGGGATGAGATAACCCGAATAAAAGGCATCGGCTTCGTGCTGCAGCTCCCGGGAGACGTTGCGAAACGCCAGCACCTCCACGCGACAGCCCTTGTTTTGCAGGGCGCGCACCACCTGGAGAAAGTCACCGTCGCCGGAAACCAGCAGGACCTGATCCAGGCGTTCGGACTGGAGCATGACATCCACGGCGAGATCCAGGTCGGCATTGGCTTTGGAAACGCGGTTGCCCTCTTCATCCACAAACCAGCGCACCGGTTTTTCGATGATCTTCCAGCCCAGGTCGCGCACCGCCTGCTGGTAGCCGCGGATGCGCTCGCGGTACTCCCGGTCCACCTTCATGCGTTCGCCATCCACGGCCATATAGGTATTGAGGCGCAGGATCTTGCCCCCATCGCGCACCGCAAAGCGCCGCAGCACGTCATAGCGCATGGCATAGCCGCCGTTGTAGCGGATATTTTCCGAATCGACATAGACACCGATGCGCGTGCCCTCACTACCCATCATCAAGCCTCCAGCACCGCGCCCTTGGCGGCGTTGCTGACGAGCTTGCGATAGCGACGCAGCCAAGGGGAGGAGAGGGGTTTTTCCACGGGCTTCCAGGCGGCCCGGCGCCGCGCCAGCTCCGCATCCGTCAAACGGACGTTCAGCTTGCCGGCATCCAGATCCAGATCGATGATGTCCCCCTCCACCAGCAAGCCGATGGGCCCGCCCTCGGCGGCCTCCGGCGAGACATGGCCCACACAGGCGCCTCGGGTGGCGCCGCTGAAGCGCCCGTCGGTAATGAGGGCCACACTCTCGCCCAGGCCCATGCCCATGATGTTGGCGGTGGGGGTCAGCATTTCCGGCATGCCCGGCCCGCCTCGGGGCCCTTCGTAGCGGATCACGACCACATCGCCCGGCTGCGCCTGGCCGGCGAGAATCCCTTCCGCGGCCTCCTCCATGCTGTCGAAGATCCGCGCCGGCCCGGAAAACTGGCGCATGGCCGGGACCACCGCGGCGATCTTGACGACGCTGCCTTCCGGCGCCAGATTGCCAAAGAGCACCCGCAGCCCGCCGGTGGGAGAGATGGGATCGCTGGCCAGATGGATGATGCGGCTATCCTTGACCTCGGCAGCCTCCACGATCTCGCGCAAGGTCTGGCCGCTCACGGTGGGTTTGTCCAGGTGCAGGACATCAGGATTGCGCTTGTTCACCTCATGGAGGATGGCCGGGATACCGCCGGCCCGGCCGATATCCTCGATATGCACGGTGGACAGGGCCGGGGAGACCTTGGCGAGGTAGGCCACATGCTGGGCCAGATCATTGAGCCGGGCCAGGGGGTAATCGATCCCCGCCTCCCGGGCGATGGCAATGGTGTGGAGTACCGTATTGGTCGAACCGCCCATGGCCATGTCGAGGATGAAGGCATTGTCGATGGCGTCGAAGTCCACCAGTTGCCTCATGGTCGGCCCTTCCGCCAGCGCCAGCGCCACCACCCGCGCCGCCGCCTGGCGCACCAGATCCCGGCGTCCCGCCGCAGTGGCGAGGATGGTGCCATTGCCCGGCAGGGCGATGCCCAGCACCTCCATCAGGCAGTTCATGCTGTTGGCCGTGAACATGCCGGAACAGGAACCGCAGGTGGGACAAGCCTTATCCTCGATCTCCTTGAGGCGGATCTCCGTCATCTGCCCGCGCTTGAACTGCCCCACCGCCTCGAAGGCCGTCACCAGATCCACCGTCGTACCGTCGGCCAGGTGGCCCGCCTCCATGGGGCCGCCGGAGACGAAGACCGTGGGCACATCGCAGCGCAGCGCCCCCATGATCATGCCGGGGACGATCTTGTCGCAATTGGGGATGCAGATCAGGGCATCCAGATGATGGGCCTGGACCACGGTTTCGATGGAGTCGGCAATGATCTCGCGGCTGGGCAGTGAGTAGCGCATGCCGTCATGGCCCATGACGATACCGTCATCCACGCCGATGGTGTTGAACTCGAAGGGAACGCCGCCGGCGGCGCGGATGGCCTCCTTGACGATCCGCCCAAACTCCTGCAGATGCACATGGCCGGGAATGATGTCAATGTAGGAGTTGGCCACCCCGATGAAGGGCTTGGCCATATCGGCGTCCGTGAGGCCGCAGGCCTTGAGCAGGGAGCGATGGGGCGTACGTTCAAAACCCTTCTTGATGATATCGGAGCGCATAAAAACCTCGTCAAGGTGATGGATCAAATGGCGGCGGCGGGCAGCCGCCGACGCGCAGGGCCGCTGCAAGATGGGAGTATAAGCCCCGAGCCGGTTCAGGCCAAACGGGGGCCCCGCGTTCTGATCCCTGTCGAACTTTTTGAGGTGCTTGCGCTGACGGCGGAACACGCCTGCCTTCGCCGACAGCTTTCCGCATCGAGCTCCGGGACGATGGACCGACGGACTAGCCGATCTATCACTAGTCATGGCCTCCCCTCCCGGAAGACCTGCTCCCAGGCCGAGAATGGTTGACTGGCGGTAATGGTCAAGCTCTGCGGAACGACAATTTGAATTAGGTCAGAGGCTCCCGAGAATCATCGAGTCGATATTCTTGCAAATTGATACCGAGCAATTTAACCTTTTGATAAATTGCACGTGGTGTAACCCCAAACTCAAGCGCCACATCGCTCACTCGACCATTATAACGACGTAGGCTTTCGTGCAGCAGTCGAGATTCCGCAATATCCCCTTTCTGACGCCTTAGCGCACGAAGCGAACAACAATCGCTCATGGTTTGCGGGGCATCCTGTTCAATCACGGTGTCAATGATTTCTCCTGTATTCAACAAAAAAGCCCGCTCTAGCAAGTTTTCCATTTCACGCACATTTCCCGGCCAATCATATGCGAATATTTGCTTCCAGGCGCGAGAAGATAATATTCTAATGGGATGATGATGTTTTTCGGATAACCGTCTAAGAATATGATCAACCAAAGCGGACATATCATCGGGTCTCATACGCAACGGCGGCAAATGAATATGTACAACATTTAGCCGATAATACAGGTCCCTACGGAATTTTCCATTTCGCACAAGCAAATCCAAATTTTCATTTGTTGCTACAATGATACGTACATCAACCTTTAAAGGTTCTTCTCCACCAACTCGTTCGAACTCTCCTTCCTGAACAACCCTCAACAGTTTAACCTGAGCCGCGATAGGTAAGGAGTTGATTTCATCGAGAAACAATGTACCACCATTTGCGCGCTCAAAAAAACCATGTCGAACCTGATAGGCATTAGTAAATGCCCCGCGCTCGTGGCCAAACAGTTCGGTCTCAATGAGACTTTCGGGAATGGCCCCGCAGTTGATCGCGATAAAGGGTTTTTCGCTTCTGTCACTTAATGCATGTATAGCTCGAGCAATAATCTCTTTACCTGTGCCTGTTTCACCAGAAATTACAGCACTAGCGGTAGTCGGCGCAACAATTTCGACGGTCCGGAATGCTGCACGCATAGCTGTAGATTGAGCAATGATAGGCGCCCTAGCCCTTTGTGGGGACGCTCTGTTAGACAGATTATTAGTGCACCAAGTACTAACCAAAGCCTGTTGTATCTGATCATCTGTACTTGCTAGCGATGAATATACTTGACCATTTTTTATTTGATATTCATCCCCAGGTTGTTCGTGAGCGACGGCGGGATCTGTGTAAACCAATACTTCGCATACGCCATCGTTAGCTGCGATGCGTTTTCGCAACTCAACTTTGGCATAGCCGAAACTACGTGCCGCAATAGCTCCAAAAACGCTGGAAGTCATCCGACACAATTCCGGCGCCTCACGCACCGCCTCTCCAAATGGACAGCGATGATTGATCACACGCACATAGGGAGCACCGCTTGATGTACTAGAAAATTCTCCCCCAATCTGGTTTTTTATATCCATAATCAGGCTCGCATATTGTTCTTGATTGAGTGGCATATCCTGCGGCAAGGAACGTTCGGCACGAGCTGCAGTTTCCAAGCAACTCGCAGCAGCCAATCCCATGCGCTCAATGTAGCGCACCCTATCATGTTCCTGGCTACAGCCAAACTGGCCGGCCACCTTAATGCTTTGTACGATGAATGCTTGCAAGAAGGAAAGTGGGTTTAATTGTCCTAACATAGGATAACCAGATTTTGACATCAGCGACTCCTATAGCAATCCTTTTTATCATTATAGCACATTTATTGATTCCATAAGGCCCAGTCACTTGGGGCCATGCACATGTGCCCGGCCGGCAGCACATGCTGGACACGGACCAGTTTTGGTCTTAATGGATCGTACAGCAAGCTCACGCCCCCGGCTCATACTCCCGTGCACCGCTGGTGCGCCCAAAAGTCGAACAGCACGCTTATGGCAATTAGGACAATCCGGACTGGGGGCATCATACGGCTGCATGGCTTCAAGCTGATAGCCGCAGATCGGGCACTGAAAATCATATGTAGGCATTGGATATAACTCCTATTGTGAGAATTGAACCGTGCGCTATCTGCAACCGATGGCATGAGGCTATTTAGCGCCCATGGCCTTGTTGGTATTAACCTTTTCTCCTATCCTGATGTGAGGCGGACGCAAATGCCCTGTTTCAACCTCCCAAATCCAGCCACTAACCGTTACATGTTTGGGAATCAGCGGGTGGTTACGGACATACTCCACCTGCCGAGCGCAGGTTTCGTCGACGTCGCTGTACATTTTTACCCACTTGCCAAAAGCACCGGCCTTAATAGTTAATTCTGGCAAGTCAGGATCGAGTTGGATATTATCCAAGTCAATGCCTTTATCCTTCAAGGCCTTCACAATCGTATCCGTGTGAGCCGACATCATACCGCATTCGGTATGGTTGATGATTACAATTTCTTCTGTGCCAAAGAAGTTGCAGGTAAGCATGGCTGAGCGAATGGCATCATCGGTGATAAGTCCACCTGCGTTCCTGAACACATGTGCATCACCTTGATCTCCACGAATGCCGAGTGCTTCGTCCACTGGTAGGCGTTCGTCCATGCAAGCACACACCCAGAGCCGCCGGTTGTTGGGAATACCCATCTGGCGCCGTAAAGCCCATCGCTTATGACCTTCAAAATCGCTCTCAAGTTGTTGTTTCAAACTCATGGTATCTCTCCTTTCTCTCTACTGGAAACATCCTACCGGACAATTGCAGATAGCGCCCATATCTCAGCAAAATGCGTGCCCACAATAATAACCAATAGAAACATCATGTTGTATCGTTCAATGAATTGACGATTGAAGTCACGCTTCTAAACAATATTATTTGTTCTACTGAATAGTTTTTATAATCATCGCGTTATACCCCCGGTGTCAGGGTAGTTGTCGCCTCTCTGAAATGGAGTCAGGCGTAGGGTGGGGGCGGAAAGTGGATTATCGAGATGAAACAT
>NZ_RIZI01000173.1 GCF_003721225.1 Acidithiobacillus sulfuriphilus | reverse complement strand
CCAGGACAGCCTGCAGGTCTTTGCGGGGCTCTGCGCCGTGGACACGCCGGAGCACGTGGAGCAGATGCTGCGGGCCCTGCGCGACAACAGGCAGGTCTGCACGCGCATGGGCGCCTACAAGCCGCGCACCAGTCCCTACGCCTTCCAGGGGCACGGCAAGGCCTGCCTGCCCTGGGTCTTCGATCTGGCGGGCCGTTACGGGATCCGCGTGGTCGCCATGGAGATCCTCCACGAATCCCACGTGGACGAGATCCGCGAGGCCCTCCACGCCACCGGCCATCCCACCGGGGTCATGCTGCAGATCGGCACCCGCAACACGCAAAATTTTGAGCTCCTGAAGGCCGTGGGCCGGCAGCAGGAGTTCCCGGTGCTCCTCAAACGCGGCTTCGGCATCACCCTGGAAGAGTCCCTGAACGCCGCGGAGTATCTGGCCTCCGAGGGGAATACCCGGGTCATCTTCGGCTTGCGCGGGATGAAGACCAACCTGGGTGATCCCCACCGCAATTTTGTCGATTTTGCCCAGGTGCCGGTGGTCAAGCGCCTCACCCGCATGCCCGTCTGCATCGATCCCTCCCACTCGGTGGGCTCCCGCGACGCCACGCCCGACGGCATCATGGATATCTTCCATGTGACCGCCCAGGGCGTGGTGGCGGGTGCCAACATGATCCTGGTCGATTTCCATCCCGATCCGGCCACAGCCCTGGTGGACGGACCCCAGGCCCTGCGCCTCCGGGAATTGCCCTGGTTCCTGGAGGATATCCGTCTGGCCAGGGAAACCTACGAACGGCGGCGGCAACTGGCCGCCGAACAGCTCGGTTAGCCCTGAATCCAATCCCGGGAGAGCGGGCTGGCCCCTTCCTACTTGACGCGCATGCCGGGCTGGGCACCGGAGTCGGGCGCGAGTAGAAAGGGTCCTCCCGCGGGACCGCTGGCGGCCAGCACCATGCCTTCGGAAAGGCCGAAACGCATCTTGCGCGGGGCGAGATTGGCCACCATCACCGTCAGCCTACCCACCAGGGGTTCCGGTGGGTAGGCGCTCTTGATCCCGGCAAATACGGTGCGGGTCTCATCGCCCAGGTCGAGGGTGAGTTTGAGCAATTTATCGGCGCCTTCCACCGCCTCGGCGGCGGCGATGCGCGCAATGCGCAGGTCCACCTTGGCAAAATCCTCGATGGAGAGGGTGGGCGATGCCTCGCTACGGGGGGCCGGAGCCGGCGTGGCGGGGGTTTGGGGGCTTTCTGTCGGTGTCTGGATCAAGGCGTCCACCTGGGTCTTTTCCATGCGCTGCAGGAGATGTTGATAGGGTTGAATGGAGTGGTTCAGGAGCGGCTGATCCAGCCCCTCCCAATCATTCCGGGATTGGAGGAAGGTCATGGCGTCGGCCGTCAGGCGCGGCAGGACCGGGCTGAGGAGCGTGACCAGTAGGCGAAAGCCATTGAGTATGACCGTGCTGACGCGGTGCAGGTCGGCATGGCGTTGCGTATCTTTGGCCAGCAGCCAGGGGGCGTTGCGATCCACGTAGGCGTTGACCTCGTCGGCCACGGCCATGATCTCGCGCATGGCCCTGCCGTACTCGCGTTCGGCATAGGCCTGCCCAATCTCCTCCCGGCGTTGGCAGAGGGACTGATAAAAAGTCTGATCCTCAGCCAGATCTGCGGCCAAGCGCCCGCCAAAATGGCGTTGGATGAACCCTGCCGCCCGCGAGGCGAGGTTGACCACCTTGCCCACCAGATCGCTGTTGACCCGCTGCTGGAAGTCCTCCAGGTTGAGGTCGATGTCTTCCACGTGGCTGTTGAGCTTGGCGGCAATGTAGTAGCGCAGGTATTCGGGGTTGAGGTGACCCAGATACTGGCCGGCGGTGATGGAAGTCCCCCGGGACTTGCTCATCTTGGCGCCATTGACGGTGAGGTGGCCGTGGGCGAAGACCCCGGTGGGCAGCCGGTAGCCCGCGCCCTTGAGCATGGCCGGCCAGAACAGGCCGTGGAAGTAGATGATGTCCTTGCCGATGAAGTGGTAGACCTCGGTGCCCTGGGCAGCGGCACCCCAATAGTCGGCAAAATCCCGCCCGTGATCGGCGCACCATTTGCGGGTGGCCGCCATGTAGCCGGGCAGGGCATCGAGCCAGACGTAGAAGAACTTGCCGGGCGCATCGGGGATCTCGATGCCGAAGTACGGCGCATCGCGGCTGATATCCCAGTCGCTCAAGCCGGCGCCGAACCACTCGTCGAGCTTTTTGGCCACTTCTTCCTGGAGGACGCCGCTATGGATCCAGGACTGCAGGAAGGCCGTGAAGTCCGCCAGACGGAAGAAATAGTGTTCGGAGTGGCGCCGTTCCGGTACCGCACCCGAGACGGCGGAAACGGGGTTGATGAGATCCGTAGGGCTGTAGGTGGCGCCGCAGGCTTCGCAACTGTCGCCGTATTGATCCGCCGCGCCGCAGCGCGGGCAGGTGCCGCGGATGAAGCGATCGGGCAGAAAAATTCCGGCCACGGCATCATAGGCCTGCTCGATCTCCCGCACCCGGATGTGCCCGGCGGCCCGGAGACGGCGGTAGATCTCCTGGGAGATCTCGATATTTTCCGGCGAATGGGTGCTGTAGTAGAGGTCGAAGCCGATCCCGAAACCCGTAAAGTCGCGCAGATGCTCGGCATGCATGCGACCAATCAGGGCCTCGGGGGCGATGCCCTCGCTTTGGGCGCGGAGCATGATGGGCGTGCCATGGGCGTCGTCGGCACAGACATACACGCAGTCATGGCCGCGCAGGCGATGATAGCGTACCCAGATGTCGGTCTGGACGTATTCGACCAGATGACCGAGGTGAATGGGCCCGTTGGCATAGGGCAGGGCGCTGGTTACCAGTAGGCGTCTTTTCATGGGAGGATAAAGTAACAGCAGGGCCATGGGTCAGGCAATGCGGAGGAAGCCATGGCCGGAGGATGAGGCTGGCCCGGCCCGCGCGCCAAGGGGGCAAAAGCCGTGCTTGGCGAAAGGGCCATGGCTGTGGTATAAAGTGCCCCTTTTTCAGGGGGGATTATCCCATGTCCAGAGTATGTTGCGTAACGGGCAAGAAGCCCATGGCCGGGAACAACGTCTCCCATGCCAACAACAAGACGCGCCGCCGTTTCCTGCCCAACCTGCAGTACCACCGCTTCTGGGTGGAAAGCGAGAACCGCTGGGTGCGTTTGCGGGTGAGCACCAAGGCGATCCGCACCATTGACAAGAAAGGCATCGACGTGGTCCTCGCGGATCTGCGAGCCGCCGGCGAGAAGGTCTGAGGAGACTGCCATGCGTGACAAGATCAAGCTTGTGTCTACGGCCGGTACCGGTCACTTCTACACGACCACCAAAAACAAGAAGACCAAGCCGGAAAAGCTGGAGATGAAGAAATTCGACCCCAAGGTGCGCAAGCACGTGATGTATCGGGAAGATAAAATCAAGTAAGGTTTCCAGAGCTTGCAGGGTCGGGCCGATCCTGCCTGGCCTTTGCTGGCGGTTCATCTGTCCGCGGGCATCCCGCCGTCGGCTTTCCCTCCCTGCCTTATCATCAGCACGCTTTGCGTGCTGGGCGTTTTTTGCTAAATTACTAGCACTCTCCATTAAGGAGTGCCAGAAGCGGGCGGGCAAAGCCAATGCGGGGGATCTTTTGAGAATGTCCACAGCCATGGACGCACGCGCACGTCATTTACTGAAAGCCTTGGTGGAAAGCTATATCGCCGATGGCCAGCCGGTAGGGAGTCGCCAGTTGGCGCGCGACGCCGGGCTGAACGTGAGTGCCGCGACGGTCCGCAACGTGATGGCGGATCTGGAAGATGAAGGCTATCTCTGCGCCCCGCATACCTCAGCGGGACGGGTTCCCACCGACCTGGGATACCGTTTTTTTATTGATGCCCTGCTCCATCTGGTGCCCCTTTCCGTCGCATCCAGTCAACTCCTCCTGCGCCGCATCGGCGCCCACGCCCCGGATGCGGATCAGGTACTCCACGCGGCTACCGTCGTGCTTTCCGAGCTGACCCACATGGCCGGCTTTGTCCGCGTCCCCCGGCGGGCCATGCGTATTCTGCGCCATGTCGATTTCATCGCCGTGCGCGAACGCCAGATTCTCGCCATTCTCGTTACCGACAAGGGCGAGGTGGAAAACCGGCTGATCCACACCGATCGCCCCATGGGCGCCGGGGAGTTGGTGCAGGCGGCGAACTTTTTCAATGCCACCTTCACCGGCAAACCCCTCCACGAGGTCACCCAGAGCCTGCACCGGGAATTGCGCCAGTCGCGCCACGAAATGGACCTCATTTTGCGCAGCGCCATGGAGCTGGGGGAGGACATGCTGGAGATGGATCAGCAACGCATGCTCATCGAGGGCGAGTTCCAGCTTTTGGATCTGCCCGATCTGGCGGGCGGCGAGCGTCTGCGCGAGCTGCTGGAGGCCGTGCATCGCAAGCGCGACCTGGTGAATCTGCTCGATGCCAGCATGCTCGGCAGCGGTGTGCGTATCTTTGTGGGGAGCGAATCTGGTTTTGCGCCGTTGGCCGGCTGCAGCGTGGTGACGGCACCCTATGTCCTGGATGGCGAGGTGGCCGGTGTCCTCGGGGTGATCGGTCCCATGCGCATGCCCTATCAGGATATCATCCCGCTGGTGGATAACACCGCCCGGCTGCTCGGCCATGCCCTGTCGCTGCCTTCCTGAGCAGCGCTTGAAAAGTGCGATGGGCTTCCCCATATCTGCAAAGACTTGCAACGGCGAGGTGGATGAAATCTTATGAACGAAGAAGAGAAACCAGGCGCAGAGAGCTCCGAACCCGTCCCGGAGGCGGTGGTATCCTGGGAAGAAAAGGCCCAGCAAAACTGGGAGGCCTATTTGCGGGCCGTGGCGGATGCGGACAACCAACGCAAGCGTTATGAAAAGCAGATTGAAGACGCCCACAAATATGCCGTGGATCGTTTTGCCCGCGAACTTCTCCCCGTCGTCGATAGCCTGGAAATGGCCCTGGAAAGCCCCGTTGAAGGGGCGGATGCAGTAGCGCAACTGCGCCAGGGCGTGGAGAATACGCTAAAACTCTTGCTGCAGGCCTTGGCAAAGGCCGGCATCGCCCCCATTGAAGTGGGCGAGGGCCGTTTCGACCCGCACCTGCATCAGGCCATCGCCATGGTGGAGGGGCAGGGCGAGGCCAATCGGATATTGGCGGTGCATCAAAAGGGCTATTTGATGAGTGATCGCCTGCTGCGGCCGTCCATGGTGTCGGTCTCCAAGGCGGCCAAACCGTCCGAATGAAGGCTGCCGAAGGCATGGCCAGCGATTGAATACAGGCATCGACTCTTTAGGATACGCATAGGAGCAATGATATGGGCAAGGTAATCGGTATTGATTTGGGCACCACGAATTCCTGCGTCGCGGTGATGGAAGGCGACAAGGTCAAGGTGGTGGAGAATAGCGAAGGCAAGCGCACGACGCCGTCCATCGTCGCCTTTAGCGAAGAGGGCGAAGTGCTGGTGGGCGAGGCGGCCAAGCGCCAGGCGGTGACCAACCCCGAAAACACGGTTTATGAGGTCAAGCGCCTGATCGGCCGTAAATATGACGACGCCGAAGTGCAAAAGGACCTCAAGCACGTGCCTTATTCCATCGTCAAGGCCGACAACGGCGATGCCTGGGTGGAGGTGCGCGGCAAGCGCTACTCTCCGCAGCAGGTCTCGGCGTATATCCTGCAAAAAATGAAGAAGACCGCCGAGGATTATCTGGGCGAGACCGTGACGGAAGCGGTCATTACCGTGCCGGCCTATTTCAACGACGCCCAGCGCCAGGCCACCAAGGATGCCGGCCGCATTGCGGGTCTGGATGTGAAACGCATCATCAACGAGCCCACTGCCGCCGCGCTGGCCTTTGGCGAAGACAAAAAGCCCGGTGACAGCAAGATCTCCGTGTATGACCTGGGCGGCGGCACCTTTGACATCTCCATCATCGAAATTGCCGAGATGGAGGGGGAGCATCAGTTCGAGGTGCTGTCCACCAACGGTGACACATTCCTGGGTGGCGGTGACTTCGACAGCCGGGTCATCAACTACCTGGCCGATGAGTTCAAGAAAGACGCCGGTATCGACCTGCGCTCCGACCGGCTGGCCATGCAGCGCCTCAAGGAAGCCGCGGAAAAGGCCAAGATCGAGCTGTCCTCCGCGCAGCAGACCGATGTCAATCTGCCCTTCATCACCGCCGACCAGTCGGGCCCCAAGCACCTGAACATGAAGCTGACCCGGGCCAAGCTGGAGTCCCTGGTGGAGGACCTGATCGATCGCAGCATGGCGCCCTGCCGGGTGGCCATCAAGGACGCCAATCTCTCCACCAGCCAGATCACCGACGTGATCCTGGTGGGCGGTCAGACCCGTATGCCCAAGGTGCAGGAACGGGTCAAGGATTTCTTCGGCCAGGAGCCGCGCAAGGACGTGAATCCCGACGAGGCCGTGGCCATCGGCGCGGCCATTCAGGGGGCGGTGCTCTCGGGAGTCAAGAAGGACGTATTGCTCATGGACGTTACGCCCCTGTCTCTGGGCATCGAGACCCTGGGCGGCGTGATGACCAAGCTCATCGAGAAGAACACCACCATTCCCACCCGCAAGTCGCAGATCTTCTCCACGGCGGAGGACAATCAGTCGGCGGTGACGGTCCACGTGCTTCAGGGGGAGCGCGAATTGGCCCGGGACAACAAGTCCCTGGCTCGTTTCGATCTGGCGGATATTCCCTCCGCCCCCCGCGGCATGCCGCAGATCGAGGTGACTTTCGACATTGACGCCAACGGCATCCTGCATGTCTCGGCGAAAGACAACCAGACCGGCAAAGAGCAGTCCATCAAGATCACCGCCAGTTCCGGCCTCTCGGAAGCGGAGATCCAGCGCATGATCCAGGAGGCCGAGGCCCACGCCGCCGATGACAAAAAGGCCCGCGAGCTCATCGAGGCGCGCAACGAGGCCGACGCCAGCGTTCATGGTGCGCGGAAGGCCCTGGAGGAGCACGGCAACGCCGCCGAGGCCGACAAGGCCAAGCTGAGCGAGGCCATCGCCGGGGTGGAGGAGACGGCCAAGGGTGAGGATGTCGCCGCCATCAAGGGTGCCGTGGCGACGCTCATGGCGGCCATGCAGGGCTTTCTGGAACATGCCGCCAGCCAAGCCCAGGCGGAGCCCTCTGGGGGGCAGCAGGGCAAGGCGGACGATGTCGTCGAAGCGGAGTTCGAGGAGGTCGACAAGAAGTGATTTTTCGGGTCAATGCCAGGGGGGCAGGGTCGCGGATCCTGACCCCCTGGCCTGTTTGGTCCTAACGGCAGCGGGCGGGGGGCTCCGGAGAAAAAAACGGCTTCGCCCGCTGCGGAATCAAGGGTATATGGAATAACGATGGCGAAAAGGGATTATTACGAAATTCTGGAAATCACCCGCACGGCCAGCGATGAGGAGATCAAAAAATCCTACCGGCGCCTGGCCATGCGTTACCATCCCGATCGCAATAACGGGGATGCCGAGGCGGAAGAACGCTTCAAGGAGATCAGCGAGGCCTACGAAGTGCTGGCCGATGCGGAAAAACGTCAGGCCTATGATCAGTTTGGTCACGCGGGCGTAGGCGCGGGCGGTGGCGGCGGCGGTGCTGGATTTTCCGGTTTTGGCGGCTTTGGCGATGTCTTTGGCGATCTTTTCGAGCAGGCCTTTGGCCGGGGTTTTGGCGGCCAGCAAGCGGCCCGCGGCACGGACCTGCGCTATGATCTGGACCTGACCCTGGAAGAGGCCGCGGTGGGCAAGGAGGTCACCATCCAGATTCCCGGTTCCGCGCTCTGCGAGGTCTGCCATGGCAGCGGTGCTGCGCCGGGGAGCAGTTCGGAGACCTGCGCGGCCTGCGGCGGCCGGGGCCAGGTACGGATGATGCAGGGTTTTTTCTCGGTGACGCGCACCTGTCCCACCTGTGGCGGCAGCGGCAAGGTCGTGACCAACCCCTGCGCGGCCTGCCAGGGGCATGGCCGGGTGCGCAAGATGCGCGAGTTGGTGGTGAAGGTCCCCGCCGGCGTGGACACCGGCGACCGGATTCGCCTCAGTGGCGAAGGCGATGCGGGTGAACGGGGCGCGCCGGCCGGAGATCTCTATATTCAAATACGGGTCAAGCCCCATCCCCTTTTCGAGCGCGAAGGGGATGACCTGCACTGCGAAGTGCCGGTGAGCTTTGCCAGGGTGGCTCTGGGAGGGGAGATGGAGGTACCCACCTTGACGGGGCGGGCGAAGGTGCAGATCGCGCCGGGCACCCAGTCCGGCAACGTCTTCCGCCTCCGCGGCAAGGGCATCAAAGGGGTGCGCAGCAAGGTGGCCGGCGACCTGTATTGCCGGATTGCCGTCGAGGTGCCGGTAAAGCTTTCGGCGCGGCAGAAGGAACTCCTGGAGGAGTTTGAGCAGGACGCCGGCAATGCCGAGCAGCATCCCCAGCAGCATCGCTGGTGGGACAAGGTCAAGGACTTCGTCGAGCGGATGGGTTTCTAACCATGGAACAACTGCGCGTCGGCGTAACGGCGGTGGCCGGAAGGATGGGGCGCAGCCTGGTGCAGGCCATTGCCGCCAGCGCTGACCTGATCCTGGCCGCAGCCCTTGGCCGCCCCGGCGCCCCTTATCTGGGCCAGGATGCGGGGCAGTGGGCGGGTGCCGGTGTCTTGGGTGTGGCCATGAGCGAGGATCTGGCAGGGGCGTTGCCGAGCCTGGATGTGCTCATCGAGTTTGGCCCCGTGGCCGCGGCCCTGGGTCATGGTGCGGCCTGCGTCCGGCAGGGGACACCTTTGGTCCTTGGCAGCACCGGCCTTACCGCCGCGGAGATGGAGACGGTGCAGGGCTGGGCGCAGCGGATACCGGTAGTGGCGGCGCCCAACATGAGTGTGGGGGTGAATGTGCTCCTGGCTTTCCTGCCGCAGATCGTGGCGGCCCTGGGTCCGGACTATGACGTAGAGATTATCGAGGCCCATCATCGCCACAAGCTGGACGCCCCTTCGGGAACGGCGCTGGCCTTGGGCAAGGCGGTGGCGGCGGGGCGCGGTGTGAGTTTGAGCGATGTGGCCTGCCTGGACCGCAACGGCGCGCCGGGACCGCGGGTGGAGGGTAGCATCGGTTTTGCGACGCTGCGCGCCGCCGATGTGGTGGGTGAACACACGGTCTGGCTCGCCGGAACGGGCGAACGACTGGAGCTGACCCATCGTGCCGCCAGTCGCCTCAATTTCGCTCTTGGCGCCCTGCGCGCCGCCCGCTGGCTCCATGGCCGGCCGGCGGGCCTCTATGACATGCAGGACGTCCTTGGATTAAAAGCCTTTGCTGAAATACAATCACCCCGATGACCTCGGACCAGGAGAAATCCCATGCACTACGTCGTTGCCAATCGTATACCCGTGCTTCCCGAGTTTCGCGAACAGTTCGAAGAGCGCTTCCGCAATCGTGTCGGCCAGGCGGAAAAGCAGCCGGGTTTTGTGCGCATGGAGATTCTGCGTCCGGAAAATCCCGAAGGTTATTATGTCGTCCAGACCCACTGGGAGAGCAAGGATGCCTTTAACCAATGGGTAGGGAGTGAAGATTTCAAGGCCGCCCATCGCAATCCCATGCCCGCGGAGGCGTTCCGTGGTCCCGGCGAGTTGGAGCGCCATGAAGTGATCATCAGCGCGGAAGCCGCCCAGTAATTGGATGGAGTGGGCGGCAATGGCCGCCATCACCAGTCGTTTGAATCGGCCGCTGCGGGCGGCGAGGATGCAGAAAAGACCATGACGGACATCACGCAGGAGCAGGTCGAGACATCATTGCGGGCCATTCAGGACCCTTATCTGGGCAAGGATCTGGTGAGCGCCGGGGTGGTGAAGGGCATCAGCATGGCCGGTGCCGGGGCAAGTGTGGCCCTGGAACTGCCCTATCCTTCCCTGGGAGTGGCGCCCGCCCTGGCCGCGGCGGTGGCCGCCCATCTCCAGGCGGATCTGCATCTTCCCGCCGAGGTGAAGGTGAGCCACCGCATCCGCGCCCATCAGGTGCAGCGGGGCGTCAAGCTCATGGAAGGCATCAAGAATGTCATTGCCGTGGCCTCCGGCAAGGGCGGCGTCGGCAAGTCCACCACGGCGGTGAACCTCGCCCTGGCGCTGGCCAGGGAAGGGGCGGTGGTGGGTATGCTGGATGCCGACATTTATGGGCCGAGCCAACCGCGTATGCTCGGCCTTTCGGGGAAGCCCACCAGCAAGGACGGCAAGAAGATGGAGCCCATGGAGGGCCATGGCATCAAGGCCATGTCCATCGGCTTTCTCATCGATGAGGAAACCCCCATGGTCTGGCGCGGCCCCATGGTGATGCAGGCCTTGGAACAGTTGCTGGGCGACACCCGCTGGGGCGAATTGGATTATCTGGTGGTGGACCTGCCACCGGGTACCGGCGACACCCAGTTGACCCTGGCGCAAAAGGTGCCGGTTTCCGGTGCGGTCATTGTCACCACGCCCCAGGACATTGCCCTGCTGGATGCCCGCAAGGGTCTCAAGATGTTCGAAAAGGTGGGCGTTCCCATCCTCGGCATCATCGAAAACATGAGTTTTTACATCTGCCCCAAGTGCGGCAACGAGGACGATATCTTCGGCCACGGGGGGGGTGCGGCCATGGCCGAGCAGTATGGGGTGGATTTCCTCGGGGCGGTGCCCCTGGATCGCCACATCCGCGACGAAGCCGACAACGGCGCGCCGACGGTGGTGGCCCAGCCCGATTCCAAGCTGGCCAAAATCTATCTGGAACTGACCCGGCATACTGCCGCCCGGGTGGCTCTCCAGGCCGTGGACCACAGTCACAAGTTCCCCAACATCGTCGTCCAGAATCGCTAGGTCGCCAGCGTCAGAGGTTCCTCCGCTATGAGCATCAAATCCGATCACTGGATCCGCCGCATGGCGGAGGAGCACGGCATGATCGAGCCCTTCTCCCCCCACCAGATCCGTACCGTGGAGGGGCATCCGGTCATTTCCTACGGACTCTCCTCCTATGGTTATGACATCCGTTGCGCCGGCGAATTCAAGGTCTTCACCAACGTCCGCAGCGCCATCGTGGATCCCAAGAACTTCAGTGAAGATTCCTTCGTGGATTTTAGCGGTGACACCTGCATCATCCCTCCCAACTCCTTCGCCCTGGCGCGAACCGTGGAATACTTCCGCATCCCCCGCAATGTCCTCACCATCTGCCTGGGCAAATCCACCTATGCCCGCTGCGGCATCATCGTCAACGTGACGCCCTTCGAGCCCGAGTGGGAGGGCTATGTCACCCTGGAGTTTTCCAACACCACCACGCTACCGGCCAAGATCTATGCCAACGAAGGCGTGGCCCAGGTGATCTTCCTGGAGTCCGACGAACCCTGTGCCGTCTCCTACGCCGACCGCGGGGGGAAATATCAGGGGCAGAGCGGAGTGACCCTGCCCAAGGCGTGAGGGGCTTTGAGGGTCGTTAATGGTTGCCCGTGCTGCCAAAGCCACCCTCCCCTCGGGAGGTCGGCGCGAAGTCATCCACGATCTCCAGGCGGGGACGCAATACCGGTACCAGAATGAGCTGGGCGATGCGCTCGCCGGCTTCGATGTGCAGCTTTTCGCCGCTGCGGTTCCATAGGGAGACCTTGAGGGGGCCTTGATAGTCGGAATCGATGAGGCCGACGAGGTTGCCCAGTACCAGGCCACGATGGCCCAGGCCCGAGCGCGGCAGGAGCAGCGCGGTGACGCCGCTGTCGCCGATGTGCATGGCAAAACCCGCCGATACCAGCTCCGCCTGCCCCGGCATGAGCTGGAGGGGCGCATCCAGGCAGGCGCGCAGGTCCATGCCGGCGGCGCCTGCGGAGGCATAATGGGGGAGGGGCCATTCCTGGCCGAGGCGGGGGTCGAGGATACGGATGGCAAGGCTTTTCATGGGCTTTCGCTGGTCTCGCTGGAGGAAGGGGGGCTATGCTGCAGTAGCGGCGCGAGGGTACGGACCAGGCGGCGGGCGAGGGTGAGTTTGTCGCCGCTGCCCAGATCCGTTATCTGACCGCCGAAGAGCATGTGCAGATGATTGGCCGTGGCGCCCATGCCCATCCTGCCGTCGCCGATATCGTTGGCGATGATCATATCCACCCCTTTGGCCCGGGCCTTGGCCGCGGCTTGCTCCAGGTGGTCATGGGTCTGGGCGGCAAAGGCGATGACCCAGCGGGGGCGGCGCGGGTGCCGGGCCATGGCGGCGACGATATCGGGGTTTTCCGTCAGGGGGAGGGGATTGGGCAATCTGCCTTTGTCCATCTTCTGCGGGCTGCGCTGCGCCGGCCGATGATCGGCCACGGCGGCGTTGGCGATCAAGACATCCACGGAGCCCTCCAGGACTTCCAGGCAGACGGCCTGCATCTCCTCTGCGGAAACCACATCCCGACGGGTCACGCCCGGCGGCGTGGCTTCGTGACTGGGGCCGGCCACCAGCGTCACCAGCGCCCCGGCTTCGGCCAATACCTGGGCAATGGCGAAACCCTGCTTGCCGCTGGCGCGATTGCTGATGCCCCGGGCCGGGTCCAGGGCCTCCCAGGTGGGGCCGGCGGTAATGAGGACGCGCAGGCCCGGCAAGGTTTTTTCCGCCAGGGCCAGGCGCAGCTCGGCCGCGATGCGCTCGGGGGCCAACATGCGCCCTTCCCCCTCTTCGCCGCAGGCCAGGCTGCCCGACTCGGGCCCAAGAAATTGCGCCCCATCACTCCGCAGCGTGGCGCAGTTGCGCCGGGTGGCGGGGTGCTCCCACATCTGCACGTTCATGGCCGGGGCCAGGAAAAGCGGAGCACGGCTGGCGAGGACGAGGGTGCTGAGGAGGTCGTCGGCCAGACCCTGGGCCAGACGGGCCAGGCCGTGGGCGGTGATGGGTGCCAGCAGGCAGGCATCGGCCCAGCGCGCCAAGCGAATATGATCCATGGCCGCCTCTTCCGCGGCGGCAAAGAGGGCCGTGCGTACCGGCTGGCCGCTGACAGCCTGAAGGGTGAGGGGGGTAACGAATTCTGCAGCCGCGGCGCTCAGCACCACCCGCACGTCGGCGCCGGCCGTGCGCAGGGCGCGAACGATGTCGGGGCTCTTGTAGGCCGCAATGCTCCCGCTCACGCCGAGCAGAATCCGTTTGCCAGCGAGGGGGTCCGTCGTGTTGAATACGCCATTATCCATCATAATCCTTAGTGTAAGGGAAGGGGGGAGCGTATGGCTATTACGGATTGGCCGCTGGACGAACGGCCACGGGAGCGACTTTTGCAGTCCGGCGCGGCCAGCCTCTCCGATGCGGAGCTGTTGGCGATTTTTTTGCGTGTCGGCTTGCCCGGCAAAAGCGCGGTCGATCTGGCTCGGGAGCTCCTGCAAGCCTTTGGTGGCGTGCGCGGCCTGCTGACCACGGCACGCAAAAATTTTTGCGCCCATAAGGGACTCGGCGACGCCAAATATGCCCAGTTGCAGGCGGTCCTGGAGTTGGGGCGGCGGCATCTGGCCGAGGACTGGAAGCGCGGGGAGCCGCTGGACTCGCCGACGGCGGTGCGGCGCTACCTGGCAGCGGCCTTGCGCGACCAGCGCCGGGAGGTCTTTGCCGTGATATTCCTCGACAACCGCCATCGCGTGTTGCGCTTTGAAGAGATGTTCTGGGGAACCGTCGACAGTGCCACCGTGCATCCGCGCGAAGTGGTCCGCCGTGCCCTGGAGATCAATGCCGCCGCGCTGATCCTGGCCCATAATCACCCTTCCGGCATCGCCGAGCCCAGTGCCGCGGATCTCGCCCTGACCAGGCGCATCGAGGCCGCTCTGGGTCTTTTGGACCTGCGTCTGCTGGATCACTTCATTGTGGGCGATGGGGACCCCGTTTCCCTCAAGGAACAAGGCGGCTGGTCATGAAAAACGCTCCCCTGTGGCGGCGCGCCCTCTATGCCTCCCGCGGCCTGCGTAGCGCGCTGCGGAATGAAGCGAGTTTTCGTACGGAAATCATGGCCGTCGTGCCGGGACTGTTGTTCCTGGCCTGGTTGCAGCCACCCTTGATCTGGTGGGCGCTGGTCTTGGTCCTGATGGCCCTCATTCTCGCGGTAGAGCTGCTCAATAGCGCCGTAGAGGCCCTGGCCGATCTGCTGGAGCCCGAATTTCATCCTCTCATCGCCCGCGCCAAGGATAGTGGGGCGGCGGCCGTTCTGGTGCTCAGCCTGACCGCTGTCGCCATTGCGGTTATGCTCTTGTGGCGTCATTTCCAGGGAGCCGGCTAGGGTCATGAAGGGGCCGCAGCGATTGGAATTCCTGGCCTTGCTGGCCTTGGGGCTGGGCCTGGGAGGGCTGCTCTGGCTCTGGCTGGGGCAGGTCATTGCCGTCGATCTGGCCTCTCTGGGTACGCTGGATGTCCGCCTGGAGCAGTCCTTGCGCGGTCAGTGGAGCCCTGCCGCCGGACTGCTTTGGCAAGACCTTTCCCGCTTCGGCGGGGCGACGATCCTGCCTTGGGTGGTGGCCCTGGTGAGCGCGGGATTTTTTGCCGGGCGGCGCTTTTTCGAGGGGCTGCTGCTGAGCCTCGGGGCGGTGACCCTCGCCCTTCTGGTCGAAGTGATGAAAATAGCGGTGGACCGGCCCCGCCCCCCCCTCGGCCTGGCCCTGGGCACCCCGGCCTTTCCCAGCGGCCACAGCAGCCTTGCCCTGCTGGTATATGGCTTGATCGCCTTCCTCCTGCAGCGGCAGATGCCCAGCCGCTGGCTGGGCAGCGCTGTCTTTCTGTGCCTGGGAGCGCTGATTCTGGGCATCTCCTGGAGCCGCCTCGGTCTGGGCGTTCACTGGTTGAGCGATGTGCTGGGGGGCTGGGTGCTGGCCGCGCTGTGGCTGTTCCTGCTGTGGCTCTCCTGGCGCGCCTACCGCCGACGCTACCCGGCGCCCGTGCTGACGCCCCGGCAGCGTTTATGGGGTAATGGCGCCGTTGTCCTGCTGACGGCCCTGTGGCTGGCCATCCTCCTGCAAGCCTTTGGGCCATGAGGCGATGGCCGATTTTACGTAGTCCATAGACTGTGCCTATACTTATGGCAGCAGTCCTGGAGATGGATTATGAGTGTGACGGCGGCCTTGACCATCATTGCGATCGTAATGATCCTTTTGTTACTTATCGTGGCGGTAACTGCCGCGGTGCTGGTGCGCACCTCCCTGCGGCTGGAGCGACTCCTGGCGCGGGCCGAGCAGGACGCCGGGCCGCTGATTTTCGACATCAAGGTGGCCCTGGCCGACATCAAACGCATGACCCAAAGCGGCCGGGTGCAGATGCAGCGGGTGGATTATACCCTTAAATATCTGAGCGATGCCGTGCTGGACGCTTCCGATGCCGTGCTCAGGCCCGCGCAGGAACTGCGCACCTGGTATCGCGCCATCGGCACGGGGCTTCGTTATTTTTTGCGCCGCCGTTAGGCGTTCCTATCGGTATACAGTCAGGAGAAATCAATGAAAAGCGCGGAAGGTTTTCTCGTTGGGGTTTTGGTGGGCGCCGTGGGGGCCCTCCTGCTGGCGCCCGCCAGCGGCGCGGAAACGCGGCAGGAGTTGCGCCGGGCCATGGACAAGGGGCGCGACCGGCTCAAGGATCTGGAATTGGCAGCGGAGGAGCGTATGGGGGTATTGCTGGATGAAATCCAGGAAAAAACCGCGCGCCTGATGGATGCCGGCGGCGATCTGATGGAGTCCAAGCGCGACGATCTCCTGGAGGCCATCCAGGTGGCCAAACGGGCCCTTGCCGAAGAGCGCGAGATCCTCATGCGGGCGACCCGGGCCCGGCGCGCGGCCGAGATCGCCGAAGAGGGCCTCTGACGCTGCGACGGTTTTTATGGATCAATCAATCATTTCATGGTGCGGGCGGGGCGAGAGCCCACTATGATGACAGCCCCGAACTGGTAAGACCGAATTTTCAAGGAGAACGGTATGGCAGATAAATTGTTGATGGTCATGGTAAACACGGATCCCTCCAACCCCCAGGAACTCGGTGCGCCCTTTTTCCAGGCCACTGTGGCGGCTGCCATGGATTTCGAGGTGGAGGTCGTGCTGACGGCCCGTGCCGGCGAGTTGGCCAAGAAGGGTGTGGCCGAGAAGATGTTTGTGATGCCCGGCAGCCCCAAGAGTGTCTATGACTTCATCAAGGATGCCCACGAAGCCGGAGTGAAGTTCTTTGTGTGTACCCCGACCCTGGAGTTGTGGAATTGCACCAAGGAAGACCTCATTCCTGAAATCGAAGACGTGGTCGGCGGCGCTTACGTCATCGAGCAGGCCATGGACGATGATGTGGTCACCTTTACCTACTAAGTCATGACTCCTACCCATCTAGGGCCCGCTGAGCGGTTGTTTGGCGTGGAGGAAGTGGAGGCGGCCATCCAGAGGATGGCCGTTGCCATAAACAGGGATCTGGAACCCCTGACTCCCCATCGTCCGGTGCTGCTCCTGTCTGTACTCAATGGGGCGATCGTGGTGACTGGGCAGATTTTGCCGCACCTGCATTTCCCCCTCCTGCTGGACTCGGTGCAGGTCAGCCGCTACGGATCCGAGGTTGCCGGCGGAGTCTTGCAATGGCGTCTGCATCCGCGGGAAAGCGTGCGGGGGACGGTGGTGCTTCTACTGGATGACATCCTCGATGAAGGGGTGACCCTCAAGGCCCTGCAGGAATATTGCCTGCGCGAGGGCGCGGCGGCGGTGCATACCGCGGTAATGGTGCGCAAGCAGCGGTCGCGCAGTGTCGATGTGCGGGTGGATTATGTGGCCCTGGACGTGCCGGACCGTTTCGTTTTCGGCTACGGCCTGGATGCCCGCGGCCTGGGCCGCAATGCCCCGGGGATTTTTGCGCTGCCGGAGGACGTCTGATGGGTAGTGTCGGCATTATCGGCGGTAGCGGCCTGACCCGGCTGAAAAATCTGCAGGTGGTGGGCCGGCGTGTGGTGCGGACACCCTTTGGCGAGGCATCGGGGCCCCTGACCTTTGGTCGCCTGGGGGGGCAGGAGGTGTTTTTTCTCGCCCGCCACGGTTACGGCCATACCATTCCCCCGCATCGGGTCAACTATCGGGCCAATATCTGGGCGCTGCACCATGTGGGGGTAACCCATGTGATTGCCGTGGCGGCGGTGGGGGGGATTGCCCAGCGGATGGCGACGGGGGCCCTGTGTATCCCAGACCAGCTCATTGATTATACCCATGGCCGTCCCGGCACCTTTTTCGAGGGCGGCGAAAGCATGGTGGCCCATATCGACTTTTCCGAACCCTACTGCGCCAACCTGCGCGCCCGTCTCCTGGCGGGGGTGGCGGCAGCCGGTGAACTGGCTGTGGACGGCGGCACCTATGCCGCTACCCAGGGGCCGCGCCTGGAGACGGCCGCGGAGATCCGCCGCATCGAGGGCGACGGGGGCGATATTGTGGGAATGACCGGTGCACCCGAGGCGGTGTTGGCGCGGGAAATCGGCTTGTGTTATGCCCCCTTGTCCCTGGTGGTGAATCCTGCCGCAGGCAAGTCGGCAGAGCCCATCACCTTGGAGGCCATCGAGGCGGTCATGCATGACGGTATGGCGCGGGTGCGCCATGTGCTGGAGGCCACGGTGCCCCTGGTGGCCGATTGTCCCATCTGTAGCTGCGCTACCTCCGTGGGACCGGAGGCCATCAAGGCCTTCCATGGCCGGCATCAATCCTGACCGCGCGGAGGCATCCGCCCACCGTCCCTGATCCCTATGCGCTTGCTGGTCGGGGGCGGTCCGGGTGATGAGGTACTTGGGGCGGCTCAGCGCCAGTGATCCCTTGCATGCCTACCTGCAGGGATCCATTTTTCCGCAAATTACCCATATCCATGGCCATGCCGAATTTCGCGTATTCCAGTTCCCCGCCTCCAACGAGGTCTATCTCTATGAGGAGGCGAAAACGCGCCAGCGGGTGATAGGCAAATTTTACAGCCAACACGGGAAGGACCCGGCACTATTATGGCCGCGTGCCGAAAATGAGTTCCATCATCTCGAATATATCCGCTCCATCGGCTTTACCGGCGGGCCCCATGCGGTACCCAAGGCATTGGGTTGTAACCAGGGCATCAACAATATCCTGGTGGAGACGTTTTCTCCGGGGCGCTCCCTCTCCGCGGTGATCGAACAGAGCATCCGTGACCATCAGGCGGATATCCTCTTCGCCAAGCTCACGGCGCTGGCCTATTTTTTGGCGAAAATGCACAATTTGACGGCGCGATGGGAACGGGTGAACTTTGCCGGGCATGAGGCTTATTTTGCCAAGATCATCGCCCGCTTGCTGCGCCGTAACCGCATCAGCGCAGCACAGGCGCGGACCTTTCATCATGATTATGAGGGCTGGCGGCAGGAGGGGGCGATGTGGTCCGATTGTGCAGTGATGGTGCATGGCGATGCCACGCCATCGAATCTCCTGTTCGGCGATGGACTGGTGGTCACCGCCATCGACCTGGAGCGCATGCACCCTGCCGATCGGGCTTATGATCTGGGCATGGTCGCCGGCGAATTGCAGCATTCTTTCCTGCGGCATACCCACCGGAAGGATCTGGCAGAGCCCTTTATCGGCCATTTCCTCTGGGAATACGCCTGTCATTTTCCGGATCGTCACGCGGCCTTTGCCGCCATCACCCAGCGCATCCCTTTTTATATGGGGTTGACCCTGCTCCGGATTGCGCGCAATTCCTGGCTGGACTGGCACTATAGCCAGGTGCTGGTACATGAGGCCCATAAAACCCTGCGGAGGTAGCGTCATGGCTATAGAAGCAGTTTATTTCGATCTCTATGGTACGCTGATTAATATTGAAACCAATGAGGAGTTGGAGGAGATCTATCGCGCCATTGCCCATTATCTGACCTTTCATGGCATTACGCTGAATCGTGGTGAATTGCGTGATCGCTATTATGCGATCATGAAAGAGATGAAACGAGATTCGCCGGAGAAATATCCGGAGATAGATATGGTCGGGATCTGGGCGACGCTGCTGGCGCAGGAGAACAGTAAGCCGGCCAAGCGCCGGGATGAGCTGGCGCAGGCCCTTGCCCAACTGTACCGCGCCATTTCCCGCACCCGATTGCAACGTTATGACGGGGTAAAGCGGGTCCTCAGGGAATTGCAGCAAACGTACCGCTTGGGGATGATCTCCGATGCGCAGCCCTGTTTCGCGTTGCCAGAAATGAAGACCATGAAAATCAAAAAGTATTTTTCTGTGCGGGTGATTTCCGGGGACTATGGTTTTCGTAAACCGGATCCCCGGCTCTTCGAGTGGGCCCTGGAGAGGCTGGGCGTCCGGCCCCATGAGGCCATTTATGTAGGCAATGACATGTATCGGGATATTTACGGCGCGAAGCGGGCCGGTATGAAAACCATTTTCGTGGATTCCAATCAGGGCGCGAAGAGCTACAACGATACCGCTCCGGACTACTATGCGCGCGACCTTTTCCAGATCCTGGAGGGCGTGGCCTTTCTGGCCGAACAGGGGCGGACGGCCGCAGATCAGGGGTAGTGGGGTAACGATCCTTTTAACGTGAAACAATGATTCCGCTGCCTACGCCAAATAGTAGGAGCGGCCCATGGCCGCGATTTAGTGGTCGCGCGCGGCGCACGGGTCGCGGCCATGGGCCGCTCCTACGCTTCAGATAGGTTTGGGTTTCATGCTGCCGGGTGGCGCCAAGCACCATGATCGTTAGGGCCGCGAGTCTCTTCCATATCCCCGTAGGGAGAGGGGTATTTCCGGGTTGCTTGCGGCGATGCCCTTAGCGCATGGTCACCAGTTCTTCGGCGCTGGTGGGGTGGATGGCGATGGTGTCGTCGAAGTCCCGTTTGGTGGCCCCCATGCGCAGGGCGACGGCGAAGCCCTGGAGCATCTCGTCGGCACCCTCGCCAATGATGTGCAGTCCGACAATTTTTTCTTCTCTCCCCACGGTGACCAGTTTCATGGCGGTTTTGCCCGGGTCGGCGGAAAAGGCGTGGAGCATGGGAGTGAACTGGGTGCGGTAGACCTTGACGCCATCGTCACCATGATGCTCCCGGGCCTGGTCCTCGGTCAGGCCGATGGTGCCGATGGGAGGGTGGCTGAATACCACGGTGGGGATCAGCGCATAGTCGAGGCGGCGGTCGTTCATCCCGCCGAAGAGGCGGTCGGCCAGGCGGCGGCCGGCGGCGATGGCAACAGGGGTGAGGGCTGGCCGCGGGGTGACGTCGCCGATGGCATAGATACCGGGGACGTTGGTGTTCTGGTAATCGTCCGTGGGGATGTAGGCGGCGCTATCCGTAAGCACTCCGGCTTTGGCCAAGTCCAGTTCCCCGCTGTTGGGTGCGCGCCCGATGGCCCAGATGATGCTGTCCAGGCCGCTGAGGGCTTCGCCGTCGCTGAAGACCAGGGTCAGGCCCTGGGCGTCTTTCCGGGCTGCGGTGACCTGGCGGCGGGTGAGCATGTTGACGCCCGAGCGGAGCATGGCGTCCATGAGCACTTCGCGGAGCATGGGGTCGAAGCTGTCGAGAAAATGGCTGCGGCGCATGAGCAGGGAGACTTCGCTGCCCAGGCCCTTGAGCACCCCGGCGAGTTCCACGGCAATATAGCCGGCTCCCACTACGGCTACGCATTTCGGTTGCTGCTCCAAGGCAAAAAATCCGTCGGAGGTGATGCCCCATTCCGCACCGGGGATGGCGGGCACGATGGGGCGGCTGCCGGTGGCGATGACGATATGATCGGCGCTGTAGGTCTTGCCATGGACGGCGATGTGCCGGGCGTCGACAAATCGTCCATGACCATGGAGGAGTTCGACTCCGTTATCCATGAGCCCTACGCCGTAGCGCTCGTTGAGACGCTGTATGTAGGCGTCGCGGGCGGTTTTCAGCGCTGGCCACTGGAATGCGCCATGGAGGGGGCGGAAGCCGTATTCGGGGGCCATTTCCATGCTGTGCTGGATGGCGGCGGCGTTCCAGAAGATCTTTTTGGGTACGCAACCGACGTTGACGCAGGTGCCGCCCAGGGGGCCGGCCTCGATGACGGCGCACTTGGCCCCGTAACGGGCGGCGCGATTGGCAGTGGCGATGCCGCCGCTGCCGCCGCCGATGGCGATGAGGTCGTAATGTCCGGACATGCTTTTCTCCTCGGAAAAGGCCACCGGACTCCTGCTTGCAGGAGATCCGGTGAGCGCTGCTGGGCAGATGCTGGGGCCTTAGGCCACGCCGAAATAATGCGCGAGGTCGTCCGCCCCACCGATGTGTCTGCCGCCGATGAAGACCTGCGGCACCGTGGAGCGCCCGGTGATGGCGCGGAGGGTACGGGAGGAAACCCCCGTCCCCTGGCCCGTCTTGATCTCTTCGAAGGCAATGCCCCGCTCCTTGAGCATGGCCTTGGCGCGGATGCAGTGGGGGCAGCCGTCGCGGGTGAAGATGGTGACGAACTCGGGCTCCTTCGCCTGGGGATTGATGTAGTGGAGCATGGTATCGGCGTCGGAGACTTCGAAGGGGTCGCCGGGCTTGTCGGGCTCGATGAACATCTTTTCGATGACGCCGTCCTTCACCAGCATGGAGTAGCGCCAGGAGCGCTTGCCGAAGCCGATGTCGGATTTGTCCACGAGCATCCCCATGCCAGCGGCGAAATCGCCGTTGCCGTCGGAAATGAAGCGCACATTCTCGGCATTTTGATCCTTGGCCCAAGCGTCCATGACGAAGGCATCGTTGACGGAAATGCAGAGGACCTGATCGACGCCATTGGCCTGGAACACCGGTCCCAACTCATTGTACCGGGGGACGTGGCTGGAGGAGCAGGTGGGGGTATAGGCGCCGGGGAGGGCGAAGACGACTACGGTCTTGCCCTGGAAAAGGTCGTTGGTGCTGACATCCTTCCATTGACTGCCTTCCCGGGTTTTGAAGGTGACTTGGGGAACGCGTTGGCCTTCCCGATTGCTGTGTTCCATAAAGACTCCTTGCGCAGTAGTGACGGATTGGGCTGCGACTGCTTACCAGCCCCGGGCCGAGCCCGGCCGACGGTTTGATGGGTATCCCGACGGGCTGGAAAAGACTATAGATTAGATAAAAATATAAATCAAGTCTAAATATTTGCTCTCGGGTTTTCTCCGTCCGGTACTGCCCACCTCAGGCCGGTGTCAGGCTGAGGATGGCCAGGACGGCGTCCAGGCCGCCGTGGCGGATCTGGAAGTCCGCCTGGGAACGGACCACCGGCTTGGCGTGATAGGCGATGCCGGCGCCGGCGAGGTGGATCATGGCGAGGTCGTTGGCGCCGTCGCCCATGGCGATGCAGTGGCTGGGATCGGTGTCGAGGCCCCGGGCCAGGACCTGCAGGATCTGCGCCTTGGCGGGAGCATCGATGATCTCCCCCAGGACATTGCCGGTGAGCTGGCCGTCGCTGATCTCCAGGGTGTTGCCGAAGGCGTAGTCCAGGCCCAGGAGATCCTGGAGATGGCGGGTGAAATGGGTGAATCCGCCCGACACCACCCCTACTTCGATGCCATGTTGATGGAGGCCGTGCACCAGTTCGCGGGCGCCGGGGTTGAGTTGCAGCCGGTGGGCGATGACATCGTCCAGGACGCTGACGGGGGTGCCCGCCAAGAGGCGCACCCGCTCCTGCAAGGAAGTGCGGAAATCCAGTTCGCCTTCCATGGAACGCTCGGTGATGGCGGCCACCTGGCGTTTGAGGCCGAGATGGTCGGCCACTTCGTCAATGCATTCGATGGCGATGAGGGTGGAATCCATGTCCGCGAGGAGGAGGCGAAAATGCCCCGCGGGCCAGATCGGGGTGAGGGCGGCATCCACGGCCAGACCCTCCAGGGCCTCCTGGAGTTGATGATTGTGCAGGGAGAGGCGGTTTTCGGGGCCGTGCAGGGTCAGGATGAGCAATGCACCCTGGGCCGCTTCCACCCGTCCGGGCATCAGGCCTTGGAGGTGCAAGGCGGCGAGGGCGCGGCGCAGGGCTTCGGCGGCGTTTTGCCCCTGCAGGACCAGGCGCCGGGCCACGGGCTGCGCCGCGCTGGCCCAGGTGACTTGGCGGTTTTGGGTGGCGGCCTGGCGGGAGAGCTCCTGAAGAAAGGGCATGATCTCGCCCTCGCCCAAGGGGAGCGCCCAGCTTTGCAGCCACCATCCCCAGATCTCCTGGTGGGTTTCCAATTGCGTGACCAGTTGCCCGGCACTCGCCGGCAAGGGCATGGGTCCCTGCTCCGTAGGACTCAGGATGGCGATACGGGTGGTGGTCATGACGGTACTCCCAGTTCGTCCAAGAGGTGAATGAGGGTTTGGCAGCGGGTCTCGCCATCGGGCAGGTCGCGGCGCAGGCGCAGGCGCGATTCGCCTTCGAGCTGGTATTCCTGGCTGCGTTGCTGGATCAGGGTGATGATCTTTTCCGGAGAGACGCGCGTTTGGGCACCGAACTGCAAGCGCGCACCGGCGGGACCGGCGTCGATCTTTTCCACCCCCAGATGCTGGGCAGCCAGGCGGAGGCGGGACTGGCAGAGCAGGGTGCGCGCTGCCGGCGGCAGAGGGCCGAAGCGGTCCACCATTTCGACCATGATCTCGCTGATGGCGTCATCGCTGCCGGTATCGGAGATCCGCTTGTAAAACTGCAGGCGCAGATGAATGTCGGGGAGGTAATCGGCGGGTATGAGGGTCGGGGTATTGAGGTGGATCTCCGGGCCGACGGCGCGCCTTTCGCTCAGGCTGCGCGGGTCGCGCCCCGCACGGATAGCCGCCACGGCATCGTTCAGCAGCTCCATGTAGAGAGTGAAACCCACTTCGTCGATATGGCCGCTTTGCTGGTCTCCCAGCAGTTCGCCCGCACCGCGGATCTCCAGGTCGTGGCTGGCCAGGGCAAAGCCGACCCCCAGGTCTTCCAGGGACTGGATGGCCTCCAGGCGCCGCTGCGCATCGCTGGTCATGGCGCGGGGTTCGGGGGTGAAGAGGTAGGCGTAGGCGCGCTGGTGCGAACGCCCCACCCGGCCGCGCAACTGGTGGAGCTGGGCGAGGCCGAACTTGTCGGCGCGGTCGATGAGGATGGTGTTGGCGTGGGGATTGTCGATGCCCGATTCGATGATGGTGGTGCAGAGCAGGATGTCAAAGCGTTGGTGGTAAAAGTCCAGCATCACCGCTTCCAGTTCGCCTCCGGGCATTTGTCCATGGGCGACGCGCAGGCGGGCTTCGGGCAGAAGCCGGCGCAAGGTGGCGGCGAGGCGTTCGATGCTCTGTACTTCGTTGTGGAGAAAGTAGACCTGTCCTCCCCGGAGCAGTTCGCGTTGACAGGCCTCCACCACGACCACGTCGTCCCAGGTCTGGACAAAGGTGCGGACGGGCTGGCGGCGCTGCGGCGGGGTGCTGATGATGGAGAGATCCCGCAGTCCGGCCATGGAGAGGTTCAGGGTGCGGGGAATGGGCGTGGCGGTGAGGGTGAGGATGTCCACCTCTGCCCGCAGGGCCTTGATCTGTTCCTTCTGGCGAACGCCGAAGCGATGTTCTTCATCGACGATCAACAGGCCCAGATCGTGGAAGCGGACGTCCTTTTGCAGGATGCGGTGGGTACCAATGAGGATGTGCACCGCCCCGCTCGCCGCGGCGGCGAGAATGGCCTTTTGCTCACGGCTGTTCTGGAAGCGCGACAGGACCTCGATACGCAGAGGCAGGCCGGCGAAACGATCCAGGAAGGTCTCGTAATGCTGTTGGGCGAGCAGCGTGGTGGGCACCAGCAAGGCGACCTGGGCGCCGCCATGGACAGCGATAAAGGCCGCGCGCAGGGCCACTTCGGTCTTGCCGAAACCCACGTCCCCACAGACCAGCCGGTCCATGGGATGGGGGGAGGTCATGTCGGCGATGACGGCATCGATGGCGGCCTGCTGGTCCGGGGTTTCCTCGAAGGGAAAACGGGAGACGAAGTCCCAGTAGGCATCGTCGGGCGCGGGAAAGCGGCGCCCCTGGCGGGCGGCGCGGCGGGCGTAGATGTCCAGCAGTTCCGCAGCGGCGTCAACGGCCTTTTGCCGGGCCTTGGCCTTGGCCTTGTCCCATTGGTGGCTACCCAGTTTGGAAAGGGCCGGATCGCTGGCGCCGTTGCCGACATAGCGGCCGATGCGGTCGAGATGGTCGGCGGGAACGTAGACGAGATCGCCGCCGGCATATTCCAGCACCACATATTCGTTGACGTCCCCCTGGCTGGCGAAGGGGGTGGCCATGCCCTGAAAGCGGCCGATGCCATACTCTTCGTGGGTGACGTAATCGTCGGAATGGAGATCGCCCAGGTCGCGCACCAGGGATTCGATGCTGCGGTGCCGCGCCGTCTCGCTGCGCCGTTGCTGAAAGACCCGGTCGCCGAAGATCTGGGCCTCGGAAATCAGGGCCAGATTGACGTTGCTCCCATCCTTGAGCAGCAGACCCCGTTCCAGCGGGGCGACGGTGATGGCGAGCCGTTGCTCGCCCTGGATGAATGTCTGCCACGAGTCCACCCGCTCCGGCAGCAAGCCCCCATGGCCAAGCCGCTCGGCCAGGGCCTCCTGGCGGCCGGGTGACTCCGCAGCCAGCAGGGCCCGTGCCTGGGCGGGCAAGTGGCGTAAGAAGGTATCCAGGGACGCCAGGGGTTCTTCCCGTCCGGCGCGCAAGTCCGGCGGCGGGGCAGCAGGCAGATCGTGGCCGGAGCCGTCGCTGTGCAGATGTACCAAGGCGAAGCGGGCCAGGGCGCCTTCCCACTCCTGAGGGCTCAGGAGCAGTTCATCCGGGCGCAGGATGGGGTGAGCCAGATCGTGGGCGCGCTCCTCATGGCGTTCTTCCCAGTCACGACGCAGGGTCTGGGCAGTGGCTGTCAAGCCGTGGGGCAGAAGGAGGATGGTATCGGCGGGGAGGTGGTCGAGGAGGGTGCTGCTCTCGGCAAAGAACAGCGGCAGATAATTTTCGGCCCCGGCGGGGACTTGCCCACGACTGGCGGCGCGATAGATTTCCGCCCGTTGCGGGTCGCCGGCAAAACGGGCGCGAAAGCGGCCACGGAAATCGTGGATGGCGGCGGCATCGACGGGGACCTCCCGGGCCGGCAGCAGGGCGACACGTTCCACCCGCTGCAGGGTAAGCTGGGTTTCCGGGTCGAATTGGCGGATGGTCTCCACGGCGGCGTCGAAGAGCTCGATCCGGTAAGGGAGGGGGCTGCCGGTGGGGAAAAGGTCGATGATCCCGCCCCGCCAAGCCAGTTCGCCGGGCTCGGAGACTTCACTGACAGCGTGGTAACCCGCATCCACGAGGCGCTGCCGGAAGGATTCCGGCTCCAGGGTATCGCCGGTGGCCAGGACAAAGGCATGACGGTCCAGGAAGGCCCGCGGCGGCAGGCGCTGGAGGGCCGCCGCCAAGGGGGCGATGCACACCCCCTGGCCCAGTTGGGGCAGGGCAGCGAGGGTGGCCAGTCTTTGGGCGGTGGCGTCGGCGGGTGGCGCCAGGCGATCATAGGGCAGGATCTCCCGGTCGGGAAAGACCAGCGGCGCCGGACGGTCCGGGGCAAAAAAATGCCACTCGCGCCGCCATTCATCCAATTCACGGGCGCTGGGCGTGAGGATCAGCAGGGGGCGTCGCCAGGCCTGCGCCAACTCGGCGGCCAGCCAGCCCTCGGCGGCGGCAAAGACCCGGTTAAAGGATAGGGGAACTCCGGGCTGTGGCGCGAGCCCTGGGGAAAACACAGGCTTCAAGGAATCCGGTTCGCTGAACGAAAGTAATGGCATAGTTTACCGGCCGGAATTGTTTTTGACTACGTCTGCGGGCAACGGCAAAATGGCGCCGGATTCGCGGCATCGGCATGGCGGGAGAGGGATATGGGGCGTATCTGGGCGGTAGTGCCGGCGGGGGGCAGCGGCAGACGCTTTGGCGGCGGCCTACCGAAACAATATCTTCTGCTCCACGGCCGGCCGGTCCTGGCCCATGCCCTGGGGTGCTTTCTCGGGCATCCGCGCATCACGGGCGTCCAACTCGTCCTACCCGTTGCCGACCTGGCGAGGGAGGACTGGCGAGCATGCCTTGGCGATGAGACCGGCAGGCTTTTACCGCCCGTGGCGGGGGGGGCGGAACGGGCGGATTCCGTGGGACTTGGCCTGCAGACGCTCCTGGAGCAGGGCGCCGCGGCCACGGACTGGGTTCTGGTCCATGATGCGGCGCGTCCCTGCCTGCGCCGTGAGGACCTCGACCTCCTGCTGGGCAGCCTGGCGGATGCTCCCCAGGGGGCGCTGCTCGCCTTGCCGGTGGCCGATACCCTGAAAAGGGAGGATCATGGCCGGGTGCTGGAGACGGTGGAGCGCAGTGCCCTCTGGCGCGCCTTCACGCCCCAGGCCTTTCCCCTGGGGGCATTGGCGGCGGCTCTGGCCGACGCCGCGCAGCAAGGGTGGAAGGTAACCGACGAGGCCTCGGCCATGGAGCGGCAGGGCTGGCGGCCGCTGCTGGTGCGCGGGCATGGCGACAATATCAAGGTAACCCTTCCGGAAGACCTGCCCCTGGCGGCGGCCATCCTGGAGGCGCAATGGAAGGAGCAGGCAAAATGAGCGGTTTTCGCGTGGGCCATGGTTTTGACGTGCATGCCCTGGTGCCCGATCGGCCCCTGATCCTGGGGGGCGTGCAGGTGCCCTATGCCCTTGGCCTGGCCGGTCACTCCGATGCCGATGTCCTGCTGCATGCCATCTGTGACGCCCTCCTTGGTGCGGCAGCCCTGGGAGACATCGGCCGTCATTTCCCCGATAGCGACGAGCGCTTTCGCGGGGCCGATTCGCGGGTGCTCCTGCGCCATTGTCGCGATCTGGTACAGGCGCTGGGTTTTGCGCTGGGTAATGTGGATGCCACCATCGTCTGCCAGCGGCCCAAACTCGCTCCCCATATTCCCCAGATGCAGCGGCATCTGGCCGAGGATCTGGGCCTGGCCGCGGATGCCGTCAATATCAAGGCCACCACCACCGAGGGCCTGGGTTATGCCGGCCGCGGTGAAGGGATCAGCGCCCACGCCGTCGTACTGCTCTACCGTGGCTGAGGTCGAGCCGCGCCTTTTCCCCTGGCCCGAGGCGGGCCTGCGCGCCCGTCTGCGGGCGGATCTGGCGGATTTCCAGGTGCGCGAGGAACTGCCTTTCCTACCTTCTGGCAGCGGCTCCCATTGCTGGCTGGAGATCGAAAAGCGCGGCCTCAACACCGAACAGGTGGCCCAGCGCTTGGCGCGTCTGGCGGGGGTGGCGGCGCGCGATGTGGGCTTTGCCGGCCTCAAGGACCGCTGGGCGGTGGCGCGCCAGGTCTTCACCGTACCCGTGGGCGCCGATAAGACCTGCACCTGGGCCAGCCTGAACGATGAAAATCTGCAGATCCTGAGCCAGCGGCGTCATGATAAAAAGCTGCGGCGGGGGGTCTTGCGGGGCAATCACTTCCATCTGGTCTTGCGGGAGGTCGTCGGTGACCAGGCGCTTTGGGAGGAAAGGCTGACCGCCGTGGCGCAGGAGGGCTTTCCCAATTATTTCGGCGAGCAGCGCTTTGGCCACGGCAACATCGACAAGGCCGGGCGCCTCCTCGCCGGTGCGTCCCGCGGCATGGGTCGCCATGAGCGCGGCCTGCTGTGGTCGGCCGCCCGCTCCGTCCTCTTCAACATGGTTTTGGCCGCGCGGGTGCGGCAGGGCGGTTGGTCGCAACTCCTGCCCGGGGATGTGGTGCAACTCGACGGCAGTCACAGCCATTTCCGTGCGGAAGATGAAGAGTTGCCGACCCTGGTGGAACGGGCGGCGGCCTGGGACCTCCATCCCACCGGTCCCCTGCCCGGGCGCGGCGGCATCCGTCCTGGCGGTGCAGCGCTACAGGTGGAAGAAGGGGCACTGGCCGCATGGCGGGGAGGCGCCGCTTTGCCCGAGTCCGGCCTGCATTGGGCGCAATGCCTGGCCGCCCAGGGCCTGGATGCGGGGCGCCGCCCCTTGCGTGTGCGTCCTCAGGGGCTGACGTGGACCTGGCCTGATGCGGCTACCCTGGAACTGGATTTTTTCCTGCCGGCCGGCAGCTTCGCCACGGTCCTGGTGGAAACACTGCTGGGCCAGTGACCGCAGGCCACGGATTCATCTCCCTCAAGCTCTTGACATTAAGGTAGACTACAGGTTGTAAGATGGTGATCCACCACAATGGGAGGATACAGCAATGGTTGCCATCACCATCGGTCGTTTGGCGCGTGAGTCAGGATTGGCTCCCGAGACCTTGCGTTATTACGAGCGCCTTGGTCTGATTCAGCCCAGCCAGCGCAGCCGCGCCAACTATCGCCTCTACGGAACCGATGCCGAAGGGCGCCTGCGCTTTATTCGTCGCGCCCAGGCGCTGGGGTTTTCCTTGGCCGAGATTCGCGAACTACTCGGCCTGCACGCCGTCGCCAACGAAGACATGGCCCGGGTCAAGGCCCTGGCGCAGATCAAGATCGCCGAGATCGATGCGAAGATCGGCGATCTGCAACGGATGCGGAAGGGGCTGGCGGCCCTAGACGAACTCTGCCCCGGCCATGGCCCCACCGCCGCCTGCCCCATCCTGGCGGCCCTCCTGGGCGATGATCTGCCGGCACGCCATGAGTGTTGTGGGTGACCACCTGACGGCAGGTCCATGGGCTTGGCTAACGGCAAGGTGCCCGCTGCGCCAAGCTCTGCGTTGCTTTCCTTTTTCTCACCGAACAGGAGTGTTGCCATGAATGAAATGGTTCTCGAGATTCAGGGCATGAGTTGCGGGCATTGCGTGATGGCCGTCAACAAGGCGCTGGGAAAGGTGCCCGGCGTGACCCATGTCGCCGTGGATCTCCCTGCAGGAAAGGCCGTGGTGCAGGGTGGCGCCAGTGCCGAGGCGTTGCTCAAGGCCGTGACACAGGCCGGTTACAAGGCCGAAATGCAGGGCTAGATTTACGCAGCGCCGCCCCCCAAGGCGACGTCGCCAGCGGCTTGCCGATCGCCTCTTGCTTGCTCCGGCAAGAGTTGAAAAGATGGAGCCCATGGAAAACCACCCAGACTCGACAAGCGCTCCCGACATTCCGGCGGTCCTTCGGCAATTGCAGAGCGATCCCCAGCGAGGCTTGTCGTCGCCGGAGGCCGCCCGTCGCCTAGCCAAATATGGGGCAAACGCCATCCCCGAAAAGCGCCTCAGCCCGCTCCGCCAGTTTCTGGGCTATTTCTGGGGCCCCATTCCCTGGATGATCGAAATCGCTGCGGTGCTTTCCGCCGTGGTGGCACATTGGGCGGACTTCGCCATCATCATGACCCTCCTGCTGGTAAACGCCGGCGTGGGCTTCTGGCAGGAACACAAGGCTGGCAACGCCATCGCCATGCTCAAACGGAAGCTGGCACTGCGGGCGCGCGTCCTGCGCGACGGTGTTTGGCAGGAGATCGCCGCGCAGGACCTGGTGCCGGGCGACACCATCCTGCTGAAGCTGGGAAACATCATTCCCGCCGATGTGCTGCTGCTGAACGGTGATTACCTCAGTGTCGACCAGTCGGTCCTGACGGGGGAATCCCTGCCGGTGGACAAGGGCCGGGGGGATAGCGCCTATTCCGGTTCCATCGTGGGCAAGGGCGAGATGCAGGGTGTGGTGACCGCGACGGGTCTGCAGACCTTTTTCGGCAAGACCGCGCAACTGGTGGAGCGGGCGGAGAGCGTCTCCCATTTCCGCAAGGCGGTGCTCGCCATCGGCAACTTCCTGATCGTTTCGGCGCTGGTTCTGATCGCGGTGATCCTCTTCGTGGCTCTGGCGATCCGCCAGGAGCCCATGATCCGGACGATCCTCTTTGCCCTGATCCTGACCGTGGCCGCCATCCCCGTCGCCCTGCCTGCCGTCTTATCGGTGACCATGGCCGTCGGGGCGGAGCGGCTGGCGCGGCTGAAGGCCATCGTTTCGCGCTTGGTGGCCATCGAGGAGATGGCCGGCATGGATGTGCTCTGCGCCGACAAGACCGGCACCCTCACCCAGAACCGCCTCACCCTGGGCGAGCCCGTGGTGATCGGGGCCCGCGATGCGGAGGAACTGATCCTCGCCGCCGCCCTGGCCTCCGAGCGGGATACGGGCGACCCCATCGACACCGCCGTGCTGGGCGGTTTGCCCGCATCTGCCCCATTGGCTTCCTATTCCGTCCTGAAATATCAACCCTTTGATCCGGTAAGCAAGCGTAGCGAGGCGGAAGTGGCGGCAGGCACCGAGCGCTTTCGCGTAGCCAAGGGCGCCCCGCAGGTCATCCTGGATCTGGCGCAGCCGGATGCCGGCACCAGGCAGACGGTCACCCGCCAGATCGATGCCTTGGCGGAAAAGGGCTACCGCACCCTGGGAGTGGTACGAAAGGATGGGGATGGCACCTGGCGCTTTCTTGGCCTCTTGCCCTTGTTCGATCCGCCGCGGGAGGATTCGGCGCAAACCATCGCGGCGGGCCAGCGGATGGGGATCGATATCAAGATGGTCACCGGCGATCATCTGGCTATCGCCAAACAGGTTTCCACGCTGCTGCATCTGGGGCAAAACATCGTTCCGGCCGAAGCCCTCTCTACGGATGCCAACGCCGCGCAGGCTCAGGCTGAAGAGGCCGACGGTTTCGCCCAGGTCTTTCCGGAGCATAAGTTCGCCATCGTCAAGGCGCTGCAGGCCAGGGGCCATATCGTCGGCATGACCGGAGACGGCGTCAACGACGCCCCCGCCCTGAAGCAGGCCGATGTCGGCATCGCCGTCAGCGGCGCCACCGACGCCGCCCGCGCCGCCGCCGACCTGGTGCTCACCGCCCCCGGCCTGACGGTCATCGTCGATGCCGTCGCGGAGGCGCGCCGGATCTTCGCGCGCATGAACAGCTACGCCATCTATCGGATCGCCGAAACGATCCGGGTCCTGCTCTTCATGAGCCTGTCGATCCTGGTGTTCGACTTCTATCCGGTCACCGCGGTGATGATCGTCATGATCGCCCTGCTCAATGATTTTCCCATCATGATGATCGCCTACGACAACGCCCCCACGGCGCCATGGCCGGTGCGCTGGGACATGACGCGGGTGCTGACCATCTCCATCCTCCTCGGCGTGCTGGGCGTCGTCGCGTCATTTTCCCTGTTCTGGATTGCCGAAACCTACCTGCATTTGCCGGTGGACGTCATCCGCACCCTGATCTTCCTGAAGCTGCTGGTGGCCGGCCACCTGACCATCTTCCTGACCCGCAACACCGGCGCCATCTGGCAGCGGCCCTGGCCGAGCTGGAGTTTCTTCAACGTCACCATTGCCACCAAGATCATCGGCACCTTCGCCGCCGTCTACGGCTGGTTCATTCCCCCCATCGGCTGGGACTATGCCCTGCTGGTATGGGCCTATGCCCTGGCATGGTTCTTCGTCAATAGCGGGGCCAAGATCATCGCTTATCGGGCGCTGGAGGCCTATCGCAAGTCGTCTCATTCATTACGAGCAGACCTGCCAATACCGAAAGAACGGTGACAGATGTAGGGAGAAAAAGAAAATCGGCAGCATGTAGCGCATTGCCGGGGAGATGTCCCGGACGTTTGTCCTGGCAAGCTGGGCTTGTGCGTAAAATCACTACCATTCCACTCCCATGATCTTCCGAGTTGAGGATGGTCCATTTGCAATGGCAAGGAGATAGTCTAAAGTTAAAGAGACGCGAAGATGCAGACCTGTTAACCGAGTTTGTCACAAGTGAAAAATTAGAGGTGGCCAATGTCTTTTTCACCCCCCCCCCCC
>NZ_RIZI01000172.1 GCF_003721225.1 Acidithiobacillus sulfuriphilus | reverse complement strand
CGCCTGGATCCGAAAGCATTTATGCTTTATACAAACGTACCGGTCGGTATATTAGTGCTGACGGATGGATTCCCGCCATTTCCGGCGCCGCAATGCCTTCCTGTACCGCATTCACGCAAGGAGCGCCACCATGGCCGATGTCAAGATCAAACACTATACCCAACCGGCGGGGGGCTGGGGCGCCCTGCGGGCTACCCTGCAGCACCTGCGTCATGAGGGGATCGTCGCCGCAGGCACGGCCCTCCTGCTCAAGTCCAATCAGGCCGAGGGCTTTGATTGCCCCGGTTGCGCCTGGCCCGAGCCCGATGCCCATTCCACCTTCGAGTTTTGTGAGAACGGGGCCAAGGCGGTGGCCGCCGAGGCGACCAGCAAGCGGGTGACCCGAGACTTTTTTGCCGCTCATGCGGTTTCGTACTTGGCCAAACAGGATGATTGTTTTCTGGAAGATCAGGGGCGGCTCACGGAGCCGATGGTCTATGACCCGGAGAGTGATCACTACCGACCTATTGGCTGGGAAGCGGCCTTTGCCCGCATTGCCGAGCATTTGCGCGGGCTGGCTTCGCCGGATGAGGCGATTTTTTACACCTCCGGACGCACCTCCAACGAGGCGGCTTTTTTGTATCAGCTCTTCGTCCGGGAGTTTGGTACCAACAACATGCCAGACTGTTCCAATATGTGTCACGAACCCACCAGCCTGGGCATGCCGGAGTCCATCGGTATCGGCAAGGGCACGGTGACCCTGGAGGATTTTGATCACGCCGATACCCTGCTGCTCTTTGGGCACAATCCCGGCACCAATCATCCGCGCATGCTGGGCACCTTGCGGCAAGCGGCCAAGCGCGGTTGTCAGATTCTCGTTTTCAACCCTTTGCGCGAGCGTGGCCTGGAGCGTTTCGCCAATCCCCAGGATCCGGTGGAGATGTTGACCAATCATGGCGCGCAGATTGCCAGCCATTACTATCAGCCGAAAATTGGCGGCGATCTGGCCATTGCCCTGGGGATTTCGCGGTGGATTCTGGAAGAGGGTACGCCAGATGCGGCATTCATAGCCGAGCATACCCATGGCTTTGCGGCCTTCCGCGACTCGGTGCTGAACACCCCCTGGGCACAGATCGAGGAAATGAGCGGGCTCAGTCGCGCAGACTTCCAGGAAATCGGGCGGATTTATGAGCGCGGGCGGTCTGCCATCGTCACCTGGGGCATGGGCATTACCCAGCACAAGCATGCCGTGGCCACCATTCAGATGCTGATCAACATGCTGCTCTTGAAAGGCAACATGGGTAAACCAGGCGCCGGCGCGGCGCCCATTCGCGGACACAGCAACGTCCAGGGCGACCGCACCATGGGCATCTACGAGCAACCGTCGCCGGCATTCCTGCACAAGCTGGGCGCGGAGTTCGGCTTCAATCCGCCGCAGAAACATGGCTTCGACGTGGTGGCCAGCATTGCCGCCATGCTCGATGGCCGGGCCCGGGTCTTTTTTGGCATGGGTGGCAACTTCGCCAACGCCACGCCGGATACGGCCAAGGCCCACGCGGCCCTGCGCCAGTGTGATCTGACCGTCCATGTCACCACCAAACTCAATCGTTCCCATATCGTCCATGGCAAGGAGGCGCTCATTCTGCCCTGCCTGGGCCGCACCGAGATCGACATTCAAAATGGCAATCCGCAGGGCGTGACCGTGGAAGACTCCATGAGCATGGTACACATCTCCCAAGGCATGAAGGAGCCGGCCTCGCCCCATTTGATGTCCGAGTGCGCCATCGTGGCTCATCTGGCCGTAGCGACCCTGCCCGGGAGCCGGACGCCGTGGCTGGATCTCATTGCCGATTACGACCGGATTCGCGACCGCATTGCCCGGGTGGTGGACGGTTTCGAGGATTTCAACCAGCGGGTGCACCGGCCGCGAGGCTTCCACCTGCACCTGCCGCCGCGTTCGCGGATTTGGCCGACGGCTACGGGCAAGGCGAATTTTCTTGCCCATGATTTGGGCGCCTTGCGGGCCGAGCGTTTTGCGCCGCAGACGGACAAGCGGGTTTTTACCCTGATGAGTATCCGCAGCCATGACCAGTACAATACGACGATTTATGGTTTTGACGACCGTTACCGGGGTGTTTCCGGTATTCGGAAGGTCTGTTTTATGAATGCGGCGGATATGCAGGATATGGGTTTCCAGGCCGGTGATCAGGTCAATATCACCTCGCACTGGACCGACGGTGAGCGGCAGGCCATGGGCTTTATGCTGGTGGCCTATGACATCCCGCAAGGTTGCTTGGCCGGCTATTATCCCGAGCTGAACGTGCTGGTGCCTTTGTCCAGCCATGACGATCGTGCCCACACGCCAACTTCCAAATCCATCGCTGTGACTCTGGCCGCAGCGTAGCCCGGTGGATAAACCAGGCATGGATGAGCCGGGTCCAGCAATGGACACGCAGATTGACGACCTGGTCATTGCCCTGCTGCAGCAGCTCTGCGCCGAAGATCCTCTATCTCTGGCCAGGGCCAACAAGGCGCTGGGTATCCGGCGCAGTCAGATGGAACGACTTCTGCTGTTTCTGGGGCGCTCGGAGATGCTGGGTGGTCTGGACTATATCTGTCAGGAGGAGCAGGGAGGACGTCCCGTCATTCGGCTCACGGACAAGGGAAAGGTGTTATGCGCACAGATGCATGCAGCGGACAAGTAGGCTGGTGTCCCGCCATTGTCCGCCAGGGCGATAGCGAGGTCTTTCAGCGCGAGGACCCCATTTTGGAGGAGGCCCCGCTGTCGGTGGTGATCAATGGCAATGCCTACGCGGTGATGATGGTAACGCCGGACTATGTGGACGACTTCGTTTTCGGTTTTCTCTACACCGAAGGCATCATCCGCGCCGCAAGGGACGTCCTGGCCTGGGAGACGGTAGCGACCGCTGAGGGCTATGCGGTCTATGTGCAACTGGCCGATGGGGCGGCGGAAGTGGCCCACAGGAAGGCGCGTTGCGTGGTGGGGGGCAGCGGTTGCGGCCTTTGTGGCACGCCATGCTTCGATGGGCTGCTGCGCCATGCGCCGTTGCCGGATTCCAGGGTCTGCCTTACCGCGAGCCGGGTCCATGCCCTTCTCGGTCAGATGCAGGCGTGCCAGTGGCTGAATCACAGTACCGGCACCGCCCATGCGGCGATTCTCGCCGGGAGCGACGGGATGGTTGTGCGCGAGGATATCGGTCGTCACAATGCGGTGGACAAGACAGTGGGGGTAGCCGTGCGCCAGGGTTGGGGTCTTGCGCGCCTGGAACTGCTGGGTGTGTCTTCCCGTCTGACCTTCGAGATCGTGCAAAAGGCCCTGAGCCTGCGGGTCCCGGTGATTGTCGCCATTTCCGGGGTGAGCAGCATGGCCATCCGGGTGGCCGAAAGCCACCATGTGACGGTCATCGGCTATGCGCGGGAAGGGCGCATGAGCATTTATGCCCATGGCGAGCGCATCGTGACAGAGAGCGAGGTCGCTGAAGATCTTTGGCGGTGAGGGGATCTCCCGCTTTTGCAAGAACCGACCGGTTGGTATATACTAAAAACCAATTCATTCCGCTGGCTGGCGAGAACTCACCCTGCGGGCTCAGGCAGGTCGCCTGCCGGGTGCGGGATTTCGCCTAGAACAACAACGGCTCGGACCGAAGCTGCGGCAAAACACCTCTGCCAACCGCTGTTTTCATATTTATGGATGTCCTCCGATTCAGGGTACTCCTGGATCGTGAGCTTATCCCACTGCTGCAGATTCCAGGAGGCTACATGCAGAATTTCACCTTTTACAACCCCACCAAAATCCTCTTCGGCCAAGGCCAGATTGCCGCGCTGAAAGCAGAGTTACCCTCCTCCGCCAAGATCCTGCTTACCTACGGCGGCGGCAGCATTCACCGTAACGGCGTATATGCTCAGGTCAAGGCCGCCACATCCGGACACGGGGTAGTGGAATTTGGCGGCATCGAGCCTAATCCGCGCTTCGAGACCCTGATGCGCGCGGTGGATCTGGCCCGGGCGGAACAGGTGGATTTCATCCTCGCGGTAGGGGGCGGTTCGGTCATCGATGGCAGCAAGTTCATCGCCGCGGCCTTTTATCATGAAGGAGACGCCTGGGCCATCCTGGCCGATCACGCCCCGGTGCAGCGGGCCCTGCCCCTGGGTACCGTCCTCACCCTGCCGGCGACGGGTTCGGAGATGAACGCCTTTGCCGTGGTGACGCGCGAATCGACCCATGAAAAGCTGCCCTTCAGCAGTCCCCTCGTTTATCCGCGTTTCTCGGTGCTGGACCCGACCACTACCTTCACTCTGCCGGCGAGGCAGATCGCCAATGGGGTGGTGGATGCCTTTACCCATACCATGGAGCAGTACCTGACCTATCCCGTCAACGCCCCTTTGCAGGATCGCTTTGCCGAAGGCATCCTGCAGACCCTCATCGAGGAGGGTCCGAAGACGCTGGAGCATCCCCAGGATGTTGATGCGCGATCCAACATGATGTGGTGCGCCACCATGGCCCTCAACGGCCTCATTGGCGCCGGCGTGCCCCAAGATTGGGCGACGCACATGATCGGTCACGAGATCACCGCCCTGCATGGTCTGGACCATGCGCAGACCCTGGCCGTGGTCCTGCCTGCCACCATGCAGCGCCAGCGCGGCGCCAAGCGCGACAAACTCATCCAGTACGGGCGCAGGGTCTGGGGTATCACTGGGGAAGACGATACCACCATTGATCAGGCCATTGCCAAGACCCGGGCCTTCTTCGAATCCCTGGGCGTCAGGACCCGCTTGGGGGATTATGGCATCGCTCCGGAGGCCATTCCCGCCCTGGTGGCGCAACTGGAGAAACATGGCATGGTCAAGCTCGGGGAGCGCGGCGACATCACACCGGAGCGCAGCCGCGAGATCCTGGAGCTCTGCGCCTGAAGGACGCCTGGCCCTGCTTACTGACCGGGCAGGCTTGATCCTGCCCGGTTTTCCCTGAACATCTACCCGAGGAGATTTTATGGACGTCCGTGCCGCCGTCGCCTTTGGCGCTAATCAACCCCTGTCAATGGAAACCGTCCAACTGGAAGGACCCCGCGCCGGAGAGGTGCTGGTGGAGATCAAGGCCACCGGTGTCTGTCACACCGATGCCTATACCCTCTCGGGGATGGACCCGGAAGGGCTTTTCCCCACCATTCTCGGTCATGAAGGGGCGGGGGTCGTGGTGGAAGTGGGCGCCGGGGTACGTTCCCTGAAGCCCGGCGACCACGTGATCCCCCTCTATGTACCCGAATGCCGGGAGTGCGAATACTGTACCAGCGGCAAGACCAATCTTTGCCAGGCGGTGCGCGAAACCCAGGGCCGGGGCGTGATGCCCGACGGCAGCAGCCGTTTCTCCTTCCAGGGCCAGCCCCTGTTCCACTACATGGGCACCTCCACCTTTGCCAATTATACCGTGGTGCCGGAGATCGCCCTGGCCAAGATCCGTGCGGATGCGCCCTTCGACAAGGTCTGTTATATCGGCTGCGGCGTGACCACCGGCATTGGCGCGGTGATCAATACGGCCAAGGTGCGGCCGGGGGACAAGGTGGTGGTCTTCGGTTTGGGCGGCATCGGTCTCAATGTCATTCAGGGGGCGCGCATGAGCGGCGCGGACATGATTGTGGGGGTGGACATCAATCCGGCCAAGCGACCCCTGGCGGAGCAGTTCGGCATGACCCATTTCGTCAATCCCAAGGAAGTCGAGGGGGATCTGGTCCCCTACCTGGTAAACCTGACCAAGGGCGGGGCGGATTACAGCTTTGAATGCATCGGCAACGTGGATCTCATGCGTCAGGCCCTGGAATGCTGCCACAAGGGCTGGGGCACCAGCGTCATCATCGGCGTCGCCGGCGCCGGCCAGGAGATCCGCACGCGCCCATTTCAACTGGTGACCGGGCGCAACTGGCGCGGATCGGCCTTTGGCGGCGCCAAGGGGCGCAGCGATGTCCCCAAGATCGTGGACTGGTACATGGAAGGCAAGATCCACATCGATGAGATGATCACCCATACCCTGCCGGTGGCGCAGATCAATGAGGCCTTTGATCTGATGCACCGGGGAGAATCCATTCGTACCGTCCTGACCTTCTGAGGGGTGGCCATGAGCGAGGATCTGGAGTTGCTGGAGGAACACGCCGCTTTCGGCGGCCGGGTACGCCGCTATAGGCATGCCTCCCAGTCCTGCGCAGCACCCATGTCTTTCTCCATCTACCTGCCGCCCCAGGCGGCCCAGGGTTCGCTGCCGGTGCTCTATTTTTTGGCCGGGCTGACCTGTACGGAAGAGACCTTCATGATCAAGGCCGGCGCCCAGCGTTACGCGGCGGAACACGGCATCCTCCTGGTGGCACCCGATACCAGTCCGCGCGCCACGGGCACGCCGGGTGAGGACGAGGACTGGGATTTTGGCAGCGGAGCGGGTTTTTATGTGGATGCCACCGCGGCGCCCTGGTCTGCCCACTATCAGATGTATCGTTATGTGACGGAAGAGCTACCGGCGCTGGTGGCGCGCCATTTTCCCGTGGATCCGCAGCGGGAATCCATCTTCGGTCACTCCATGGGCGGTCACGGCGCCCTGGTCTGCGCCTTGCGCAACCCGGGGCGGTATCGCTCCGTTTCCGCCTTCGCGCCGGTGTGCGCACCCAGCCGCAGTCCCTGGGGCCAGAAGGCCTTCTCCCGCTATCTGGGTGGGGATGAAATGGTTTGGCGGGCCTACGACAGTGTGGCCTTATTGCGGGAGCAAAAGGCGTCCTTGCCCATTCTCATCGATCAGGGCCTGCAGGACCCTTTTCTGGAGACGGAATTGAAGACCCGCTGGCTGGAGGCGGAAGTGGGGAATAAAGTCACCCTGCGCTGGCAGGAAGGCTACGACCACAGCTATTACTTCATTGCCAGCTTTGTGGGCGAGCATCTGGCCTTTCATGCCCGCCATTTGCGCTGAGCCCCGTCCGCCCCGGTTATTTGTCCTGCCGCCCGCCCTCCACTAAACTGGTGCTGTGTGAGGAGCGGATCGTGGGGTCTGCGCCTTCCCGCCGGGGCAACCGGGAACCATAGGTGGAGGAGGCAGATGCCCACTCTTGTATTGAGTGGGATGGGGAGGTGGGTCGGGATGCCCTCTTCCGGAGGCGGAGATCGTTGGGGCGAGTGGTTGGGGCAAATGGGTATTGCGCAGGGCGCCGAGGGGGTGCAGAAGTGGGTTGGCGCTGGTTGAATCGCATGGGGTCGTGGCTGGAGGGCGGCGCCGAACTGGTGGCGGTGCGTCCGGGGCGTTGGCTGGCCTTTGCCGGCGGCGCCGCGGCCCTTGCCGCCATCCCTTTCCCCGCCTGGCTGATGGAGGCGCTGGCTCCCCTGGGCCTCCTCGCCGGCCTGCGCCTGGCGGGACGCTGTGCCGGGGAATCTTACACCTGGGAGCAAACGCGCCATGCCCTGGCGGTGGCGGTGCTATGGGGAATGGTCCTCGCCGTTTTTGGCATGATCTTCCTCTTCGGCCAGGAGCTGGTATTGATGGGGGCCGTCCTGTCAGGCATCCAAATGCCCTGGGACAATGGCATCCCCCATGGATTCTGGGACTGGTGGTTCGGTTTCGGGGAGCGTTTTTCGGATCTGGCCGAGACGCCGTACTACTGGTTCGCACCGGCCTTTTTCGGGGTGGCCCTGGCCTTGCACAAGGGCCATGGCTGGCTGGAATCGGAACTGGAAACCACCTTGGCCTTGGCCTTCAAGCCGGAGTTGCGCGATCCCCTCATCGCCTTGTGGGGTGGGCTGATGATCAGCGGCGTGCTGCTGCCCGACATCTCCCAGGCATGGCTGGCGCTGCTGGTCTGGATATTCGGCCCGCCGGTGGTCTATGTGGCCTATCAGGATGTCTTTGCCGACAAGCAGCGGCCGCAGCGGCGCAAGCGCAAGGCGGGAACTGTCCCGGCCTTGCTGCCCCAAGGCCAGCCCCAGCCGGTGCGGGTCAAGGTCTGACGCGGATCAGCCCGCCGCGAACCCTTTTTTTGGCAATTGCCGAATATGGGAAGACGTGAAAAAGATTCACCAGGGCAGGGAATTTTTCACGCTTGCCCCAAGGGCTGCCTTCCATTAGTGTTGAGCGTTATTTTTACCGGCCTGCAGCGGCCGCCTTGAGGAGTATATCCATGTTTTCCAAGACATTGACCATCAGCGACTTTGATCCCGCCCTGTGGGAGGCCATGACCAGGGAGCATCAGCGTCAGGAAGACCACGTCGAACTGATCGCTTCGGAAAACTACGCCAGCCCCATGGTCATGGCGGCTCAGGGCTCGGTGCTGACCAACAAGTATGCCGAAGGCTATCCGGGCAAGCGCTATTATGGCGGCTGCGAATATGTGGATGTGGCGGAGCAACTGGCCATCGACCGGGCCTTGCAGATCTTCGGCGCCGAGCACGCCAACGTCCAGCCCCACTCCGGCTCCCAGGCCAATCAGGCCGTCTATCTCTCGGTGCTCAAGCCCGGCGACAAGATCATGGGCATGAGCCTCGCCCATGGCGGCCACCTTACCCACGGCGCCAAGGTCAATGTCTCGGGCAAGCTCTTCGAGGTCGCGGCCTACGGCGTGCGCGCCGAAGACGGCCGGATCGACTACGATGCCATGGCCGAGCAGGCCGAACGCGAGCGGCCCAAGATGATCGTGGCCGGGGCCAGCGCCTATTCGCGGATCATCGACTTCGCCCGCATCGGCGAGATCGCCCGCAGCATTGGCGCCTATCTTTTGGTGGATATGGCCCATATCGCCGGTCTGGTGGCCGTCGGCCTGCATCCGAGCCCCGTTCCCCATGCCGACTTCGTCACCACCACCACGCACAAGACCCTGCGCGGCCCCCGCGGCGGCCTGATCCTCTGCCGCGAAGAATATGCCAAGAAGGTCAACTCCCTCATCTTCCCCGGACTGCAGGGCGGCCCCCTGATGCATGTCATCGCCGCCAAGGCGGTGGCCTTTCTGGAGGCCTTGCAGCCCGAGTTCAAGGGCTATCAGCAGCAGGTCATCCACAACGCCCAGAGCCTGAGCAAGGTGCTGGCGGCCCGCGGCTACTCCGCTGTTTCGGGCGGTACCGACAATCACCTCTTCCTCCTCAACCTGGGCGAAAAGGTCACGGGCAAGGAGGCGGAGGAGGCCCTGGGGCTGGCCAATATCACCGTCAACAAGAACGCCGTACCCTTCGACACCAGGCCCCCGGCCGTCACCAGCGGTATCCGCATCGGCACCCCGGCAGCCACCACCCGCGGCTTTGGTGAAGCGGAAATGCATCTGCTGGGCAACGGCATTGCCGATGTCCTGGATGGCGGCGGCGATGCGGCCATCGTCGCCCGCGTCAAGGCGGAGATGCTGGAACTCTGCCGACGCTTCCCGGTTTATGGCTAAGGCCTGTGCGCTGTCCGTTTTGTGCCCATGACGACACCCGTGTCGTCGATTCGCGGCTCTCCGACGAGGGTAGCAGTGTTCGGCGGCGCCGGGAATGTCCTGCCTGCGGACAGCGCTTTACCACCTTTGAACGTGCCGAACTGAGCCTGCCCGCGGTGGTCAAGGCCGATGGCCGCCGCGAGCCCTTCAGCGAGGAAAAACTCCTGCGCGGGCTCTTCCGGGCGCTGAGCAAAAGACCCGTCGCCACCAACCTTGTCCATGCCGCGGCGCGCAACATCCAGCGGCGCATTCGCGAGCGTGGCGAGCGCGAAATTCCGGCACGCTTGATCGGTGAACTGGTGATGGAGGCCCTGCGCGATCTGGACCCCGTCGCTTATGTGCGTTTTGCCTCGGTCTATCGGCGCTTTGAGGATGTGGATGCCTTCAGCGCGGAAGTGGCCCGGATGAAACAAGGGGAAGAGGGCGCGCAAGCGGCCAACGCGCAAGATCGTGACCAAGACTGACGAAGATTTTATGGCCCTGGCCCTGGCCCTGGCCGAGCGGGGATTATGGAGTACCGATCCCAATCCGCGGGTCGGCGCGGTGGTGGTCAAGGATGGGGTCATCGTCGGCCAGGGCTGGCACCGTCAGGCCGGCGGCCCCCACGCCGAGGTCTTTGCCCTCGCCGAAGCGGGTGCTCAGGCCCAGGGAGCCACAGTTTATGTGACCCTGGAGCCCTGCAGTCACCACGGCCGCACTCCGCCCTGTGCCGATGCCCTCATTGGGGCTGGCGTGGGGCGGGCGGTGGTTGCCCTGCGCGATCCCAATCCCCTGGTGGCGGGCCAGGGGCTGGAACGGCTGCGGGCGGCGGGAGTGGCGGTGACGGAGGGGGTTCTGGCGAAGGCCGCCGCCGCCCTCAACTCCGGCTTCCTGCAGCGCATGAGCAGCGGTGTGCCCTGGGTGCGGCTCAAACAGGCCATGAGTCTCGATGGGCGGGTGGCCCTGGCCAATGGCGCGAGCCAGTGGTTGACGGGGGAGGCGGCGCGGGCCGACGTGCAGCGGGAACGGGCGCGGGCCAGCGCCATCGTCGTGGGCGTGGGGACGGTGCTGCGCGATGACCCGCGTCTGGCCCCGCGCCTGGGGGAAGATCTCCTGCGCCACCCCGTCAAGGTGGTTCTGGATAGCCGTCTGCGGACACCGCCCACGGCGCGGCTTTTCCGCACCCCCGGCGCGGTGTGGATCTGTCATGGCCCCCAGGCCCCGGCGGGCGCCATGGGTCCCCTGCAGGCCGCCGGCGCCACCTTGCTGGCCGCCCCCCAGGCGGCGGAGGGACTGGATTTGCTCGCCGTCCTGCGCATCCTGGCGGCGCGGGAGATCAACGAATGTTTGGTGGAGGCGGGCCCCACCCTGGCGGGCGCCCTGCTGGCGGCGGGGCTCGTCAGCGAATGGCTGCTCTATGTGGCGCCCAAGGTCCTCGGCCACGACGCCCAGCCCGTCGCCCGCCTCGGGCCCTTCATTGCCCTGGAGCAAGTGCCGCAATGGCGAATCCAGGCCAGCACCCAGCTTGATGCCGATCTCAAGCTGCTCTTATACCCCAAGGAGAACGCCTGATGTTTACCGGAATCATCCAGGGCCTCGGTAAGATCCATGCCCTTCAGCCCCAGGGCGGTGATCTGCGCATGGAAGTGGATGCGGGGGCACTGGACCTGAGGGACGTTGTCCTGGGCGACAGCATTGCCGTTTCCGGGGCCTGTCTCACCGTCACCGCCCTCCACGGCTCCCGTTTTGCGGTGGACGTCTCCCGGGAGAGCCTGGACAAGACCACCCTCGGTGCCCTGCGTCCGGGCAGCGCGGTCAATCTCGAAAAGGCCCTGCGCCTGGCGGACCGCCTCGGCGGCCACCTGGTGGCCGGGCATGTGGATGGGGTCGGCAGTATTTGCGCGCAACGCCGCGCGGGCCGTTCCCTGGTCTTCGCCATCGCGGCGCCGGAGGGCCTGCGCCGCTACATTGCGGCCAAAGGCAGCATCTGCGTGGATGGCATCAGCCTGACGGTCAATGCCGTCGACAGCGCCGCCTTTTCCCTCAATCTCATCCCCCACACCCTGGAGCATACCACCGCCGCCCATTGGCAGGTGGGGCAGCAGGTAAACCTGGAAGTGGATCTCATCGCCCGCTATCTGGAGGGATTGATGGCAAGCATGGGCGCTGCGGGTGTAAGATCAGCACCCATGGATCGGGATTTTTTGGCGCAAAAAGGGTTCCCCGTATGAAAGAGGTCACTATCAGCCCCACGGCCGAGATCATTGCCGAAATTGCCGCAGGCCGCATGGTCATCCTCATGGATGACGAAGGCCGGGAGAATGAAGGGGACCTCATCATGGCCGCCGAATTCGTTACCCCCGCCGCCATCAACTTCATGGTTCGCCACGCCCGCGGCCTGGTATGCCTGCCCCTCACCCCGGAGCGTTGCCGGCAACTCCATTTGCCGCAAATGGTCGGCCACAATCGCGCCAGCCTGGGCACCGCCTTCACGGTCTCCATAGAGGCCGCCCAGGGCGTCACCACCGGCATTTCCGCCGCCGATCGCGCCGCCACCGTCCAGGCCGCCATTGCCGACGACGCCGGCCCCGATGACATCGTCATGCCCGGCCATATCTTCCCCCTCATGGCCGAACCGGGCGGCGTGCTGGTGCGCGCCGGGCACACCGAGGCGGCCGTCGATCTCGCCCACCTCGCCGGTTGCAAGCCCGCCGCGGTCATCTGCGAGATCCTCAACGAGGATGGCGAAATGGCGCGCCTGCCCGATCTCCTTCCCTATGCCGCCCGGCACGGCCTCAAGATCGGCACCATAGCCGATCTCATCAGCTACCGCCTGGAGCGCGAACGCATCGTCGTGCGCGAGGCCAGCGGTCCCTGGTCCACCCCCTACGGCCCCTTCCAGCTCTATGCCTATCGCGACTGGGTGGCCAACGAAACCCATTTTGCCCTGGTCCATGGGGATCCCGAAGGGGCAGGAGAAGCTCCCGTGCTGGTGCGCGTGCAGGTGCAAAAAGCGCTTACGGATCTCTTTTCCGGCACCGACGCCCCCAACGCCCTCGCCATGGAGCGCATCGCCGCCGCCGGTCGCGGGGTGCTGATCTACCTGCGCCACAACGAAAACGATGCCGAATTACTGGGGCAGATCCGCGCCCTGCCGGTCAAGCCCCTGGGCCCCGGCCAGGCCGGCGATAGCGGGCGGGTCCTGCGCACCTTCGGTATCGGTGCCCAGATCCTCACCGATCTGGGGGTGCGCAAGGCCCTGGTTCTGAGTGACAGCCATTTTCAATATCGCGGTATCGGCGGATTCGGCCTGGAAATTGTCGGCCAACGCCCTTTTCATGATAATCCCGAGGATCTCCAATGATGCAACGTATCGAAGGGGCGCTCACCTGCAGCGACGCCCATTTTGCCCTCCTGGTCAGCCGTTTCAACGGTTTTATCACCCAGCAGTTGGAGCAGGGGGCAGTGGACGCCTTGCTGCGCCATGGCGCCACGGAGGAACAGTTGCACATCGTCTATGCCCCCGGCGCCTATGAAATGCCGCTGTTGGCCAAAAAACTGGCCGGCAGTGGCCGCTATGACGCCGTCATCTGTCTGGGGGCCGTCATTCGCGGCGGCACGCCCCATTTCGACTATGTCGCGGCAGAGGTCTCCAAAGGGGTGGCGCAGGTAGGGATGGATACCGGCGTGCCCGTCATTTTCGGGGTACTGACCACCGATAGCATCGAGCAGGCCATCGAACGGGCGGGCACCAAGGCGGGCAACAAGGGCTTTGACGCCGCCATGACCGCCATAGAAATGGTCAACCTGCTGCGTCGGCTATGAAGGGCAGTCGCCGCCTGGCCCGGCAGGCCGTGGTCCAGGCCCTGTATCAATGGCAACTCAATCCCAGTTCCTGCGATGGGATCGAGGCGGAGTTCCTGGCCGACCCGGAACGTCTGGCCGGGGCCAATCAGGGCTTTTTCCTGGAGTTGTGGCGGGGGGTCTGTGCCCATCTGGAGGCGCTGGACCCGGCCATCGCCGCCCAGATCCCCGATCGCAGTTGGACCGGCGAGATCAGCGAGGTCGAACGCGCCATTCTGCGTCTGGCGGCCTACGAGTTGCGCTATCACCCCCAGACCCCCTACCGCGTCATCATCAATGAAGCGATCGAGCTGGGGAAGGGCTTTGGCGCCGAGCAGGGCCACCGCTTTGTCAATGCAGTGCTGGACAAGCTGGCGCAGGAATGGCGCGGCATGGAGTTCATGGCCAAAAGCCAGACCTCTTGAAAAAGATCATCGGGACCGCAGCGACATTTTTTGCAACGACCTTTTGAATTGCCGTTGACATTGTGCTATTACCCACAAGGTGATCTTTTGGTCTGCACCCAGACAGGAGTTATCCAATGGCAGCCGACACCCCCAAAGCAAGCCCGAAAAAAAGCAGCAGGAGTACCGCCAGCAAGGCCAGCGCGACCCCGGTCGAAAAGCCCGTAGCCAGTCCCCGGAAGACGGCAGCCGCCGCGAAGGCGGAAACACCGGCCCCCGCAGCCCCGCAGCCCCGCAGCAGCAGGAAAAAACCAAACGCCGCCGATCGTGAGCAGATGATCGCGGTGCGTGCCTACTATCTGGCGGAGGAGCGCGGTTTTGCCGGTGGTGACTGCGTGACCGACTGGCTGGCCGCTGAAGAATGGGTAGACGGACAGTTTCCGAAAGGCAAGGCGGCGGTGTCGTAGTGCTTGCCGGGAGCTTCGTTGGCTGTTTGTGGGGTTGCGCAAAAAGCTCTGGCAAAGCCTGACCTTTTTGCGCTAAGCTCTTCAACGATAAAGCAAGCCCGCAGATCAGGAGTGTATAATGCGCCAGTTGCCCCGTCTCAAATCGCCTCTCGCAGCCCTCGGCTTGTGTTTCCTGGGGTGGGCCGCAGTTGCCAGTGCTGCGCCCGTCAGCCATGTCGACGCCGAGGATGTGGCCACCACCCAGCCCGCTGATTTAACCACGGCCAAGCTGGAAAACAGCATCGGCACGCGCTGCGCCCTTGGCGACGGAGTGCCCAAGGATTATAGCTTGGCGGTGCAGTGGTTCGAAAAGGCCGCCCAGCATGGTTATGGCAAGGCCCAGTACAATCTGGGCATGCAATACTATTTCGGGCAGGGCGTCACGCAAAACTACAGCCAGGCGGCCTATTGGTGGGAAAAGGCTGCCGCCCAGGGTATCGCCGCAGCCCAGTACAACCTCGGCAATCAGTATTTTATGGGTCAAGGTGTCCCCCAGGACTACGCCAAGGCAGCCGCCTGGTGGCACAAAGCCGCCGCCCAGGGCAACAAGGACGCCCAGCGCAACCTCATGACGCTGGCCCAGGTCAGCATGGAACGCCCCGCCCAGGCCGAGCAGAAACTGGCCGTCGCGCAGTAAGCCGGCACCATCACGGGAGTAGAAAGGGAAGGGCTTCGCCCTTCCTGATCCCCATGCCAACCGCCGTTTTTAGAGTTACGAATCTCCCTCGCCGTCCTGATTGGATTTTTTGATCCGCAAGGCAGCGGCGTGCTCGCGCTCGATAAAATCCCTTTTGGTTTTTTCTTCTGCCAATTGGCTCTCCAGATCGGCTAATTGCCGCTCGCGCCGGCGCAACTGCCATTTCCGTCCCAGATGGGAAGGCATGTAGATCAGCAAGGCGGACAAAAACCCGGCCACGAAACCGACCAGCAGAACCACACCCTGGGATTGCACAAATTGCCAGGCAAAAAAGTGGATGGTGGCAGGTGTGCCGTTCTGGATGGCGAAGATCACCGCGAGGGCGGCGATCACAAAGGAAACAATCAGCAGCATGGTACCCTCCTCATGGCCGTTCAAAGCGCCGTACAGTACGTCAATTTTCGGACAAGAAACGCTGCAGCCAGGTCATCCCTCCCCATAAGACCAGGGGCAGCCCGATCAGCCACAGCCAGAAGGGGAGGCCGGCTATCAGGGTGTCCAACTCGTGATCGACGGCGGCCATGACGCCGATGCCCACCAGTAAAAAGGTACCGCCCACGCCCAAGACCAGCCGCCGCAGCCCACGCTGGAGTTCCTGACGAATGCCTTCCAGGTCCTGGTTGCGAATGACCAGGGGCAGCTCGCCCTGCTGGGTCTGACGCAGAATGCCGTGCAGGAGGACCGGCAATTCCGGCAATGCCAGGCCCCATTGGGGGAAATACCGTTTCAGTTCCATCCACCAGCCGCGTGGTCCCCGTTGCCGGTTCAGCCAATCGCTGAGCAGGGGGGTAGCCACCTCCCAGATATTGAGTTTGGGATTGAAGTCCCGGGCAATGCCTTCGACGTTGACCAGGGTTTTTTGCAAGAGGAGCAGTTGCGGCTGGGTCTGCATGTGAAAGGCACGGGTGGTCTGGAAGAGGCGCAGGAGGAGATTGGCCACGGAAATCTCGTTCAATGGACGCTCGAATACGGGCTCGGCAATGGCCCGAATGGCCGCTTCAAAGTCCTGCACGTTGGTATCGGGCGGCACCCATCCCGCCTCTACATGCGCCTCGGCCACCCGCCGGTAATCGCGGCGGAAAAAGGCCACCATGTTTTCCGCCAGGTAATGCTGGCTGGCGTCGTCCAGGCTGCCCATGATGCCGAAATCCACGGCAATGAAGCGGCCGTTATTGGGGTCGATAAAGATATTGCCGGGATGCATGTCGGCATGAAAGTAGGCATCGCGAAAGACCTGGCGGAAAAAAATCTCGGCGGCGCGGCGGGAGAGTTGGTCAAAGTCGATACCCGCCTTGGCGAGGGCGTCGCGCTGGCCGATGGGAATGCCGTAAATACGCTCCATGACCATGACTTGGGGGCTGCAATAATCCCAGTAAACTTCCGGGACATAGAGCAATTCGGGTTCGGCAAGGAAATTGCGGCGCAACTGGCTGGCATTGGCGGCCTCCCGCAGCAGGTCCAGTTCACCACGGATGGTCTTGGCATATTCCGCCACCACGGCACGCACCCGCAGCCGCCGGCCCTCCTGGGAGTAGCGTTCGGCGAGATCGGCAAAAAAGCCGAGGATGGCCAGATCCTGCTCGATGACCCGTTCCAGATGGGGGCGGCGCACCTTCACCGCCGCCGCGCGTCCGTCCTTGAGGCGCGCGAAATGCACCTGGGCGATGGAGGCCGCCGCCGCCGCCTCTTCCTCAAATTCGCTGAAAATCTCCTTCAGCGGCCGCCCCAGGGAATTTTCGATGATGCGCCGGGCTTCGGCGGCGGGAAAGGGAGGCACCGCATCCTGCAGCTTGGCCAGTTCCAGGGTGATATCGTCGGGGAGCAGGTCGCGGCGGGTGGAGAGCATCTGCCCCAGTTTGATGAAGGTGGGACCCAGCGCCTCCAGGGCCTGGCGTAGCCGCTCCGGAAAACCGCCCGCGGGCCGCGGGGCGATCCAGGTCATGGGGTTCAGTCGGAGAAAGGTGCGATAGGGCCGCAGAATGGGGAGGAAATAGAGGACCTCATCCAGGCGGTAGCGAACCAGGACGCGGGTGATGCGCAAGCTGCGCGTGAGACGAAAGAGGGTTTGGCGCATATCCTAGTCTAACATGGAAGCCGCGGGAAACATCCCGGCCTTTCCATAAAAAGCGCCCATAAAAAAGGTGGGCTAAGTAGCCCACCCCGTTACTGATCACCCAGCTTACTGGACGGTCTTTTCCACCTTGATGGTGGAGTTGATCTCGACACGCTGGTTCTCGAAACGACCTTGAGACGTGGCATTGGTGGCCACCGGGTTATCATAGGAATGTCCCTTCAGGACCATCCGGTCGCGAGCCACGCCATGCTGCTCCAGATATTGGGCGACACTGCCGGCGCGTCTCTCGGAAAGCTTCATGTTGTAGGCGTAGGTGCCCACCTTGCTGCAGTAGCCGTTGACGTTGAGGACGGCGTCGGGATGCTTCTTGGCAAAATCCGCCACTTCGTCCAGGACCTTGATATCCCGGTCCAGCAACTTGTAGGAGTCGAATTTGAAGTTGATGCCGGTAATGGTGATGGGCTTGCTTTCCAGCACCGTGCGTTCTACGGGGGCGATAGGAGCGGGCACGGGAGCAGGGGCAACCGCCACGGGAGCCGGAGCCGCAGCGACCTTCGGGGCGCAATAGGCGGGCACGGGGCCGTCGGTGACCGGCCGGCCGCCACGCACGCAGACCCCGGTGCCGGTCACTAGCGGCGCCGACTCTTTCTGGATGGCATAACCCATGTAGCCGTTATCGGCATGGGCGACCCCTGCCACTAAACTGCCGCCGACAGCGGCCAGCAGCGCAAAGCGATTCAGACGATTCATTTTCTCAACCCTCCTCTCTCAGGCCGCGGCAGATCTGCCGGGCGTGTACAATTTCTAACGACAATATAGAGAATGTTGTAAAGGGGCAACTTTGTCAAGGGAGAAGAGGGCGGCGATGTCGGCTTGACGCACCCCGGGAGGCGTTCTAGCATGCCTGACATGCGGGTCTTGGTGAATGGCGAAGTACAGGAAGTGCCCGAAGGCACGACGGTGGCGGCTCTGCTCGACCGGATGGATCTGGGCGGGCGGCGTCTGGCCGTGGAGCGCAATCAGGGAATCGTGCCCCGGAGCGCCTACGCGCAGACCATACTCCATGGCGAGGACCGCATTGAAGTGGTGCATGCCGTCGGCGGTGGCTGAAGCGCCGGAAACTGAGCAGATAGAGATTCATGACAACTGACATATTGCATATTGCCGGACGTGAATACCGCTCCCGCCTGCTGGTCGGGACGGGAAAATATAAAGACTTTGCGGAAACCCGTGGGGCCATCGAGGCAGCGGGGGCCGAGATCGTCACTGTGGCGCTGCGCCGCACCAATCTGGGGCAGAATGCCGACGAGCCCAATCTGCTCGATTTCCTTTCCCCCGAGCGCTATACCATTTTGCCCAACACTGCCGGCTGTTACACCGCCGAGGATGCCGTGCGCACCTGTCGGCTGGCCCGCGAGCTGGGTGGTTGGGATCTGGTCAAGCTGGAAGTCATCGGCGACGCCCAGACCCTCTATCCGGACATGCGCCAGACCTACGACGCCGCCCGGACCCTGGTGGCCGAAGGTTTCCAGGTGATGGTCTACAGCATGGACGATCCGGTGGCCTGCAAGGCCTTTGCCGAGATGGGCTGCGTGGCCGTGATGCCCCTGGCTGCGCCCATCGGTTCCGGCCTGGGTATCCGCAATCCTTACAATCTCCGGATCATTCTGGAGCAGGCGAAGGTGCCCATTCTCGTGGACGCCGGCGTGGGTACCGCCTCCGATGTGGCCGTGGCCATGGAGCTGGGCTGCGACGGTGTGCTGCTGAATACCGCCATCGCCGCCGCCCGCGATCCCCTGCGGATGGCCGAGGCCATGCGACTGGGCGTGGAAGCCGGGCGCAAGGCCTTCCTCGCCGGACGGATGCCGCGCAAGCGCTACGCCACCGCCAGCAGTCCCACGGATGGTCTATTTTTTTGAACAGCGACGACGATCTGGACTTTGCGCGCGGAGCGCCGCTGGATGGGGACTTCCTGCAACGCGTGGAAACGCTCGTCATGGGTTCCGTACAGCCCGCCCATGTCCCGCGTTATGCCGAGGACTGGGAGGAGACCGAGCGGCTCATCGGCCGTTTGGGGGATCAGGGCGTGGGCGTGCGTCTGGAGTACAGCTATGGCGAAAATGGCCAGCGTTGCCGGGCCTATCTCGACTGGCAGGACCCCATCAGCCATGAGTGGCAGACCGCCGAGGCGGAAGAGGGTACCGCGCCGCGGGCGGTGACGCGGGCGGCCCTGGTCTGGTATTACCAGCAGGAGGTCAACGCCGCCACGGCCCAGCCCCCCGATGGCTGGGCCTACTTCGAGGTGGTGGAACGGGTGGGCATGACCCGCGATCTCTTTGCCCGTTCCCTCGAAGAGCACCCCGTCCTGGCCGAAGAGCCGGATTTGCAGACGCGCTATCAGGAGATCCTCGACAGGCTCAACGAGCTCTATGAACGGGTCAACCAGGCCCTGGATCGGCGTCTGGAGATGCCGGCCCGCGGCGCCATGCACTAGCGCCATGCATATCCACGTCCTCGGCGCCTGCGGAACCTTCATGGGCGGCATTGCCCTGCTGGCGCGGGCAGCGGGGCATCAGGTCAGTGGCTCCGATACCCATGCCTATCCACCCATGAGCACCTTGCTGGCGCGGGAGGGGATTGCGGTCCTGGACGGCTACGATCCCGCTCACCTGCCGCCTGCGCCCGCTCTGGTCCTCATCGGCAATGCCCTGTCCCGGGGCAACCCCGCCGTCGAGGCGGTCTTGGATCGCGGTCTGCCCTACGACTCCGGCCCTGCCTGGCTGGCCCGGGAGATCCTCCAGGGCCGCTGGGTGCTGGCGGTGGCCGGTACCCACGGCAAGACGAGTACGACGGCGATGCTCGCCTGGATACTGGACTACGCTGGCCTGGAGCCCGGCTTTCTCATTGGTGGCGAACCCCTGAATTTTGGTGTCTCGGCCCGCCTGGGGGGCGGTTCATTCTTTGTCATCGAGGCCGACGAATATGATACCGCCTTCTTTGACAAACGCGCCAAATTCGTCCACTACCACCCGCGCACCCTCATCCTCAACAATCTCGAATACGATCACGCCGATATTTTCCCGGATCTGGATGCCATCATCACCCAGTTTCATCACTTGCTCCGCACGGTCCCCGGTAACGGCCAAATTCTCGTCCATGCCGCGGCGCCCGCGCTGGAGCAGGTCCTGGCCCGGGGCTGCTGGACGCCGGTGCAGCGCTTCGCCGCCGCCGGCCCCTGGCAGATCCGCCTGGAGCGGCCCGATGCCGGCGCCTTCGCCATCCTGGAAGGAGGGCAGGAGCGTGGGCGGGTCACCTGGAACCAAGCGGGCGTCTTCAATGCGGAGAACGCCCTGGCCGCCATCCTCGCCGCCCGTCATGCCGGGGTGCCGGTGGCGGTTTCCTGCGCCGCCTTGGGCGGGTTCCAGGGGGTACGCCGCCGCCTGGAGCTGCGCGGGGTGGCCGACGGCGTCGCCGTCTATGACGATTTCGCCCACCACCCCACCGCCATCGCCGCCACCATCGCCGCCCTGCGCGCCAAGATCGGGCCGGCGCGCCTGGTGGCGGTCCTGGAACCGCGCTCCAACACCATGAAGATGGGGGTGCATCGGCAGCAACTGGCGGACAGTCTGGCCGGGGCCGACGCGGCCTACGTTTATGCCCCCGCGGATCTGGGTTGGGACGCGGCGGCGGTCCTGGCGGGGCGGGCGCGGGTCTTTGCCGATCTGGATGCCCTGCTGGCCACCCTCCGGGGCGATTTGCAGGGTGGTGATCAGGTGCTGATCATGAGCAACGGCGGGTTCGGCGCCATCCATGCCCGTCTCCTCGCCGCCCTGGAAGCGCGTCGTCCGGATCGACCATGAACCTCGATTCGGCATCGGCCGTTTTTAATATGAAGCAACAATCATGTCTCAGCTCCCATCCATCCGTGCGCATCCGCGTAGGAGCGGGCCATGGCCGCGACCACCCGTGCCGGCGCCCCGGAGCAGGTCGCGGCCATGGGCCGCTCCTACGAGTTGTAAGGCACGTTTCATGACGGACATGCTTCTCTTCACACCCTTCAAGCTCCTTTTCCTGTTGGGCTTGGCGCTGTTCTACGGTTTGGCCTTTGAAGAGTATTACACGCGGGATGCCCGCGGGACGCCCGGCGGCGTGCGTACCTTCCCCATGCTCGCCCTCTCCGGCGCGGCCCTGTATGCCCTCGATCCGGCCACGGCGCTACCCTTTGCCGTGGGGCTTATCGCCCTTGGTGCCTGGCTCTACGCCTATTATCGGGCGCTCTGGCATGCGGTGGGGGAGTCGGGGCGCGCCCACGGCCTGATGGTGCCGGTGGCCAACGTCATGGCCTATCTGCTCGGCCCCCTGGCGCTGACGGCGCCGCCCTGGGTGACCGTCACCTATGCGGTGGCGGCGGTCCTGCTCTTCGGCGCGCGGGACCGCCTCCATCAGGTGGCGGCCAAGCTGCCGGTAGCGGAGGTGCTGACCCTCGGCAAGTTCTTGTTGCTGGCCGGCGTCATTCTGCCGCTGCTCCCCAAGCATCCCGTCACGGACCTGACCCCCATCACCCCCTATGAGGTCTGGCTCGCCCTGGTCGCCGTGTCCAGCCTGGCTTATCTGAGCTATCTGGTGCAGCGTTACCTCCCCATGCGCGGCGGCCTGGCGGTGGCGGGGGCGCTGGGGGGGGTGTACTCTTCCACGGCCACCACCGTGGCCCTGGCGCGGCGCGGCCGCATCTCGCCCCAGGATGCCCACGCGGCGCGCCTGGGCATCGTCCTCGCCACGGTGGTGACCTATCCGCGCCTGGACATCATCATCGCCCTCTTCAACCCTTCCCTGGCCTGGCGCCTCCTGCCCTGGCTGCTGGTCCTGGGCGGGGCAGGGGCGGCCTATGGAGCTTGGCTGTATCTGCGCATGCGCCGTGACCTGGGGGTGCATGATGGCAGCGGCGCCAGCAACCCTCTGGAACTGGGTACGGCGATGCTTTTTGCCGCCCTTTTTGTGACCGTTTCACTCCTGGCCCACTGGGTGGGCAGTGTTTATGGCAGTCAGGGCATTCTCGGTATGGCGGTGGCGGTCGGCGTAACCGACATCAATCCTTTCATCCTGAGCTTGGCCCAGGGTGGAGTCCATCTCCCCCAAGGTGTGCTCATGGCTGCCGTATTGCTGGCCATCGCCAGCAACAATATCATGAATGGCGTTTATGGCCTTGTCCTGGGGGGGCGGCAGATCCTTGGCGCCACGGCGGGGCTCTTTTTGCTGGCCGGACTCGGTTTTGTGACGGCGTTTAGCTTGCAGGGGTGGTCATGACCAGGGAAATGCAGGACAGGATCTGTGTGGCCATTACCGGCGCTTCGGGGGCCGTGTATGGGTTGCGCCTGGTGGAGGTGCTCCTTACCGCCGGGGTGCAGGTCTATCTGCTCCTCTCCGATGCGGCGCGGGTGGTGTGCCGCGAGGAGATGGGCTTGGAGCTGCCGGTAGCCACCGAAGCAGTGGGAGGGTTCCTGGCCGCGCGCTACGGGGTGGAGCGGGAACTTCTCTCGGTCTATGCCAATGACGATTGGTTTGCGCCGGTGGCCTCGGGCTCCAATGCGGCCCGGGCCATGGTGGTCTGCCCCTGCTCCGGCGGCGCCTTGGCGGCCATCGCCCACGGCATGTCCGACAACCTCATCGAACGGGCGGCGGACGTGATGCTCAAGGAGCATCGCCTGCTGGTCCTCGTCCCCCGGGAGAGTCCCGTTTCCGTCATCCATCTGGAGAACATGCTCCGCCTGGCGCAATTGGGGGTGCGCATCCTGCCCGCCAGCCCGGGTTTTTACCACCACCCCCAACGGGTCGAGGATCTGATCGATTTCGTCGTCGCCCGCATCCTCGATCAGCTCGGCCTGCCCAATCAACTGGGGCCGCGCTGGGGGCAGTAGAACGCCTCCTATCCCGGCGCCGGAGCGGCTTCGCGGGGGGGGCATTCCTTCGCCAGGGCGGCCAGCAGGCGCTCGCCCCGCTCCCCATGGAAAAAGGCCCGTATATAAGGGTGATCCACCTGGGCCACCTCCAGTAAAGGCCCCACCGTCAATACCCGGCCGTCGGCCAGAACCGCCACCCGGTCGGCCGTGGCCGCCAGGGTATCCAGATCATGGCTGACCATGACCACGCTAAAGCCGATATCCTGATGCAGGTTGCGGAGCAGGGCGTCGAAATCGGCGGCGGCGATGGGGTCCAGGCCGGAGGTCGGCTCGTCCAGAAAGAGGATCTCCGCCTCCAGGGCCAGTGCCCGGGCCAGGGCCACCCGCTTGATCATCCCCCCCGAGAGTTCCGCCGGCAGTTTCCAGGCGTCCTCGGGTTTCAGGCCAACCATCTGCAGTTTCAGGGCCACCAGATCGCCAATGTCGGCAGTGCTCAGATGCCCCCATTCCCGCAGGGGGAAAGCGATATTCTCGAAGACCGTCAGGGCGCTGAACAGTGCCCCCTGCTGAAAGAGCACCCCCCAGCGCTGGCGCAGGGCGATACCCGCCCCGTGGTCGAGGGTGCGGAGATCCAGATCGAAGATGCGGATCGTCCCCTCGGCAATGGGCAGGAGGCCCATCATGGCCCGCAGCAGGGTAGTCTTGCCGCTGCCGCTGCCGCCGACGATGGCCAGCACCTCGCCGGTATGGACGCACAGATCCAGGTGCCGATGCACCCAATGGGAACCGAAGCGCGTCCCCAGATCCTGGATCACGATGGCCGTGTCGGCCTTCATTGGACGCTGATCCCGGTATCGGCGAAGATCATGGCGAGAACGGCGTCGATGACGATGACCAGGGTGATGGCCAGGACCACCGAATTGGTGGTTTCGCGGCTCAGGCTCTCGGTGTTGGCCTGGATCTTGAGACCGTAAAAGCCCGCCACCCAAGCCACCAGCACACCGAAGATGGCCCCCTTTGCCAGCCCCAGCCAGAGGTTGAAGCTGGGGACCACTGCCGGCATCTGCTGCAGGAAGAAGGAATAACCGATCCCCAATTCGTCTTTGGCCACGAGCATGGCCCCCAGGAGCCCCACGAAATCCGTCCACAGGACCAGCAGGGGCATCACCAGGCCCAGGCCGATGATCTTGGGCAGGATGAGGCGGCGGATGGGGGAGACGCCGAAGGTCCGCAGGGCGTCCAGTTCCTCTGTCAACTGCATGCCGCCGATCTGCGCGGTGAAGGCCGAGCCGGAGCGCCCGGCGAGGATGACCGCCGTGATCAGGGGTCCCAACTCGCGCAGCAGGCTCAGGCCCGAGATGTTGATGATGTAGATGTTGGCCCCGTAGGTGGCCAGGGTCGGCGCCGATTGAAAGGAGATCACCACCCCGATGAGAAAACCGATGAGGCTCAGGATCGGTAGGGAGCTGGGTCCGGTCTTGACCACCGTCGCCGAGATCTCCCGCCAGGGAAAGGTGGCGGGATGGCGCAGGCCCAGTCCTGTCTCCAGCAGCACGCCGCCCCAGAGCAGGAGCAGTCCCCAGAGGTCCAGGGCCATTTCGATGATGAAGCCCCCCAGGACGTCCAGGAAGGCCAGGGGGTGGCGCTGCCGGGCGGGGATGGGGGGGAAGCGGCTCAGCCGCGCAAAGAGGGCCTTTTGCTCTTCCCCCAATATCAGGCCCGTGGGCAGGGCCTTCCCCCAGGCTTGCCAGAGCAGGAGCGCGCCGGCGCTGTCCATGGCCGCCACCGCCGACAGGTCCCAGTGCGGCGCGGAGGGCAGGGCCGCCTGGAGGCTGGCGAAATCCCCGCCGATCTCCGCCAGGGTCCAGCGGCCCGTCAGGCGCAGGCCGGTATCGCTCTGGGTAAAGCGGGGCGTCTTGTCGTCGGTATCCGGCATGAATCCTCTCGTTTCCGCTTATCCATGATAGGGCAGTTCAACGGCTGTTTTCCGAGTATAATGCCAGTCTTGCCCGCTCCGGAGGAGCCCCTATGCCCACCTTAGCGCGAATGCCGCAAAAAGCCATTGCCCGCGTTGCCCTGGCGGGTGCCCTACTGATCCTGGCGGGCTGCAGCATGCTCCCCGGCCACGCGCCCAAAGTGCAGCTCGTCAACGTGGCGCCCCAGTCCGTAGGCCTGCTGTCCCAGACCCTGCTCCTCACCCTGCAGGTGAGCAACCCCAACGACAGCGCCCTGCGCGCCAAGGCCGGTGAAGCGCGCCTCTGGGTGCGTGGACGGGAAATCGCCTACGGCCTCCTCGCCCAGCCCATCCTGGTGCCCGCCTATGGCAGCACCCGGGTACAGATCCCCGTTACCGGCAACTTTCTGCCATTATTGGGCGATCTGGGCAGGGGCAGCCTGCCTTACGAGGTCAAGGGCTATCTGGTAACCGATCCATTCGCTCTGCGGGTACCGTTCCAGGCGCAGGGTAATCTGCATCTGCCGGGGCTGCTGGGCGAAAACGCAAGCGCGCCCTGACCGCCAGGTGGTCCGAGAGGGGTTCGGGGATGGACTCCATGGACACGAACTCCAGATCCGGGCTGCAGAGGATATGATCAAAGGCCAGCCGCGGCGCCCAACTGGGAAAGGTTGGCGGGCTCCGGGGCGGCGCCTGGAGGCCGCTTTCGCTCAAGAGCAGGCGCATCTCCGGCGAGCGCACCGTGCAGTTGAAATCCCCCATGAGAATGACCCCGCGCCGCCCTTGCAGGCGTTTGGCCAGATCGCGCACCTGGTCGAAGCGGGCATGGCGGCTCAGGCCCAGATGGGTGATGCAGACCGTCAGGGGATGGCCGTAGAGTTCATGGCGCGTTTCCAGGATCCCCCGGCCTTTCATGAAGCTGGGCAGGGAATGGCGATCCACGCTGCGAATGGCCCAGCGCGACAACATGCTGTTGCTGTGCTGGGCCAGATCGCCGAAATCGCGGGTGCGCTGCTGCTCCCAGTAGGGAAAACCGGCCCTCTCGGCCAGAAAGCCCGCCTGATTGACAAACTGGCTGCGAAAGGAGCCCGCATCCGCCTCGTTGAGACCGGCGATGTCGGCGCCCCGCAGCAGCGCCGCGATGCGCTCCAGATTTTTCAGGCTCTGGCCATGGGGCATGACATAACGCCAGCCGTGCAGGAGCATGTGCCGGGCCCGGTGCGAGCCGATACCCACCTGAATATTGAAGGAAACCACCGTAATCTCGGGCAGATCAGCCGCTGCTGAGGACAAGGTTTACCTCCCTCCGCCCGTCGCGCGCAAAGGCCCGCAGGGCCAGCACCCCACGGGTGTCCGTGGACAGCACCAGCAGCCAGGCGGCGTCCTCCAAGCCGGCCCAGTCCGCCGCTGCCGGCGTGCTGCGCGACTCCGGCAGCAGCCGGTAGCCGGCAAAGAGCTGCTCCCCCCGGTCATGGAGCAGGGCCAGGATCGCCTCCTCGCCCGCGGGGCCGGCGCAGGGATACAGGCTCGTCGGCCGGCCCTCCCGCGCCCCCACCAGCCCATAAGCCCCGCCATGCCCCTGAGCGTCCGCCAGCAGGGCGTTGGCGAGGCTGCGCGGGATGGTCAGTGCCGTCCCGTTCATGCACACACCGGGCACTGCGGATCACGGCGCAACGCCAGCGTGCGCCATTGCCAGGTCTTGGCATCCACCACCAGGAGGCGGCCCGCCAGGGGCGACACCCCACCCGCCAGCATCCGGATGGCCTCCACCGCCTGCATGCTCCCCAGCACCCCCAGCAAGGGGCCCAGGACCCCGTTGCGCGAGCAGGTATCCTCGTCGCCCCCAGCCATGGCCGGGTAGAGGCAGGCATAGCAGGGCGCGTCCTCGGCGCGGAAGTCAAAGACCGCCAATTGCCCCTCCCAGCGCACCGCCGCGGCGCTGATCAGCGGCCGCCGAGCCCGCTGGCACGCGGCGTTGATGGCATGCCGGGCGGCAAAGTTGTCGGTGCAGTCCAGCACCAGGTCATGCCCCTCCATCTCGTCCCGCAGCCAGTCGGCATCCGCCGACCGGGCCTCGGCGCGGATGCGGATGCCCGGGTTCTGCGCCAGCAGATGCGCCCGCGCCGCCTCCACCTTGGGCCGGCCGATATCCGCCTCGCCGTAGAGGATCTGCCGCTGCAGGTTGGACAGCTCCACCCGGTCGCCGTCGCAGAGAGTGAGCCGGCCCACGCCCGCGGCGGCCAGATACTGGGCCACCGGGCAGCCCAGCCCCCCCGCGCCCACCATCAGCACCCGCGCCCGCCCCAGCGCCAGTTGCCCGGCAATGTCGATCTCCGGCAACAGGATCTGCCGCCCGTAACGCAGCAGGGCGCGGTCGTCGAGGGGGTCAGAACTGGGTAAAGTCGGTTTCGATGGCATTCTCGGCTCGCGGCATACCGGCAAAGGACTGATAGCCGCCCGCCACGGCTTTCAGGCGGGCATGATGGCGTTCGCGGATGCTGTCCAGCATCCACGGGATCTCGCTGGGATGCCCCACCGTTTCGCCATGGAGCAGATGCCGCAGGTAGATGGCGTCTTCATCCACCCGCAGGATGCAGGGCAGGGGAAGATCCAGGGGCAGGACGAAGCGGTGCATGACCCATTCGATGGGGGAGGGCGGCGTACCGGGCGGGATGCGCAGATCCAGGCGAAAATGCCCGCCGCCCCCCGGCTCCTTCAGCAACTCCGCCATCCAGCCGGGCGCAAAGCCCCCATGCGCGATGATGGTACGGCGCGCAAAGCGCTCCAGGAAGCGCTGCTGCAGGAGAAGCGGAGAGATGCCGGATCGCATGGGATCATTGTACGGGCATTGCCGGCCTGGTCAACCGTGCCTTCCCGCCTTTTGACGACCGCCGGGAAGCACGCTAGAATCAGCGCACCCGGAGAGATGGCCGAGCGGCTGAAGGCGCTCCCCTGCTAAGGGAGTATGGGGCTAAACACTCCATCGAGGGTTCGAATCCCTCTCTCTCCGCCATTCACTTCAAAATCCATTAGCCACACAGATTGTCGGCCCGTTTCCCATGTGGTGAAGCCGTCTGCAAGCGCGTAAGTCGAAGCAATGTGAGCCCCCGCTGGCGAGTGGGCATATTTTGGTAGCGGAACATTCCAATGTTCCGGGTTTCGAGGAAGTACCATTGCGTGGTGGGCGGAAGCGATGTCCGCTCCTGGTCGATGGCCCCGGCCCCCGGGGCAAGCGCGATTGACCGCTTGCGCGGCATAAGCGATGCCTTCGAAAGGGTGGAAGCCATCCTTCCGGCCTGGGTACGGCAAGGGTTGCGCAGGGGGCAGCATGGGAACCGCACGAGAGAAAGGCCGCTCCGGCTTTTTGCCGGTCACGGAAGGAGGTTCTAGCGCTTCACCGCCCCCTCGCCACCGGCGGAGCATCGCCTGGCTGGCGTTGGCGGCGGCAGGGCTGGCCTTGATGCTTCTTGGCGCCCAATGGGCCCGAAGGGCTTTCGATACCGTCCTCGTGCTGACAGATATTGGGGCTGGCACGGGGCCTAGCCTGCTCAAGGAGCTTACCCCCCCGCCGGTGCGGGCGGCAGTCCGCTATCCGGGAAACGGCGGAGTTCTTGAGGCCGATCTCTACCTGCCGGGGCAAGGCCCGCCCCGGGCGGGGGTGGTGCTGGTGCCGGGCGTGGTTCCCCTGGGCAACCGGGACCCGCGCCTGGTCGCCTTCGCCCAAACCTTGGCGCGGGCCGGCTTCGCGGTCCTGGCACCGCAGATGCCGGGATACCAAGAGTTGCAGGTGCGCCCGACGGATATCGGTGTGGTGGCGGCGGCCTTCCGTTTCCTGGCAGCCCATCCCCGCTGGGCGCCCCAGGGCCGGGCGGGAATGGTGGCCTTCAGCTACGCCGTCGGGTTCGCCGTGCTGGCGGGGCTGCAGCCCGACATCCGCGACCAGGTGCGATTCATCGTCGGGATTGGCGGCTACTATGACCTGAATGACGTGGTGACCTATGCCACCACGGGGTACTTCCAGATGGGCGGCCGCTGGGTGCTCCGCCAGCCGGACTCTTACGGCAAGTGGGTTTTCCTGGAAAGCAGCCGCCCCTACCTGGACAGCGCCAACGACCGCTCCCTCCTGGGCGAGATGGCCCGGATGAAGCTGGAAAACCCCCACGCCGACATCGCCCCCCTAACGCAGCGCCTCGGACCGGAGGGCGCCAGCGTCTACCGGCTGCTTGCCAACACGGACCCGGCCAAGGCGCCCGCCCGCATCGCCGCCCTGCCCAAACCCATCCGCGCCGTCATGGACGCCCTCACCCTGAACAACAAAAACCTGCACACGCTGCACGCCCGCCTGATACTCGTGGCCGGCGAAGATGACGGTATCGTCCCTTATGACCAAAGCCTGAGGCTGGCGCGCGCCGTGCCGCCCGGCCATGCCCGTGTCTTCATCATCCACCGTGTCCTGGGCCATGTGGAATTGCGCATTGCGCGGGTTTTCCGGTGGTCCTTCTGGCGGGAGGACCTGCCGGATGTCCAGCGTCTGTACGCGGCCATCCGCCTGCTGCTGGCAGAGCAGCAGGCCAGGCGACCGCTACCGTGAACCCAAATCCGGCAGTTCGCTTTGCATCAGCAAGTAACATGAAAAAGTCCGATGGTTGCGCCTTTGGCATTGTTCCAGTGGTGGATGGCTTCGGGGGTGGGTGAAAGATCGACTTGGACCCCCTCTTTCTTGAAATACTCGGATGCCTCTTTGGAAAGCGTTACCATGCCATTCTGGCCTGAGCCGATGATGAGCCGTTTCGCCCCCTTTTCGAATATATACTCGGCCTCTTCGAGTGAGAGCGTGTGGGACGTGCCAAACACGGCCTTGGATAACTTCTTCTTCCTCTTCTCGATCTCACCGGAAAGCCGGATGAGCACATCGTGCTCGATATCCGTCCCATCTATCGTGATGGAGCCAAATGCGGAACCGTCAATTCTGGGTTTCATGATAGTCCTCCTGGAAGACAAGCCGTTGCCTACGATCAGGGTCTTACCCTTTGTTTTCACAGTATGGCGGACAAAACCGGTTGAACTGGACCTTCATTGGGGCGTATGCCATGAGATAGAGCGGTTCTTCCCGGAATCCGGCCGGGGCAAAGCGTCGCCCATCCGACCATGCCATCCCCGCCCCTTTCCATTACGGCCCCAGCCGCAACTGCTCGATCTGCCGCAAGGCGATGGCGTGGCCGCGCAGGGCGGCTTCGGCCAGCCACTTGATCCCCAGGGTGCGGTTGCGGGGCGTGCCCAAGCCCTGGAAATAGGCCTGGTAGAGCCAGTGCATGGCGTCGGCGTTGCCCCCCTCCGCCGCCGCCTGGAACCACGCCAGGGCCGGGGCCCCTTTGCCCGCCTCCATCAGCATCAGGCCCAGGGCCAGGGCCGCCTCCCCGTCGCCTCCCTCCACCCGGCCCAGCAGCGTTCGCAGCCCGTCGTCCAGGGGCAGGGGCAGCAGCGGCGCCAGGGCGTCCACCGGGATCATCCGCTTGCCCTTGCCGTTCACCGCCACCGAGGGCAGGGCCCCCTCCTCGCACCAGCGCTGCAGCGTGCGGCAGGTCCTGCCCGCCAGGCGGGCCGCCGTGCGCGCGCTCAGCATCACCCCTTCCATCGCCTCATTGTCCATGGCAACGCCTCCCGTCGCGAAACCGGAGCGACAGGTGGGCAGCATATCGTAAAAAAACAGCGACATCCACATCGTGTCGTGATTGGTAAGCGACATCCGGGCGGATGTCTGATAATGAATGCGCCAATTCGCAAATATTGAGCGAAAAATCCTCTCGGCCGGATTTTCTGTGTCCAGAAGCGTGCGTTGGCGAACGGTATGCTATCGCACCATACTGTTTATCAACAAAAAATTGTTTATCGCGCCAATGCGGCACGAAACTTGCTGGTATCCAGCGCATTCGTACCCAGGCCCAAAGGCCACCCATTGCAAGGAGCATGCGCATGAAGATCGAAAACGCCCGCCGGCAGGAGGCCGGTTTCACCCTCATCGAACTGATGATCGTCATCGCCATCATCGGCATCCTGGCGGCCATCGCCATTCCGCAGTATGAAAAATACATCACTACGTCGAAAGCTAGTGGTGTAGCTAGTAACTTCAAACAAGCCGTTGATGCAATAAATGCTGGTATCGCAGCAGCCAGCGCGGGACAAATTACAGACTTAAGTCAAGTCCTTAATGCAAAGGCGAGCGTGGATCCGGTGAATACGGCAAGTGAAGCTTTTAGCTTTACGGGAACAGTCACCAGTGCCAGTGCGCTTCCTTCAGGGTGCGGTACTATTGCTATCACAGGTGGAACAATTGGTCCTGGTGCTGCAAGTGGTACTTTTGGCGTTGCTTATGTAAACGCTGGCTGTAACGCTGCTCAGGCAGCAGCTATTGATGCAGCATTGACTGCGGCCGGGTTTAGCACTGCAGTAGGTGGCACGGCGCTTACCATTTCTGGATATTGAGAGATATAGATGAGCCCAAAAGGGCCTGCTTCAGCAGGCCCTTTTCAATAAGAGGGACCTACGGACCACAACAAAGGTTTCCTTTCGTTGAACCCATGACCCCCATCGCCATCCCCCAATAAGGAGCCCAGCCATGCCCGTTATCCGCAGCGCAGCAGCCCCGGCGGCCTCCGCCGGCATCCACGCCTCCCAAGCGCCAGCCTCCTTCGACCGCCACGCCCGCATCGCCCAGCTCCAGGCCCAGCGCCACACCCTGCTCCGGGAACGCGGCGCCCCCCGCAGCAACGCCGCCGAGCTGGAACTCCGCCTCGCCATCATCCGCGCCGAACTCCACGCCCTCTACCATGCCTGCTGACCTCTTCAACGGGGCGCTTTGTTCCCCCCGCTCGCCCCCGTTAGGGCTGAACGGAGACGGCGTGGAAACCATGCTATTGCAGGGCGTATGACTATTTGCCATACTATTTGGCATCCGTAATGGAGTACGAGGTATATCCAATGGCTGCCATGAGCTTACGTTTGCCAGAAGATATTGAACTCAGACTGACCCAGGAGGCGGAACGAGAAGGCGCTTCCCGCTCGGATCTGGCGCGCCGGGCCATCGTGGAATTTCTGGCCCGGAAGGAAAGAGCGCGTTTCATGTCCGAGTTGGTCGCCGAGGCGCAGGCCGGTTATGCCGATCCTGCGCTGCGCAAGGAGCTCCTTGCGCTGGCCGAAAGTGGTGCGGATTTTGGTCTGGAGGACTTGTTGGACGCGGAACGGTCTGCTGGCACCCGTCCGGAAGAAAAATGGTGGCGGTGATCCGACGCGGCGAAGTTTGGGTAGGCAATCTCAATCCGCCCCGTGGGGTGGAAATCGGTAAGATTCGTCCGGTACTGATCATTCAGGCCGATGAATTGACGGCCGCAGGAACACCGCTAGTGGTGGTTTTGCCACTCACGACCCAGGTGCGTACCCTCTTCCAAAAATGGCGGGTGCTACTACCCGCAAGGCAAAGGCTGTTGAAGGACTGTCAAGTCGTTGTTGATCAGCCACGGGCCCTCGACCGCGGCAGACTGGGGGATGGCCCCCTCGCAGTGTTAACGGCGGCAGAGATGGCGGCGGTAGATCGAAGCCTTATGGCTGTTCTCGGCTTGCTATAGAGAGGGATGGGCGGGCAGCGATAATGCTCGCCTGCCTCGTGACGAGATATTGGGTCGCGGCCTAGGAGCGGCCCGTGGCCGCG
>NZ_RIZI01000171.1 GCF_003721225.1 Acidithiobacillus sulfuriphilus | reverse complement strand
CGCCAAATGCCGCACAAGGTCGCCAGCTATTTTCGGCACCCTGCCGCCCGCTACGCCATGTCGGATATTTAAGGGCCGGGTTAATAATATATAGATAACCTGGATCCGGCAGTTGGCAGGGGTGTTTTTTACTCCGGCGGTCCGCGGGTTCTACGGCGCAGCCCGCATCGCTCCGAAGCCTTCGGGGTCGTTTCAACCTACTCCAGGGTCTTGCATACGGAGAGCGGTAGGAACAGGGTCAGCGACGCACTCGGCAGGGCGATGAAACCGTGATGCCGACCGTAAGGCAATTCACTACGCTCTGCCAAGGCCAAGGGCCGGATTACGGGTGGAAATGCGCCTGCCCCATGGGCCCTGGAGATGACCAAGAACGCCCGTCGCCCTCGCTCATTCCCCCACGACCGCGGTTCCGGAGGCTCCGCTTGCAATCGCCGCCGCCAGGGGGCGCCATTGCAGGTGGTAAAACATCTCCAGATAGCGGCGCAGGGGTGCCCGATCCATGCCTTGGGCATAACGCCAGAAGCCGTAGATCCGCGCCAGCGTCATGAGGCGTTCGGCATAGTTTTGCCAGGTATAGCGTGCGGCAACGCGGGCAATGCCGCCGCGGGAGATGGCTTCCCAGGTTTCGGCCTGCCCTTGCGCCGCTTCCAGGAAGGCGATGAGCCGCCCGGCGGTGCCCTGATGGTCGGTGGGGTCGATGTGGAAGCCGGAAATGCCGTCCTCGATGATTTCCAGCGGTCCGCCAAAGCGGGTGGCAAAAACGGGTAAACCGGAACTCATGGCCTCGATGACCGTCAGGCCGAAGGCCTCGAAGAGGGCCGGCTGCACAAAGGCACCGCGATGATCGGCCACGCAGCGGTAGAGTTCACCGGCAACATTCTTGTCGAGGAGCGTCCCCAGCCAGCGCATTTCACCATCCAGATGGTATTGATCCATGATGGCATGCATACGGTGGATCTCTTCCTGCTCTTCCCGGTCGCCGGAGCGCTCGACCGGGATGTGGCCACCGATGATGACCAGATTGGCCAGTTGCCGCAGGCGTGGCGAGGCGCCAAACAGTTCGGCCAGACCGGTGAGGTTCTTGATGTGGTCGAGACGGGCCATGCTGAACAGAATGGGCTTGTCGGGCTCCGTCAGGACGCCGCGCCGGTCCTCTCCCGCGGCGTGGCCAAAAAGGAGTTCGTCAATTTCCGCAGAGAGGAAGCGCAGGCGTTTTTTTTCCTCGCCGTAGGGGAAATAATAGTGGGCATCGGCGCCGGGGGAGACGATATTGAACTTGGCATCGTAGACATCAACGCCGTTGACCACCCGGTAGAGCCGGGGCAGCGTGTAGTCCTGATGGCTCTCGTACTGACCGATTTCGTCATCGGTGCCGGCAATTTCCTGATAGGTGCTGGTGACCACGATGTCGGCGGCATTCATGCTGATGAGGTCCGCCGTAAACTGGCAGGCAAAGTGGTGGGTCTCTTCATGATCTTGCCAGTAGAGATCGGCAAAGAGATATTTGCTTTTCTCCAGGGCGTGGGCGATGTTGCACTGGGTGACGCCGAGGCGGTTGCTGAGCATGCTGGCGACCAGATTGCCGTCGGAATAGTTGCCAATCAGCAAATCAGGCCGGCGGCCGAATTCCGCCAGGCTCTCGCGCTCCAGATCCTCCGCATAGCGTTCGAGATAAGGCCAGATGGCAAAGCGGGAGATCCACTGGGGAACGATCTCGCCATTTTCCTCCCGGAAGGGGACGCGCAGGATCTGCACATTCTCGCCGCCATTGACGGATTCCAGGCGCTCGTTGCAGGTGGTGCCATCGGCTGCGGGGATGAGGCGGGTGGCGATGAGGACGCGCGGCTCGATATCCACGCCCTGGGCGATGAAGCGTTGCCGCATCTCCCGCTCCAGGGCACGCGCCTGGTCCAGGATATAGACCACCTGCCCCCCCGTATCCGGGCGGCCCAGCACCTGGTCCTGGGCAAACCAGCCGTGGATGGAGAGGATCAGCACCTGGGAGATCATGGGGATGCGATCCATGAAGGTCTCCAGGTTCTGGGCGGACGGGGCATCCAGCAGTTCCATCAGCAAACGCATGGTCTCGGCCGTACGCTCGGCGGTATTTCCCCAGCCGGGGGCAAAGCCGCGCCGGGCCATCTCCGCCGCGAAGTCCGCCCAGGGAAGGGCTTTGGGCAGGCGGCGCAGAAACTGGACGGCCTGGCGCAAGTCCTCAAAACCCGGCGCCTGATCAAAGGTCATGAGCGGTTGGCCATTCAACTTGTGCAGGGTCAAAAAATCGAGAATACGTTTGCGGCCGCTCTCGATGTCGGCGAAAAGCTGGCCGCCCAACTGCCGGTTCATGTAGACCAGACCGTGACCGATGCTTTCCTCATTGCGCAAGCGCAAGCGATTCTGGCGAAAGGGGGCGAAATCCACGGTCAATACCGGCCCGCGCTGCTGCGGCAGGATCTGCAGCTCCTTCAAGCGCAAAAACTCATCGACCTCCAGGGGTTCCAGACCCAACTGTTCCTGATGGATGCGCAGATATTCCCAGCGTCCCGGGGCCAGGCGCAGGGCGAAACAAATCCAGGCGGGTGTCACTATCGCTTCCTGGGTGCTGGTAAAAAAGGCTTTGATGGTTTCCAGTTCGGCTATGGCGTTGCAGTCTTCCCGCGCACAGTATTCCTCAAGGCTTTTCTCCAGATCCGTATGCAGAAGAAAGGGGCGACCCAGATCCGCCAACGGACGGAGCAGTGCGTAGGCCAGTTGGCGATGGGTCGCGAGGAAGGCCCGCAAGCGGTCGATCATGGTTATTTCTCCTTGGCGAAACCGTAGTGTTCGATGCCCTCCAGAATCCCGAAGGCATACTCCGCTTGGGCGAAATAGACATGATGACTGCCCTGGAGGTGGGCCAGTTCGGTGCTATGGTTGCCCACCACCACGCCCAGCATTTCACCGCCCAGCATCTCGATGTCATTGCCCGAATCCCCGGCCGCCAGAAACGCCCCCAGGGGCAAGCCCCAGCGGAAGGCGAGAAAGCGAATGGCGTGACCCTTGGAGGCCCGTGCCGGGAGCACATCGAGGAAGCGCTCATGAGAGAAGACCAGATTGGCCGCTATATGGTTCCCGCGCAGGCGGCGGCGCAGGTCGGGCAGTGAGGGCAGGCGCCTGGGGTCGGCATAATAGCTCACCTTGAATTCACTTTGCGTAGATGCCTCCTGCAGACGCAAGCCGGGGCAGTCTCTCAGGACATCCAGTACGCCGTCGCGCCACCAGCGATGACGCAGGTGCCCCGCCCAGCCCAGATCATCGCGGAGCTTGGCGCCATAGACGATCCGCGTCCCCACGTCCGTGATCAGGATGTCGGGACGCGGAATATCATATTCCTTCAGGATGCTCAGGGTTTGTTTGAGATTGCGTCCGGTGGCGACGCCAAAGGCCACCTGCGGGTGGGCATCCAGCCAGGCCAGGAGCGCCTGGGTTCCGGCCGTATCCCCCACCAGGGTGTTGTCGATGTCGGTCATGATCACCTGACCGGCCAAGGGCAGGATATTGTTGGTTTCATGCAGGGCCACGCGTTGGCGCCGCTGTGATTTGCGCTGGCGGCGCAGGAGCTTCTTCAACTCCAGGAGATAGCGACCGGCGTGGGCCTCCCAACTGTAGACCCGGCGCACGCCGTTCAAGCCGTTCCGCGCCCAGCGTCGCCAGGCCGTTCCGTCTTCCAGGACCTGGGACAAGGCATGGCCGATGGCCGCGATGTCCAGGGGGTCCACCAACAGGCCATTGTGGCAATGCCGCAGGATCTCCTGGGGACCGCCATTGGCCGTGGCCACCACCGGCAATCCCGATGCTGCGGCCTCCAGCAGCGTCAGGCCAAAGGGCTCGGTGAGGGCGGGGTTGATGAAAACCCCCTTGTGGGCCGCCGCGAAACGATAATACTCGGGGATCTCCTCCGCCTCATGCTGCTTGGGGATGGCCACCTTGCCATAGAGATCGTAGCGATCGATGTCCTGCAGAACGCCATCGATCACCTGCCGCGCAGGATGCTCCAGGTCCTTGAGGTCCTCGCGCTGGCCCATGATGAGGATGAGATTGGCCCTGGCCTGCAGTGCAGGCGACTCGCCATAGGCCTGGAGCAAACGGCCGAAATTCTTTTTTTCATCAGGCCGGGCAATGGCAAGGATGGGCGGCCGTGTCGGATGCTGTAAAAAACGGCGCAACTGCGCCAGCAAGGCCGTAGCCCCCCGCCGTCTGCCAGGAGCAAAGCGGGACAGGTGCACCCCGGGCGGGATGACCGCATAACGGACACGCTGATGTCCTGCATAGCGACCATATTGTTCCTCCACTTCCTGCTGGGTGCTGGCAATGACCAGGGCGGCCTCGTTGAGGACTTCCTCTTCGGCGGCGATTCGTTGCGGAAAATGGAATTCCCGGTCAATGGTCGTTTCCTTGTGCCCCGCCGCCAGGAGGCGTTCACGCTTGCTACGCCCCAAGGAGTGGCCGGTATGCACCAGCGGCACCCCCAGCAGCCTTGCCAGGCGCACACCGACGTAACCGGCATCGGCATAATGGCTATGGATGATGTCGGGTATGCGCCCCTGGGCGCGGATGAACTGCAGGCAGCGGTCCACCAGGCAGTCCAGGTGGGCCCAGAGAAGTTCCTTGCGCAGGTAGCGCCGCGGACCGAAGGGGAGACGCACGATACGGCTCCTCTTCCCCAGAGGCTCTTCTTCCCGGGCATAGGCGGCGTCCACGTGCACATCCATGATGCGCCGCGTGAGCAGGTCCACCTGCGCTACCGCAGGATCGGTGTCCAGCGCCCTGATGAGGTCCAGCACATAGCCCACCTGCCCGCCGGTGTCCCCATCGACCCCCAGCTCGGGTTCACCGCGGATCCGTCCGTGGATGCTGAGCATCAGGATATAAAGCCCTTCCTGGTCCGTCATGGGTGCAGCCCCCAGTCGCGGAGAAAGGGGGCATAGAATGCCGAATCACTAGGCAACGCCCCCCGTACTGTGCAGATGGCCGCAGCCAGTGCCTGGGCGCGGATGAGGCGCAGATCCACCGGCCAGCCATGCAGAATGCCGACCATCCATACCGCAGCAAAGGCATCACCGGCGCCGACGGAATCCTCGACTCGTACCACCGGGGCAGGACATTCTTGCCAGAGGCCCCCCGCCCAGGCGACGGCACCCTCCGCGCCATGGGTGATGACCACTTCGCCGATAGCAAAGCGTTGCGCCAGGTCGGCCACCCGACTTTGCCGCCCTCCCCCCTGGAGGGAAAAAGCCTGGGCCAGGGTTCCGAGTTCGTCCGCATTCAGTTTGAGCACCCGCGTACCCGGAAGCACGGTCGCCAGCAGATCGCTTGTCCACCAGGGTGCGCGCAGGTTGAGATCCACAAAACGCCAATCGCTTTGCCCGGTCAGGCGCTCCCAGGTGCCCCGCGAACCCGGCTCCCGCAGGGCCAGGGTGCCGTGATAAAGGAAGGCGATCCGCGACAAAGCGGGCAATTGGGCGGGCCAGGCAATCCGGTCATAGGCCTGCCGGGGCAGGATGAGGAATTGGTGACCCAGGACGGCATCGGGCAGCACCTCGACGCTGCCCGTAGGATATTGGGGGTCTTCCTGAAGGCCGCGCGCATCCATTCCCCAAGTGTGTAGGAGATCACGGATACGCGCGCCCTCGCCATCCTGCCCGACGCGGCTCACCAGCAACGGCTGCTGCCCCAGGGCCCAGAGATGGCGGGCCACATTGAGGGGCGCGCCGCCTACCCGATCGCCGTCGGGGAAGTGGTCAAAGAGACATTCGCCAAAAATGAGTCCTTCCCGGCGCGCGCGCCCGGCGATGGTCGGCGGGCGCGCCATCTGCCCCTCCATCGTCATTCCTTTTTGTCCTCCGGAGTGCGGCGGATGACGCGCTGGAAAAGCAGATTGTTGGGAATGACGATGACATGCCCGTCATCCTGGCGCAATTCGGTAAACATGAGGTTTTCTTCCGTCACCCGGCCACAGAGATTTTCCGGAAAGATCTCGATGCGCTGACCCAGGCGCACGGGTTGCCAGAACCAGATGAAAAAGCGTGCGGTGACATTACTGGCCATGGTCCATGTGGCCAAAAGGCCAACGCCGATAACGGCCAACATGCCGACGAAAGTCGTCCAGACCACCGATACGTCGGCGCCCCAGACCCGCAGAATGAGTACCAGCAACAACAGTCCAAGGGCCCAGCGCGTTACCCGCTGGAGGATAGCCGCATAGCTGCTGGATATGGATCTGGATATGGGCCGGTGTTTTTTGAGCAGGCCATCGAGACTGCCAATGACATTGCCCAGGATGTGGTTAATAAGCCAATATCCCAAGATCAGCAAGATGCTGGCAAGCAGTCTTTTCAACCACCAGTCCGGATCATTGATCAAGTGCTGTATGAGTTCCATCAGCGGGTTCCTTTCATGATATAGTGGAGAAAAATAGCCAGATTTTGAGCGCTTCTTTTAACCATATATTAAAAATTTATTATTTGTCCAGTCGCGACAGTGACGGAGATCGGCGCGTTGCCTGCCGCGATGGATGGCAAATATTCTTTGTCATATCAATGCGATGGTCGTAGTCTCTGCCACGGGATGGAGCACTGCTTAATAACTTCCCTTTGTGGCAGCACTGGACAGCGAAAAGGGCGTCGTCCCACGATTTTGCCGCCAGCGTGGCGGCCAGATCGCTACTGTTGAAACACCGGTTGGAGGATATGGTATTGCCTAAAATGAATGAGGAACGCCCGCCGGATTTCGCGGATCTGCTCCAAGTCATTCCGGAACTGCATTGCGATCTGCGCTATGGCGGGCCGGACAACTTTACCGGAGCTCCGGTGGCGGGTTATGCACAGCCCCGGCCCTGGCTCAGCAAGGCGGCGGCTCAGGCGCTGCTTCCGGTGCAGGAGACCCTGCTGGCCATGGATCTCTCCCTGCTGATCCTGGATGCCTATCGCCCGGCACGGGCCGTGCGGCACTTCCTGTGCTGGGCCGGGGATGGGGTGGAGGATGCGCAGCTTCGCCAACGCTTTCATCCCACCCTGGCCAAGACCGAACTCTTTGACGCCGGCTATTTGGCAGCGCGTTCCAGCCATAGCCGCGGCAGCACGGTGGATCTCACCCTCTGCGCCCGGGATGCGGGGGAAGACGCCCTCCCCATGGGGACGGAGTTCGACTTCTTTGGTCCCGCATCCTGGCCCCACGCCCTAGGCATCGGCCTCCAGGAAAGGGCCAACCGCCTCCTGCTGCAGCGGCTCATGCTCGCCCACGGCTTTGTGCAAAGCCCCCTGGAGTGGTGGCACTTCACCCTGCGCAGCGAGCCCTACCCGGGGCGTTATTTCGATTTTCCCCTGGAAACTGAACCAGCGCCATCAGCGTAGGGACAGGGTCTGGCAACGGGCGTTCACCTGCGCCTTGAGGGATTGCATCCTGGCAACCTGAGGTGCAGCGGCGCAGGATCCATGATCTTCCCGGCAGGCCCTTGTCCAGGACTGGGAGAGGGAAAAAAATGTCGCTGCCTGGCGGCTGGCGGCGTAAAAAGAGGTGCCGGTCAGCACTACGGACAGCCGGGTAAAGGCCATCCCTTCGTCCGCACTCCACTGGGACACCGCATCCCAGCAGAAGGGCAGATCCCTCCCCGGCATCTGCGCACAGCCCATCAGGTTGCGCCTGGCCAGGCGCAAGCCCCGCTGCCAGCGGCTGCAGAACTCTTGCGCCGCCTGGGCCTTTTGCGCCCGGATCGCGGCTTCCTTCTGCCGGGCCTCCCGGGCCGCGCGCAGAGCCAGGGCGGCGGTCCGATCGGCCCGGACGGCCGTGTTGGATGCGGGCGGACCGATTTTCGCCGTAGTGGCACAGCCCGAGAGGAGGGCGAGGGAAAGCAGGGTGGCGAAAAACGCGGCGGGGTTGCGGTAACGCATGGGTTTCCTTTGCGGACTGAAATGGCATAGAAGCTTTGAGCGATCCAAAAACCCCATGACTTTATGTTAATATAGCTGAAACCTTGCATCTATGGATGCAGCGGGCGACAGACCCGTCCCGCGTGATCCCGCTGCGGGCCGCCGCCACGTCCATTTTGGCGTTTTTTCACTCACTTTCCGGAACCAGACCTTGCTCAGCACAGCGAACATCACCATGCAGTTTGGGGCCAAGCCCCTCTTTGAAAACATCTCCGTCAAGTTCGGCGACGGCAACCGTTACGGCCTCATCGGGGCCAACGGCAGTGGCAAGACGACGTTGATGAAGATCCTCGGCGGCGATCTGGAGCCCAGCTCCGGTACCGTGAGCCTTAGCGCCGGCGAACGCCTGGGCAAGTTGCGCCAGGACCAGTTTGCCTTTGAGCAATGCACGGTGCTGGATACCGTCATCATGGGCCACGCCGAGCTGTGGCGGGTGAAACAGGAGCGGGAACGCCTCTATGCCCTGCCCGAGATGAGCGCGGCCGAAGGCATGCAGGTGGCCGACCTGGAAGTGGAATTCGCCGAACTGGACGGCTACACGGCCGAGTCCCGGGCGGGGGAGCTGCTGAGCGGCGTGGGCATCCCCATGGAACAGCACAACGGCCTCATGTCGGCCGTGGCCCCCGGTTGGAAATTGCGGGTATTGCTGGCCCAGGCGCTCTTTGCCGACCCCGAGATCCTGCTCCTCGACGAGCCCACCAACAACCTCGACATCAACACCATCCGCTGGCTGGAAGATCTCATCAACGGCCTCAACAGCACGGTCATCATCATTTCCCATGACCGCCATTTCCTCAACAGTGTCTGCACCCACATGGCCGACCTGGACTATGGCGAACTGCGCATCTATCCCGGCAACTATGACGAGTACATGACGGCTTCCACCCTGGTGCGCGACCAGCTCCTGGCCGATAACAGCAAGAAAAAGGAAAAAATCGCCGAACTGCAAAGCTTTGTCAGCCGTTTTTCCGCCAACGCCTCCAAGGCCAAACAGGCCACGTCACGGGCCCGGCAGATGGAAAAGATCAAACTCGAAGACGTCAAACCGTCCAGCCGCCAGAACCCCTATCTGGTCTTCAACCAGGACAAGAAGCTCTATCGCAACGCCCTGGAGATCAAGGGCATCAGCAAGGGCTTTGACGGGAAGGCCCTGTTTCGCAAACTGCGTTTGCATGTGGAGGCGGGAGAGCATATCGCCCTCATCGGTTCCAACGGCCTCGGCAAGACGACGCTGCTGCGCTGTCTGATGGGAGAGTTGGAACCCGATGAGGGCGAAATCAAATGGTCGGACAATGCCCAGATCGGCTATTTCGCCCAGGACTACGCCGGCGAGTTTGCCGCCGATCTCCCCCTCTTCGACTGGATGAACCAGTGGCGCAAGCCGCAGGATGACGAGCAGGCGATCCGCGGCACCCTCGGCCGCCTCCTTTTTTCCCAGGATCAGATCAAAAAGCCGGTGAAGGTGCTTTCGGGCGGAGAAAAGGGGCGGATGCTCTTCGGCAAGCTCATGCTGCAGCAGCCCAATGTCCTCATCCTGGACGAGCCCACCAATCACCTCGATATGGAATCCATCGAATCCCTCAACCAGGCCCTGGAGAAATACGACGGGACGCTGATCTTCGTCAGCCATGACCGCGAATTCGTTTCCTCCCTGGCCACGCGCATCCTCGAAATCACTCCCCAAGGCATCACCGATTTCAAAGGCAGTTATGAGGATTACCTGCGCAGTCAGGGGGTGACCTGAGCTCCCTTCCCGTGGCGCGACGAATGCGGCCCACGGCACAACCCGTAGGAGCGGCCCATGGCCGCGAAAAAGCCATCCGGTACCAAGCTGGCGGGTGTTTTCAGGAGTTGGGTTCGCGGCCATGGGCCGCTCCTACGACGCGGGCTAGGACGGGTTTCCTGATTCCTGGGTGCGCTGCCGCAGCGCTTGCATCCACCCATCGGCGGCAAAGCCCGCCAACGCCGCTTCCCCATCGATCATGACGATGGGCCGGCGGATCAGGCTGGGGCAGGCGTTCAGGAGGAGCAGGGCGCGGGCTTCGTCGAGATCCAGTCGCTCTGTTTCCGGGATCTTGCGCCAGGTGGTGCCGGTTTTCTTGAGCAATGCCTCCCAACCCCAACGCGCCGCCCATTGCGCCAAAAGCGCCGTAGGCACGCCGGATTTCTTATAATCATGAAACTGGTAGGCCATGCCCTGCTCGTTCAGCCAGGCGAAGGCTTTTTTCATGGTGTCGCAGTTTTTGATGCCGTAGACGGTGATTTGCATGGGGACTCCTTGCTGAGGATCAGGACTTTGAAGCTTTCTCCCATTTCCTGGGGAAGGGTGAGGCGTTTGGCTTCGTTGGCCAGTTGCATCCGGGTGAGCGGGTCGGCGCTGCCGCTGGCCGCGCTGAAGACTTCTGCCAGGCCGTTGACGATGAGGAAGCGGGCCAGGGGATCGTAACTGCGCACCTGGAGTCCAGCGGCCACCGCCACCCTCTGCAGGGCATCAAAATCCAGGTGCGCGGTGAGATCGCAGAGACCGGGCAGATAAAAAGGGTCTTCCAGCCAGTGCTGACGGTAGTAGGCGCGCAGGGTGCCCATGCTGCGTTGGGGATGATAATACTCGGCGGCCCCGTGACCGTAGTCGATGATGAGGATGGCCCCGCATTCCAGATGCTCGGCCACGTCGCGCAGCCAGGCCTCGGCCGCGAGGTTCACCTCGCTGCGGTAAGGGCGCGGCCAGTGCGGCAGATAGGGCGCCAGACGCTCCTGCAGGGCATCGCTGGCGGGCAAATGACGCCAGACAAAACCCTCCGGACCCAGGGCCACACCGAGCTCCCAGAGCACACCGTCCTGGTCCAGCTCGACGAGATGGGGTGGGATGGCGTCCAGCACTTCGTTGGCCAGGACCACGCCGCGCCAACATGCCGGCAATGCGCTCAACCAGCGGACCGGCAGGCCCGCCAGGCGCTGGCGCTGGCGCTCCGCCAGATCGGGGCTGACCTCCAGGATGGCGTAGGGCGTGGGCGGCAGGGCGGCCAGCAACTGCGCGGCCAGGGCCCCGGAGCCGGCGCCAAACTCCAGCACGCCGTCGGAACCCGGCAGGGGCGCCACGGCCCGCGCCAGGGTGGCGCCGAAAAGGCTGCCCATCTCCGGGGCGGTGACAAAGTCGCCGCCGGGCCCAAAGCGCTGCTGACCGGCCACATAGTAGCCCAGACCGGGGGCGTAGAGGGCCAATTCCATGTAACGGCGAAAGGGAATGGCGCCGCCCCGCGCCTTGATCTCGGCGGCTATGCTTGCGCTCAGATCTTGGGAAAGGGCCAACGCTTCCGGGTCCGGCGGCGGTAGCGCCGCCTTGCGCACATCCGCGGAATGGGTTACAAAAACAGGACGATCCGGTGACATGGAAGCCTCTTGAAAGCCAATGGAAAAGTGGTGCTCATCACGGGCGCCGCCCGCCGGGTGGGTGCCTGCATCGCCCGCCGCTTGGCGGCGGCGGGTTGCGATCTCCTGCTCCATTATAGGCATTCCGCCGCCGCGGCCGAAGCCCTCGCTGCCGAATTGCAGGGAGCCCACCCCATCCGGGTCCATCTGCTCGGAGGCGATCTGGCGGACCCCGGCCTGCCCGCCCGATTGATTCACGAGACCATCGGCCATTTTGGCCGCCTGGACGGCCTCGTCAATAACGCCTCCCTCTATGCGCCTACGCCCCTGGGCGAACTGGATATTGCCGCCTGGGAGCGCATCCAGGCCGTCAATCTGCGCGCGCCGCTCTTCCTCGCCCGGGCGGCGACCCCCCATCTGCGCCACAGCCGGGGCGCCATCGTCAATATGGGCGACATCTATGCCGAACGACCGCTGGCCGGCTATCTGCCCTATTCCGTCAGCAAGGCGGGCCTCATCGCCCTCACCCGCGCCCTGGCCAAGGAACTGGGCCCGGAGGTGCGCGTCAATGCCGTCTCACCGGGGGTGGCGTTGTGGGCCGAGAGCGAACGGCCCGCCGAGGGCGATCGCCAGAGCATACTCCAGCGTACCGCCCTGAAGCGCGAGGGCAGCCCCGAGGACATTGCGGGCGCCGTCGCCTACCTCCTCTTCGACGCCCCCTACGTCACCGGCCATAATCTCGTGGTGGATGGCGGGCGTATGGTATATTGACTCCATGAGCGAAAACGCAAGACAACCCATCCGCCTGTACAGCGAGGAAGAACTGGACGAACTGGAGGCCATCGATCCCCTGGCCGCCGCCAAGATCGCCCACGCCCAGGCCATGGCCGAACGCCACCTCGGACGCAAGCGCCAGTACGGCCCCGCCGATCCCCTGCCCGATCCCGCCGCCGTAGCGGAGGCGGTGCAAGCCGTGCGCCGCATCCTCAACCGCGACGGCGGCGATATCGAACTGGTGGAGATCCACGAGCGCGACGTGCGCGTGCGCATGAAGGGCGCCTGCGCCGGCTGCCCCAATGCCGTGCTCGATCTGCGGCAGGTGGTGGAGCGCATCGTCGGCGCCGTGCCCGGGGTGATCAGCGTGAGCAACACGTTCTGATGAGGTCCTGGTGATGGGCGGCCGGCCGCCCCGGGTGGGCTTCGTCAGCCTCGGCTGCCCCAAGGCCACGGTGGACAGCGAACGCATCCTCACCCGGCTGCGCGCCGAAGGCTACGTCGTGGCGGGGGACTACCAGTCCGCCGACGTGGTGGTGGTCAACACCTGCGGTTTCATCGACGCCGCCGTGGAGGAGTCCCTGGAGGCCATCGGCGAGGCTTTGGAGGAAAACGGCCGGGTAGTGGTAACGGGTTGCCTGGGCGCGCGGGACGGCGGTGATTTTATCCGTAGCGCCCACCCCAAGGTCCTGGCCGTGACCGGGCCAGACCAGGGCGAGGCCGTCATGGCCGCCATTCATAGTGCCCTGCCCCCTGCCCACGACCCCTACGTGGATCTCGTCCCGCCCCAGGGCATCCGCCTCACGCCCCGGCACTACGCCTATCTCAAGATCTCCGAAGGCTGCAACCAGTCCTGCAGCTTCTGCATCATTCCCAGCATGCGCGGCAAGCTGGTCAGCCGCGACCCCGACAGCATCCTGCGCGAGGCCGAGGCCCTGGTGCAAAGCGGCGTCAAGGAACTGCTCGTCATCTCCCAGGACACCGGCGCCTACGGCGTGGACCGCAAATACCGCACCGCCTTCCACAACGGCCGGCCGCTGGCCACACGCATCACCGCTCTGTGCGCGGCCTTGGGGGAGCTGGGGGTCTGGGTGCGGCTGCATTACGTCTATCCCTATCCCCACGTCGACGAACTCTTGCCCCTCATGGCGGCGGGCAAGATCCTCCCTTACCTCGATGTGCCCCTGCAACATGGCAGCCCCGCCATCCTCAAGGCCATGCGCCGTCCCGCCGCCGCCGAAAAGAGCCTGGAGCGCATTCAGCAATGGCGGCGCGAGGTGCCGGAGCTGGCCATCCGCAGCACCTTCATCGTCGGTTTCCCCGGCGAGACGGAGGCAGACTTCCAGATGTTGCTGGATTTTGTCGCAACGGCCGAACTCGACCGCATGGGCTGCTTCAGCTATTCCGCCGTGGCAGGGGCGGCGGCCAACGCCCTGCCCGGCGCCGTGCCCGAAGCCGTCAAGGAAGAACGCCGCGCCCGCCTCATGGCCATCCAGGAGACCATCAGCGCCCGCCGCCTGCAGCGCCGGGTGGGGCAGCGGTTGCGGGTCCTGGTGGATGAAGCGCAGGGTGGCCGGGCCATCGCCCGCAGCGCCTTCGACGCCCCGGAAATCGACGGCCTGATCCGTATCGGCAAAGCCCATGGCCTGAGCGCCGGAGACTGGGCCGAAGTGGAGATCGTCAGCGCCGACGTCCATGATCTGCAGGCCGTTCGCGTCGCGGTGGGGTAAACGCCACCCCTTCCGCGCAGCATTTCCCAACGAAAAACCTGGTTGCCTTGCGGGTGCCGTTTTATGGCCATTGATTCCGATTGTTCTTTATGGGTTTCGTATCCGACATCGTGCTGGTCGAGTTGTGCTGGACGTTGGAACGTAGCTATCGATTGCCCCGCGCAGCCATTGTCACCGTTCTTCGCGCCCTGCTGGGCAACAGTACGGTTACACTCGAATCACCCGCCGCGGTACGAGAAGCGCTCACCCACTTTGCCGCCGGCGCTGTGGGCTTCCCGGATTGTCTGATTGTCGCGAAGGCCCTTGACGCAGGGTGCAAACAGATCCTGACATTCGACCGCCGCATGGCCAACCTCCCTGATGTGGAACTGATTTAGTACGTTCCGGCAGGCCATTTCAGGATGAAACCGGTTCTCGCCCCGGAAGCTACGCCAGTGGACTCAGGCCGTTGCAGGCCCAGGCCCACCAAGGACGAAGATCAACTTTGCCAAGCGCCTGCATGGCTCGCCAGCGCTCGGCAAAATTCGCCCCCTTCGGCTCCGGTCGCTCCTCCGGCAAGAGCTGCGCCAGGCCCGCCAGCCAGTAGGGCTCCAGGCACTGGCGATGGCAACGCACCCCATCCGCCCCGGCGAAATAGAGCAGGTCCACATCCAGCGTCACCGCCGCCCCCTTTTGCCGATGGCATGCCTGCTCCAGGGCCTGGAGGCGGCTGCGCAGCCTTTCCTCGGGCCAGTCCGTCACGAAGCTACAGACCCAGTTCGCATAATCCGCCCCGCCATGGAGCGTATCCGGCCCCACTACCGGCGCGGCCAGCCGCAACGGCGCAAAATCATGAGCCAACGCCGCCAAGGCGTGCAGCAGATGGCGCTCCGGCGCGTGATTGCTCCCCAGACCCAGGGCCACCAGAGCCCGTTCAGGCCGGGCGGGCACCGCGCTCAATCTGCACCCCCACATCGCGGGTGCCGCGCACCGCCGCGGGCTTGTGCACCGTCACCCGCACCCAAGGCGCGCGGAATTCCCCGAGAATGATGGCGGCCATCTGTTCGGCCAGGGTCTCCACCAGTTCCACTTCGGCATCCTGCACATGCGCCACTAGGCGCTGGCAGATGGTCTGATAATTGACCGTACTCTCCACCTTGTCGCCCCGGGCGGCAAAAGCGGCATCGGCAGCCACGTCCAGATCGATCAGGATGGTCTGCTTGACCTGGCGTTCCCAGTCGTAAATGCCGATTCGCGTCTCCACCTTCAACTCGCGCACAAAAAGCGTATCCATGGCTTATCCCGAAAAAGCGGCATTGCGCCGCGACTCGCCGTATAATAGCGTTTTTTCGGGTACAGCAGACAAGCCATGCCGCAGCACAGCCTTTGGGCGATCTCCCTCACGATCCTCCTGCCGATTTTCGGCTATCTACTGGGTTCCATCAGCGCCGCCATCGTCGTCGCCCGCCTGTTGCGCCTGCCCGATCCCCGCCAGGCGGGGTCTGGCAATCCCGGCGCCACCAACGTCCTGCGCCTCGGCGGCAAGAGGGCCGCCGCCCTCACCCTGGCCGGCGATCTCGTCAAGGGCGTCGTCCCCGTTGCCCTCGCCCGCTTCCTGGGCCTGGAGGGCTGGGCCCTGGCCGCCGTGGCCCTGGCCACCTTCCTCGGCCATCTGTATCCCATCTATTTCGGCTTTCGCGGCGGCAAGGGCGTGGCCACCGCCCTGGGCATCCTGCTCGCCCTGCAACCGCTGCTGGGCGGGGCGGTGCTGCTGGTCTGGGTGCTGATTTTCCTGCTCACCCGGCTGTCTTCCCTGGCCGCCCTGGGCGCCGCCCTGGCGGCCCCCATACTGGGTCTCGTCCTGCTCCAGCAACGCGGCGAGCAAGCCCTCCTGCTGATTCTCGCCCTGCTCGTCCTGTGGCGCCATCGCGGCAACATCGCCCGCCTGCGCAGCGGCGCCGAGCGCCCTTTCCGCCGCTCCTAATCGCGGATATTCCACTCGGCCATGCGTTCGGCGATCCACTCTGCCAAGTGTTGGGCGGGACGAAAACCGGGCGCCAGACGGCCGGCCTGCTCGGCGGCCCCCAGGGCGCGGCGCAGGCTGCCTTGGTAGAGGTAATAGCGTGCGAGATTCATATAGGCCAGGTGGGGGCTGTCAAAGGAGCGGGACTTGAGGGCGCGGCGAATGGCGAAGAGCGCTTCGTCCACCCGCCCCGTCTCCATGAGATATTCGCCCAGGTCATTCCAGGCCTGACCCCATTCCGGATCCAGCCGGATGGCCTTGCGGCAGGCGGCGATAGCCCCGTGATGATCGCCGGCCTCCGCCAGCGCCCAGCCATAAAAGGTGTAGACCACGGCATTGTCGCCCGCCTTCGCCAAGGAGCGCCGGAAGGCCGCCGCCGCCTCCAGGGGGTGGTCCGTCTGCTGCCAGTCGAGGCCTTCCTGAAAATCCGCATCGCGGGCGGCAACGGCCTCCACCGCTTCGGTAAAGGAAAAAGGCTGGTTCGTCATCGCGTCTCCAGGCTCTCCATGGGCCAGCGCGCCCGCACGGGAAAATCCGGCGCGGGCACCAGACCGCCGGCGAGCCGCAATCCCCCCACCAGGGCGATCATCGCGCCATTATCCGTGCAGTGGCTCAAGCGCGGATAATGCAGCGCAATGGGCTCCCGGTTCCGGGCCCCCGACGCGAGATCCGCCAGACGAGAGCGCAAGGCCTTGTTGGCCCCGACACCACCGGCCACGATCAGCCGCCGGTGGCCCGTCTGCCCCAAGGCCCGCCGGCACTTTTCCGCCAGCGTTTCCACCACCGCCGCCTGAAAGCTGGCGGCGAGATCGGCCAATTGCTGATCGCTGGCCGGACGGACTTTGTCCAGGGCATAGCGAAAGGCCGTTTTCAGCCCGCTAAAGCTGAAATCCAGACCCGGCCGATCCAGCAAGGGCCGCGGCAAGGCAAAGGCCGTGGGATCGCCCCGTTCCGCCCACTGTGCCAGGATAGGCCCTCCCGGATAGGCCAGCCCCATCATTTTGGCCGCTTTGTCGAAGGCCTCGCCGGCGGCGTCATCCAGGGTTTCACCCAATAAGGTATAGTCCCCCAGGCCGCGCACCTCCATGAGCAGGGTGTGGCCGCCCGACACCAGCAGGGCCACGGCCGGGAAGGGTGCCTCGCCTTCGAGCAGGGGGGCGAGCAGATGGCCCTCCAGATGATGCACCGGCAAGACGGGCACCCCCCAGGCAAAGCCCAGGGCGCGGGCGAAACTCACCCCGACCAGGAGGGCGCCCATCAGCCCCGGCCCCGCCGTGACGGCAATGGCATCGGGGCGCTCCACGCCGGTCTGCTGCTGCAGCTCGCGCAGCAGCAGGGGGAGGCGGCGCACATGGTCCCGCGAGGCCAGTTCCGGCACCACCCCGCCGTAGGGGGCGTGAATGTCGATCTGGCTGAAGAGCACCTCTCCCAGCAATCCCCCCTGGGTGTCATAGAGGGCCAGACCCGTTTCATCGCAAGAGCTTTCGATACCCAATACACGCATGGAACTATCCTAAAAACGGCAGTCGGCAGGAGGGTTTTGCCGCGCCTTCAGCCAGGCCATCTCGCGGGGGCTGAAGCCGGCCTGCAGGCGAACCTCCTCCTGATATGGCCCCTGCAAACGCCCGCGAAAATGCGTATTCACGAGGGCGAAAAAGGTTTCTTCCGGATCCAGGCCGCGGCTTGCACAGAGGTAACGGAACCAGCGGCTGCCCACGGCCACATGGCCCAGTTCATCGTGATGGATGCGCTCCAGGATCTCCACTGCCCGCAGATCCCCGGCCTGGGCCAGCCGGGCCTGGATACCCGGGGTCACATCCAGTCCCCGCGCCTCCAGCACGCGCGGCACCAGGGCCATGCGCAGGAGCGGATCGGCGGCCGTCTCCGCGGCCATCTGCCACAGCCCGTCATGGGCGGGCAGGGCGCCGTAATCGCTGCCCAGACTGCGCAGGTGCTCGCGCAAGAGCTGGAAATGCAGGGCTTCCTCCCGCGCCACCGCCAGCCAATCCTGATAAAAGGCCTCGGGCAGGCCGGGGAAACGGTATACCGCGTCCAGGGCCAGGTTGATGGCGTTGAACTCGATATGGGTCAAGGCATGGATGAGCACCGCCCGCCCTTCCGCAGTGCGCAAACTCCGCCGCTTCGGCAGGGCCTTGGGCGCCACCAGGATGGGTTGTGCAGGCCGCCCCGGGACCAGAATCGCCACCGGCGTCCCGGCCGGGTTGTCCCCGCAACGCAAGGCCGCCACCCGCCGCACCTTGCGGTCGGGATCGGTCTCCATCAGCGCCGCCCAAACGGCCGTGTCGGCATTCTCCATATAACCATTATCTCCCCACGGGGCGGGCAAGGCCAGCGGAGCCCCGCGTGGATACCAGGCCTAGGACTTTTCTCCGGGCTTTTCCGGCGCCCCCTGCGATTCCCGCAAGATCGCGATCACATCATCATCGGTAACCTCGCCGAAGTCAGCGTAAAAGGCCCCCACCGCGTAAAAAGGGTCGGGCGTTTCCAGGCAGAGCACTTCATCGGCCAGGGTCGTCAATTGCGCGGCTACCTCCGGCGGTGCCACGCCCACGGCGGCTACGAGGCGCAGGGGCCGCCGTTCGCGCAGAAAGCGCAAGGCCGCGCTGAGGGTGGCACCAGTGGCCACGCCGTCATCCACGACGATCACCAGCCGGCCGGCCGGATCGAAGGGGTGGTGAACAGGCGTGTACTGGGCACGGCGCCTTTTCATCACCGCCAATTGGCGCGCCGCCTCTTCCTGGAGATACGCATCGCTGATCCCCATACGCCGGGCGTAGGGTTCCACCAGGATTTTCCCTCCCTCATCCACGGCGCCCACGGCAAACTCGGGGTTGTTGGGCGCCCCCAGCTTGCGCACCAGGACCACATCGAGATCCCCCTCCAGGGCGTCGGCAATGATCCGCCCCATGGGCACCGCTCCTCGGGGGATGGCGAGGATGAGTGGTTTTTTCCCCCGATAGGGGGCCAGGCGCCGAGCCAACTGCAGGGCGGCTTCTTCACGGTTTGCAAAGGACATCGTTCTCCCTCCCTATTATGCGTGCATGATCCCGGATTTGGTTCCGGGTGAATCGTTTTGCCGCGACCTTTGGCCCATGGCGTTGTTGTTCTTGGCGAACTCTCGCGCCCGGACGTCGAACTGTCCGAACCCGAAGGGTGAGTTTTCGACGGCCAGCGAGAGGAGCCCCAGAACAACAGCCATGGGACTCGGGAGCAAAAAACGATTCACCCGGAACCAAATCCCGGATGAACGCGGTCTTAAAACGCCTTTTCCAGAAATTCGATACCGCGGCGGCACAGTTCCTTGCCGTAATCGGTCCACAATCCTTCGCCCCAGTAACGAAAACAGCTCGTTTCGCTGACCAGCAGGAAGAACAAGGCCTGACGGTAGCGGGGATCGCTGGCGGGGATGCCGGGGCGCAGCACCTTTTCATAAAAGAGGCTGCTCAGACGCTCCATGGGCCCGAGCAGATCGCCATAGCCATGCACCCAGGAAATATTATTCGTCCAGCTCCCGCCGTCCATGGAAATACGCTGATCCTCCCGGTGCAACTCGGCAATGACGGCGGCGAGGCGTTCCGGCCCGTCGCCGGGATGAAAACGCTCCCAGAGGCGCTGCTGGTGGACAGGCTGGATGGCCGGGAATGCTTCCATCGTCACCTTTTCGCCGGCCAGATAGGCCAGATACCCGCTGACATTGACCAGCGGGGTGACGGAACCCGAGGCCGCTTCCACCACTTGTCGGTACTTGGGCGGGAACTCGTTCATCATGACCCCGCCATTCTCGCCGTCGGCGATCTGGGTCACCAACGGCGGTACCCGCCGTCCGCCCAGGTCCATGCGGGAGAGGCCCTGCGCCTCGTACCAGGGCTGCATCTGGCCCACCAGCTTGGTGTCGGAGCCCTGGGTCTTGATGATGGCGGTGATGCTGATGCTCTCCCCTTGGGAGTTGGTGCATACCAGTCGCTGGGGCAGATGCTTCTGCTGCAGGGGCTGGCCGTTGCCTTGCTGCTCCACCGTGTGCTCCTGCACCAGGACCCACTCATACCCACAGTCCAGCAGGGTCTTGACGAAGGCATAGGCGACATCGGGATGGTTGGGCAGCGCCATTTCCGGCGGCGAAAAGCCGCGCACCCGGGCCAGGGCCGCGTCACCGAAGAGGGCGGCGAAGTGTTCCTGCCAAGCCAGCACGTGGAGCCGGAAATCCTGCACCGGCGTCGAGGGCGCCACGGCATGGCCCCAGGCCGTGCCCAGCCATTCCACCGCACCCTGATAGCGCTCGTCGGTGGCCAGGGTACGCAAGGATTGCAGGACATGATGCAAGCCCATCTGCTGCAATCCGTAGAGCAGCGTGCCCGAATAGTCCAGCATCACCCGCGGCTGCTTGCCGCCAGCCAGCAGCTCCGGCACGAACTCCGCCATGCGCTCGTAACACCACTGGAAGGCCGATGCGTTGTGATTGTCGCCGCTCTCCGGGTGCTCCATCATGTATTGCAGGTTGCTGATGATGGCGGCGCTGCGGAGATCGTCCCCACCGGCCGGTATCAACGGTTGATGCATGTGCAGGGCGATGGCCGCGGCACTCCGGATATGGGGAAAGTCGATGCCGCTTCGGGTAATGTCCTGGGCAGGGCGCCCCCGCAGCGCTTGCGCTATCCTGTCTTCATGGCCGCAGAAATCGGGCAAATCATCCAGCAGTCCGGTTGGCATCGTCGTTATTCCCTTTCATCGGTCACGAATAAAATCGTAAATCCCTAGATAATACTCTCCCGGCTTGTTCCAGGAGTAGTCGCAAGCCATGCCGTTGGCGGCCAGATCGTGAAAGCTGTCGGGCTCTTCATGCCAGAGGGCGATGGCCCGCCCCATGGCCGATTCCAGGGCCGGATAGTCGTCCTGATAAAAAACATAGCCGTTGCGCTCAGGGAAGGGCTTATCGCTGTAATCCCGATCAAATACCGTATCCAGCAAACCGCCCACGCCGCGCACGATGGGGACGGTGCCATAACGCAAGGCGATCATTTGGGCCAAGCCGCAGGGCTCATAAATACTGGGCACGATGAGCATATCCGCGCCGGCATAAATCAGATGGGCCAGTTCCTCGTTAAAACCGATCTCCAGATGGCAATCCGGGCTCTCGTTGAGATAATTCTTGAGGTGCCAGAAATAATCGTTGATGCCCGATTCCGGACTGGAGCCCAGCAAGACGAACTGGGCGTTGTTCCACAGCGCATAAAAAAGGCCGTGGCGGATGAGGTGTACGCCCTTTTGCCAGTCCAGGCGGCCCACATAAGCAATCAGCGGCTTGCGGTCATCGCGCAGCCAGAGGCGGTCGCGCAGGGCGCGTTTGTCCCCTTCCTTGCCGGACCGGTCCTGGTAGTCGTAATGGTGCGGTATCAGGGGATCGGTCTGCGGATTCCAGAAATTATAGTCCAGCCCGTTCAGGACCCCGGAAAACTTGTTCTGATGGCGGTAGAGGACATGGCCCAGGCCGTAGCCCTGGTCCGTATGTCGTGCCTCCCAGGCGTGCTGCGGCGATACGGTGGTGACGAAGTTGGCATAGACGATACCCGCCTTCATGAAATTGATGGCCGTGGGATTGTGGTCGTCCTGCAGGCGGTCGGGGTGGAAATAATGCCAGGGGCGGCCGAGGCCGGTGGCCCGCAGGATGTTTTCTCCGGCGATACCCTGGTGCTTGAAGTTGTGGATGGTGTAACAAACGCGGGGATGTTCCATCCCATGGTATTTGTAGATCTCGAAGAGCATGGTCGGGAGCAGGCCCGTCTGCCAGTCATGGCAATGAATGACTTCCGGCCGCTTGCCGGTTTCCAGCATGAATTCCAGCGCGGCCTTGCTGAAAAAAGCGAAGCGCATGTGGTCATCGAGATAGCCGTAATAAGTACCGCGCTCGAAAAAATGATCGGCGGAGTGGGGTTCGATGAAAAAACATTTCAGGCCATGCACAAAACCGAAGTAGACCGTGCAATGAATGGCACCCCCATACCACGGCACCCAGAGATCCCGATAGCTCACCTGCAGGTTCTGGATCTGATCGTAACGCATGTTGACATATTTGGGCAGGATGATTTCCACCGCATGACCGCGGATCTCCAATTCCCGGCTCAGGCCATAGACCACATCCGCCAGTCCGCCCACCTTGGCTGCCGGCGCACATTCCGTAGCCACCTGAATCACATACATAATATCTCCCTTGAGGATTACCGCAAAATGGCTGTTTCTTACGCCCGGACCAGAAAAAGCACCGCCGGTGGCGGCAAGGCTGACTCCAAGGAATACGGCAGACCCATACCGGGACATCCGGGCGCTCCGGGCCCATTGCCACGGCCGGAACCCGGGATGACTCCACGGTTGAGGAACCCCGACAGCAGCGCCCGGAAGGATGGACATGGAGACATTCCCGTTGTTTTGAAGCATAGCACAGGATCCACTCCGCGCCGTCCGGCAAGGGGGCGCTTCGCGGGTACAGGCATTGGGGGGTGCGGGAACCGCCGGATCAAGGTTAATGCTTTCCCAGTTCCTTGGTGAGAATGATCGCTTCGGCGATCTCCGCCAGCTTTTTGCCGCGGTCCATGGCCAGGCGGCGCATGCGGTGATGGGCATCGTCTTCGCTCAGACCGAGGTCCTGCATGAGGATGCCCTTGGCCTTTTCGATGCGTTTACGGGCGGATAGCTCGCTTTTGGCGTCCTGCAGTTCGCGCTTGAGCTTATGGTGTTCGGCGTAGCGCAGGGTGGCGACCTTGAGGATGGGGGCGATGTCGTGGATGGAGATGCCGTGGGCGACATAGGCCGCCACACCAGCGCGCATGGCGCGGCGGATGCTGTCTTCGTCGCCGGCGGCACCAAGCACCACGACGGGCAGTTCCAGGGTTTCGCTGAGGAGGACGATATGCTCCAGGGCATCACGCTCCGGGCTGCCGGCATCGGCAATGATGACATCCGGGCGCAGGCTGTCGAGGCGGTGCAGGGTGGTGGCTTCCCAGGAGAGGATGGCGATCACCGTATGGCCGACGGCTTCGAGCAAGGCCTTGACCCCGACGGCGCGGTCGTGGTCGTCGTCAATGAGCAGGACGCGGAACATGGAGCTCGGGGCTTAGGCCAGTACGTCGAGCACGGCGGCAAGCACGGGCTCACGCTCGCCGAGGGGTTCGTCCACGCTGATCCGGATCGCGGGGAAACGTTGTTCCAGTTCGCCAAGGAGGAGGGGCAGGTCTTCCTGGAGATGGCGGCCGCTGCTCCAGAACAGCGGCGATATGCGGAACTGGCGGACCCCTTCGGCATAGGCACGGGCAATGGTCTGCGGCAGGTCCGGCGCCCACATCTCCAGGTAGCAGAGGAAGACGCGGCGCTCGGGATGGCGCTCGCCAAAACGGGCGGCGATGCCTTCGAAGGGCCGCCGCCAGTCGGCATTGCGGGACCCGTGGGCGAGGAGGATATGGGCTTGGGTCATGGGCGCTTTCCATCCGGATCGGGATAAGACCCTTCTCTCATAAACAGGCGGCCTGTGGCAATGCGCCGGAACCGCTAGGCCGCCAGGAGAGGCAGGCGGACATCTCGACGACGGCGCCGATGACGAGGATGGCGGGGCTCTTCAGCCCGTTGCGGGCGATCTGCGCGGGGAGGTCGGCGAGGGTGCTGTGGACCTCGTGCTGCTGGAGGGTGGCCCATTCCACGGCCAGGGCCGGCGTGCTTGGGGAGAGGCCGCCGGCCAGGAGGCCGTCGCGGATTTTCTCCACCCGCTCCACGCCCATATAGATGACCAGGGTGTCGGCGACGCCCGCCATGCGCCGCCAATCCACGGGCGCGGCTCCCGGCGCTTCGTGGCCGGTCACCAACAATACCGACTGGCTGACGGCGCGATAGGTCAACGGTACGCCGGCGTAGGCGGCGGCGGCCATGCCGCTGGTGATGCCGGGGACGATTTCATAGGCGATGCCGGCGGCCCTGAGGGCCATGCACTCCTCTCCGCCCCGGCCGAAGATGAAGGGATCGCCGCCTTTCAGCCGCACGACCTGGAGACCCCGTTGGGCGGCGTGGATCATCTGCGCCTGGATGCTGAGCTGGGGGGTGGAGATGCGACCGCCGCGCTTGCCGACATCGACCCGTTGCGCGTCGGGGCGCGCCAGATCGAGGATGCGCGGATTGGCCAGGGCGTCGTGAAAGAGGATGTCGGCGGTCTGGAGCAGACGCGCGGCCTTGAGGGTCAGGAGTTCGGGGTCGCCGGGTCCGGCGCCGATGAGATACACCTTGGACGGGCAGTTCATGGGAGGGCTCCTGGGGACGGTGGTAATGACTTGCGGGATGATGCGTGCGGGCGTTGCGCGGGCAGGATGGCTGCGAGCACGGCTCCGGCGGCGTCCAGATCGGGGCTGCGTCCGCTCAGCACGAGCAGGCAGGCCGCTTGATCAAAGAGCGGATCGGGCAGGGCAAGGGTGCCATTGAGGACTTCTTCGATGAAGCGGCAGGTGGCAGTGACGCCGCCATCGGCCGGCAGATCGGGCAGGCGGAGTAGCGGCTGCCCGTCTTTTTCCATCAGCGTCGTGCAGACACCATCCTCACAGCCCAGGAGGGCGGGGCGGCGCTTGGGGTGGGCGAAGGGCTCGCCCTCGGTGCCGCGCAGGCAGAGGGCGCGTCTCCGCGTCCGGCCAAAGAATGCCTTGAGGCGTTCCAGGTAGGGCGGATGGGTGACGGCGGCGCAGTGCATGGCGGGGCCGCCAAAGGGGTTGATGAGCTTGACCACGGTATGGACGCTGGAGCGCACGCCGAGCCGCCGGCGCAGGGCGAGGATGCGCGCCAGGCCGGGGCTGAGGACATCGATGGGGGCGTGGGCGAGGTTCCGCTGGCGCAGATCGTCATGGATGGCCTGGGGACTGCCGGCCGCCGGCAGACCGAGGGCGGTGAGGAGGGCGGCACTGCTGACGCGCTTGGCCGGACTGTGGTCGGTGAGGGCCAGGTCGGCATCCTCGGCTGCGCCGCCATGGCTCCCATGCAGCAGGACGGGCACCCCGGCGCGGGCCAGAACCAGGGCCAGGAGGGGGAGCAGATTGGCCTCGCGGCGGGCGCCGTTGTAGCTGGGCAGGATGATGGGCAGGGGCCCTGCGGGGCCGTTGACGCGGTGCATGGCGTGCTCGCTGGCGCTCACGAAGCCCAGCAATTCCTCCATGGATTCGCCCTTGATGCGATAGGCGGTCCACAAGGCGCCCTGGCTATAGGCGTCGAGGTCATCGGCAAGCCAGGCCCCAAAGAGGGCCTGGGCCTCATCCTCGGGGAGATCGCGGGCATGCTCCTTGCCGCGCGCCACGTCACCGATGAGTTGCGGCAGCGTTCTCATGAGGCCTCCTGCACCGGGGCGCGCAGCAATGCGTTGATCTCGGGACGACAGGAGCCGCATTCGCTGCCCGCGCCGCAAGCCTGAGCCACCGCCTCCACGCTCTTCGCCCCTTGGGCGATGGCGGCGCAGATCACCGTTTCGCGCACGCCCCGGCAGGTGCACACCGTATGCGACGGGGCCTGGGCACCGAGTTGCTGCGGCACCGTGGGCGCGAAGAGGGCGTGACGGTAGGGCTGGATATCGGTCCCCGCGAGCAGCAGTTCCCGCAGCCAGTCGAGGGTTTCGGTTTCGCCGAAGAGGCGGGCGGCAATGAGGCGGCCCGCGCGGACGCAGATGCGCTTGCTTACCCCCCGGCGCAGATCCTGGTAATCCAGGGCATCAGCGCCGCCGATCCCCAGTGCCCTATCCCACTCCCGGACCGCCCAGGCGGGGGGTGCTTCTTCGGCGGCGAGGCGCAGTAAAAAGCCATTTTGCGTAGCACCCCCGATGCGTGCGAGGCTGGCATAGGGAAAGCCCTGGGCCACGGCGCGGGCGGCAAGGAACTGCGCTTCGTCATCAAGAAGGGCGAGGATGGCGCCGGTCCAGGCAAAGGCCAGGGGCTCCACCCGCACGGCGGTATGCTTGAATTCCGGCTCTCCGGAAACCGGATCGATGGCGGGCAGGGTCAGGCGGTTGCATTCCCCGGCGGGAGCGAAGCGGGTGCCGAAGTGCATGGGCAAAAAGAGCACGCCGGGGGGGGCGGTGGCCAGGACCTGCGCCCTGACCACCACCTTGCCCCGGCGGCTGCTTACCCGGCACAACTGGCCGTCCTTCAGTCCCAACCGTTGCGCATCGCGCGGATGAATTTCCAGCAGCGGCTCTTCACTGTGCTGGAAGAGCGCGGTGACCTTGCCGGTGCGTGACATGCTGTGCCACTGGTCGCGCAGGCGGCCGGTGATGAGGCGCAGGGGATAACGGGCGTCGATGTCCTCCGCCACCGGGGCATAGGCAGGGGCGCGAAAACGGGCGCGACCGCTGGGGGTGGGGAAGATGCCGTCGCCGTAGAGACGCGCGCGGCCTTTCTCCGCGCCTTCCGGGAAGGGCCATTGCTGCGGACCGTCGCGGTCGAGGCGGGCGAAGGACAGGCCGGTGATGTCGAGATCCCGGCCCCGGGTGGTCTCGCGGTATTCGTTGAAGACGCTTTCGGCCGTGGAGAAGGCGAAGAGGCGCTGGGCGCGGGCGGTCCAGGAACCATCCATGATTGCCGGCGCCGGCTGCCCGGATTCATCCAGGGCCGCCCCCAGCGCATAGGCGAAATCGCGGAAGATTTCCCAGTCGGGCAGGGCCGCTCCGGGGGCGGGGATGGCCTGGCCGAGATGGCTGATACGGCGTTCCGAGTTGGTGACGAGGGCCTCGCGCTCTCCCCAGCTCGCCGCCGGCAGGAGCAGGTCGGCGTAGGCCCCCGTTTCAGTCTCCAGATAGGCGTCCTGGAGGATGACCAGCTCGGCCCGGGCCAGCGCACGGATGACCTGCGCCTGGTCCGGCATGGAGAGCACCGGATTGGTGCAGACGATCCACACCGCCTTGATCTCGCCGCGCTCCATGGCCTGGAAGAGCGGTACGGCGGTGAGGCCGGGCTCGGGGCAGATGCCTTCGACCCCCCAGAACCGGGCGATTTCCTCCCGATGGGCAGGGTTGAGCACATCGCGGTGTCCGGGCAGGAGGGCAGGCATGCCGCCCACCTCGCGGCCGCCCATGGCGTTGGGCTGGCCGGTAAGGCTGAAGGGCCCGGCACCGGGCTTGCCGATCTGGCCGGTGGCGAGGTGCAGGTTGATCAGGGCCGTATTCTTGTCGGTACCATGGGCGGACTGGTTGAGCCCCTGACACCAGAGGGACAGGGCGGCCCGGGCGGTGCCGAAGATCTCTGCCGCGCGGCGCAGGTCGGCTACGGCAATGGCGCAGGTTTCGGCGACGGTCTGGGGGTTGTAGTCCTGGACCAGGGCCTTGAGCGCCTCCCAGCCTTCGGTGTGGGTGTCGATGAAGGCGCGGTCGATCCAGCCTTCCCAGATGAGGATGTGCAGGATGCCATGCAGAAGGGCCACGTCGGTGCCGGGCTTGAGGGGCAGGTAGAGGTCGGCAATGCTGGTCGTGGGGGTGCGCCGGGGGTCGGCGACGATGATGCGCAGATTGGGGTTGCCGGCCTTCGCATCCTCGATGCGGCGGAAGACGATGGGATGGGCATAGGCGGTATTGCTGCCGATGAGGAAGATACAGTCGGCGAGGTCGATATCCTCATAGGCGCAGGGGACGCTGTCCATGCCCAGGCTCGATTTGTAGCCGGCCACCGCCGAGGCCATGCACAGGCGCGAATTGGTATCGATATGATTGGTGCCGATGAAGCCTTTGGCCAGCTTGTTGGCAACGTAATAGTCCTCGGTAGTCAATTGGCCGGAGACATAAAAGGCCACCGCCTGCGGGCCGTGGGCGCGGATGATTCCGGCAAAACCCTCGGCAGCGCGGTGGAGGGCCTCGCTCCATGGCAGGGGGCTGCCGCTGTCCCGGTCCCGCCACAGCGGCTGGACAGCGCGGTCTGCCCCATGCACGGTCTGGTGCAGGGTACGGCCCTTGGTACACAGGCGGCCGAAGTTGGCGGGATGATCGGGGTCGCCGCGCACACCGAGCATCCGCTGCCCATCGTGCTGGATCAACACGCCGCAGCCGGTGCCGCAATAGGGGCAGACCGAACGGGTTTCCCGCACCGCCACCGTACCGGCCCCTGCCTGGATGTCCGTGTTCATGTCTCCGCCCATGCCCGCTCTCCTCTGCCGCGGCCTTGCCCGTTCACCCGCTTCATTCCGTCAGAGCAAGGTAGACCTGCCCCTCCTCCACACGCACCGGGTAGGTCTTGACGCAACCCACATCGGGCGGCAGGGCCTCGCCCTTGTCGAGGTCGATCTGCCAGTTGTGCAGCGGGCAAAAGACCAGCCGCCCGGACACGAAGCCTTCGGCAAGGGGCCCGCCGCGATGGGGGCAACGGTTTTCCACGGCGAAGACTTCATCCGCCTCGTTCCGCAACAGGGCGATCTGCCCTCGGGGGGTGTCCACGTAACGCCCGCCCAACTGGGGAATCTCCATCAAACTGCCTACTTCCATCCACTGTGCCATCGTCATGCGTCCTTTACTGTTGCTGTCCGTTCATCCCAAAAACGGTCGTTGGCGGCATCCGGGTTCATTCCGTTAGCCCGCAATCCGCCGCAACGGCGCGGCATGGATGTCCAGCCGTCCGGCCACCACATCCGCCCAGGGATCGCGCTCCTGGGCGATGGCAAAGTCCAGCTCCGCGGCCAGGGCCTGGCGCTGTGCGGCGTCATCGACGATGCGCGCCTTGATGCTGTCCAGTCCCACTCGCTCCACCCAGGGGGCGGTGCGTTCGAGATAGGTGGCGTCCTGGCGATAGAGTTGCAGAAAGGCCTTGGCCATCTCGATGACCGCCGCGCCGGTGGGAACCTTGCACAGCAGCTCCGCCGCCCGGACCTTCATCCCGCCGTTGCCGCCCACATAGCACTCCCAGCCCGAATCCACGCCGATGATGCCGAAGTCCTTGATGGTGCTCTCGGAGCAATTGCGCGGGCAGCCGGACACCGCAAGCTTGACCTTGTGCGGCGCCCACATGCGTTCCAGGGCCTGTTCCAGATCAATGGCCAGGCTGGTGCTGTCCTGGGTGCCGAAGCGGCAGAACTCCGTGCCCACACAGGATTTGACCGTACGCAAGGCCTTGCCGTAGGCATGTCCCGAAGGCATGCCCAGATCGGCCCAGACCTTGGGCAGGTCTTCCTTGCGCACCCCGAGGAGGTCCAGGCGCTGGCCGCCGGTGAACTTCACCATGGGCACCTGATAGCGTTCCGCGACTTCGGCGATATGCTTGAGCTCCGCCGGGCTGGTGATGCCGCCGTAGATGCGCGGCACCACCGAGTAGGTGCCATCCTTCTGGATGTTGGCGTGGGCGCGCTCATTGATGAAACGGGCCTGGGGGTCATCCAGGGCCTGGGCGGGCCAGGCGGTGCGCACGTAATAATTGACCGCGGGGCGGCAGGTGGCGCAGCCCCCCGGATGCCGCCAGTCGAGGGCGGCGAAGACATCCCGCACGGAGAGCAGGTGTTGCGCCGCGATGGCTTCCCGCAGCTCCTCATGACTGAGCTCGGTGCAGGCGCAGAGGGCCCGCCTTTTCGGGGTTTGATCATAGATGCCACCGAGGGTGCTGGCGAGGAGCTGTTCCACCAACCCGGTACAGGAGCCGCAGGAGGAACTGGCCTTGGTTTGCTTGCGCACTTCCTCCAGGGTGAAGAGGCCCTGTTCGCGAATGGCCTTGACGATGGCGCCCTTGCATACCCCGTTGCAGCCGCAGATCTCCGCCGTATTGGGCAGGCGCGCGGCCTGGCTCTCGCCTGCATGGCCGGCATCGCCCAGATGGGTCTCGCCAAAGAGGATGTGATCGCGAAAGGCCGAGATATCCGTGCCGTCGCGCATGAGCTGGAAGATCCACGGGCCGATGCTGGTATCGCCATAGAGCAGACCGCCGATCACCCGGTTGTCCTGCACCACGACCTTTTTGTAGACCCCGTGGGTGCCGTCCAGCAGGGTGATTTCCTCCTTGTCGGCACCGCCCATGAAGTCTCCGGCGGAAAAGAGGTCAATGCCGCTGACCTTGAGCTTGGTGCTGGTCATGGAGCCGGTATAGCGCATCTGTCCGTACTCGGCGAGGTGGTTGGCGGCCACCTTGGCCTGCTCGAAGAGGGGGGCTACCAGGCCGTAGGTGCTGCCACGATGCTGCACACACTCGCCGACGGCGTAAACGCGGGGATCGAAGGTCTGCAGCGTGTCGTTGACGACGATGCCCTGCTCGCAATGGAGCCCCGCTGCCTGGGCCAGGGCCATGTTGGGACGGATCCCCACCGCCATGACCACCAGATCCGCCGCGATCTCGCTACCGTCGCCGAGGCGCACGCCCGCCACCGCCGTCGTGCCCAGTAGCGCCTTCGCCTGCCCGCCCAGCAAAAAACGCACCCCCCGGCTTTCCAGGGCCTGGCGCAGCAAGGCGCCGCCCGCCGCATCCACCTGCTGGCTCAAGGGCCAGGCATGGCGATGGACGACGGTGACCTGCATGCCGCGCGCCAGCAAACCGTGGGCCGCCTCCAGGCCGAGCAGGCCGCCGCCGATGACCACGGCGTGGCCGCCATGCCGCGCCGCCACCAGCATCTGCTCGACGTCACCGATATTGCGAAAGGCCAGCACCCCGGCGAGATCCATGCCGGTGATGGGCGGCAGGAGGGGCGTGGCGCCCGTCGCCAGGAGGAGGCGGTCATAGGGCGTCGTGCTGCCATCGGCGCTGCGTACCTCGCGGCGGACGCGATCGATCTTCAGCACCGGCTCCCCCAGCCGCAATGCGATGCCGTGCGCCTCGTACCAGTCACAATCGTTGAGAATGATCTCGTCCACCGTGATTTCCCCGGCGAGCACCGGAGACAGGAGGATGCGATTGTAGTTGGGGTGGGGCTCGGCGCCAAAGACCGTGATCGCGTAGAGATCCGGCGCCATCTTCAGCAATTCCTCCACCGTACGCATCCCGGCCATGCCGTTGCCCACGACCACCAAACGAGATTTGCGTTGGGAAATGAGTTGCAGGGTCATGCTGTCTCTCCAGAAAATAAAAAAACGCCGCGGGCTGTTCACCCGACGACGTCTTTGTCGCAGACTGCGAACCCTCTCCAGAGAGGGCGTTGCATGATCCAAAGCACAACTTGTGCCATTCATGGAATCAAGCACTTGCCTCCATGAGCACCATCATTCTGCACCGCCGTGGTGCGCTTCTGCGGCCGCATGCACCACGACAGCGCCGGCCTTCGGCTCTCAATACTGGGCGGTGACGAAGACCCAGGCCCCCTGGGTGTTCACGCCGTAGCCGGTGGCGCGGTAGTCGGCGTACTGGACGCCGCCG
>NZ_RIZI01000170.1 GCF_003721225.1 Acidithiobacillus sulfuriphilus | reverse complement strand
TGCAGCTTTTCCACCAATTCCGGCAGCACCTTGTCTACCCGGCTCTCGTAACGCTCCCGCTCAAAGGCCGTTTCACGCATGGAGGGGTGCCGTGATGACCCTGTATTATGCGGATGCTGCGGCCCTGGACGATACGCAGGTAGCCGGCAATCTCGCGCACATGAAAGACGTGGAGATCGCTCAGCAAGAGCAAGTGGCCGTATTGCAGGTGATGCTCAACAATGCCCCTCTGGATCCGCACTTGGTGACGGCATTTCGCCAAGGCCGTCAAAAGATTGACGATATCTTGGGAGCTTTGGCGAGATCTGCGGCACCGCGCTCCCCGCTCCTCGCCCGGCAGTTGGCTCAGCCCTTGGCGCAGTTGCAGACCTTGGGCTGGCGTATTGTCTGGCTGGCACAAAGCGGGCAAACGGCTGCGGCTGAACAGGTCTATAGGCAGGACTTCGCTCCTGCCAACGAGCGCTATGCCGCCTTCTTTCATACCTTGCTGCGCGGCCAGCAGCAGGCGTTGTCCCATACCAGCGAGGTGAATCACCGCGTCATCGTGGGGGTGCGCCGCTTTTTGGTGGTGACGGGATTGCTGGCCATGCTGGTGGTGCTGGTGGTGGGAATGAGCAGCGTCGCCACCCTGGCGCGCATTTTCCAGCGCTTGCGCCAGGCCATCCAGAAGGTGGAACAGGGCGATTTGCGCATCACTTTGCCATTGGCTTCCCCAGGGGCACTGGATCAGATCATTACCGCGATGAACAGCTTGATTCGGCAACTGGGCGGCATTACCGGCGAGATCGGTGGTACCGCCCATGGCTTGATCGAGAGCAGCGAGATTTTGGCCCAATCCACCGAACGGGTGACCAGCCAACTGCAGGCGAGCCGCACGGATATCAGCGCCGTGCGCGGCGCCATGGCGGATCTGGCGAACAGGGCGGCGGAGGTGGTGCGCTATGCCAACACCATTGCCCAGACCGCGCAACACGCCAATGACGAAGCAGTGCATGGGGGAGGGGTCATTGCCGCCACCTTGGCGGGGATGGAGGAGATTCTGCGGGGGATGCAGGGTGCCAGCGTGACCGTGGAGCAGTTGACCCGGTCGGCGGAGCGGATTGGCGGTATTGTGGCGACGATCCGCGAGATTGCGGATCAGACCAATCTGCTGGCGTTGAATGCGGCGATCGAGGCGGCGCGGGCGGGGGAGAAGGGACGGGGCTTTGCCGTGGTGGCCGATGAAGTGCGCAAGCTGGCTGAGCGCAGCAGCGCCGCCACCCGCGATGTCAGCGCCATGATCGACAGCCTGCAAGGGGCGGCGCGGAGCGCGGTGCAGGCCATGGGGGAGGGGCAGGGGCGGGTGCAGCACGGGGCCGGTCAGGCCCATGCTGCGGGTTTGGCCCTGACCCGGATTACCGCAGCCACTACGGAGGTGGCAAGCCAGGTAGCCGCCGTGGTGGCCGCCGCCGAGAATCAGGATCAGGTTTCGGTGGGTATTGTCGAGAATCTGGAGCATGTGGTGGCGGGCGCCGAGAGCATTGTCGAGGTGATGGCGCAGACCCGGAGCGAGGCGCAGGCCCTGCAGGCTACGGCCGAGCATCTGCAGGGCCTGATCAATCATTTTAAGTTGGCCAAAGGTTGATCATTAAAACTGCCGAATCCAGGTTGAAAGCGAGGTCATCAAGCGTATGGGCAATCTGCAAGAAACGATCAACTTGTTGTTTTCCGAGCAGTATAAACTCGAATCGGCGTCTGCCGTAGAGCGGACGCTGCGGCAATTGGTGGAGAGCCGCGATCTGGTGACGGTGATTTTGCGCCATGCAAGTCAGACCCATACGTCCATGATCCTTGCGGTGGATGGGGTCGATGGGGCGCCCATCATCGATGATCTGCAGCCCGAGGCGGATGCCGGGGGCACCCTGGCCGGGATGCGGCTGCTCCTGGTGGGGCGGGTGCAGGGCGTGTACACCGGCTTCCAGAGCGAGGTGCAGGAGCATATCGTCTGGAATCGCTACGGCGCCCTGCGCTTGGCCTTGCCCCCGGCGGTTTTCCAATTGCAGCGTCGGGCATTCCTGCGCGCCGCGCCGGTCCTGGGGGAGAGCAATCGCGTAACCTTGCAGCGCCGTGGGGCGCGCATCCTGGATGGTCTTTGCGAGGACATTGGCGGGGGGGGCATGCGGGTGCGCATCGGCCCGCCGCGGGATTTCCCATTTTATGTAGGCGAGAAACTCGCGGCGGTGCAATTCAGCCTGAATGGCAAGGCGCTTGCGGTGGCGGGAGAGGTCTGCAGCATGGGTGCCATGGGCCGCTCGGGAACGGAGCCCCGTCAGGTGCTGGGCGTGCGTTTTCTGGAGTTGCCCGAGGCCGTGCGCGAGCAGATCATCCAGCACACCTTACAACGCAATCGCCAACACTTGCGCAGCACCCGCGGTAACCTGGCTGGAGGGGTTTAGGGGCTGGTGGGCGATGAGAGGCAGGATATGTCCGGCCAGGGCCAGAGGGGGGGTATTCCCGTGGACGGGCGGCATTGCGGTGCCGCTTTGCTGGGTATCGACAATCCATTGGCCAAACTGGCGGCTCTCCGGCTGGAAACAGAGGGGCGCCAGGGCGTTGGCCTGCAGGCCTTCCTCAGGCTGCCGGGGGAGAATGACCATGACCAGGGTGATGCAACTCCCTTCGGCCCGAAGGAAGGGTGGCCTGCCGGTGTAATCCAGGGCGAAATGCCGCCCTTCTACGAGCAGGAAGGAAATGAGCGGCTCTTCCAGGGACTGCAACCAGAGAAAAGGGCCCTGATCGGCCACATGGAGGAGCGCAAAACGACGCAGGTCTTCAAAGCCCGGCATGGGGGCAGCGCAGGTCCAGATTTGCTCATCATCGATATCCAAGGGGCCGAAACGGGTCGCTTGCATGCTCATGGCGCTTCCTCCGGAGATGGGTGGTCCAGCGCCGGGCGATGGACCTGTAACCAGTGGGTGAAATTGTCGGGAACGGTCTCGCGGGCTGCCCGATTGGCCTTGCGCACGGAGTCCAGCAGCTCCTCACGGAGCACGGAGACACCCTGGGGGGTTTCTATGCCCAGCCGCACCTGCCCGTCGCCGATGCGGGTGACGAGCACGCGGATGTGCTCACCAATGCAAATGGCCTGACCGCGGCGGCGGGTAAGGACGAGCACCGTCAGGCGCTGCCGATGAGGCCGCTGGGGCGTTGGGCGCCGGCGATGCCGTTGGGTGTATAAATCGGGTCCTCGGTGGCAAAAAGCAGCTTCCACGCCCCCTGGGTGAAGCGGCCCAGGGCATCGATGATCTGGCCGTTTTCCGCATTGATCCGGAGGATGCAGCGCAGGAGCTCATCACGATCTGCCGCCGGGGCTGCGGGCAAGGCCGTGCCGCTTCCTTGCCACACCCGCCGTTGCGCCTCCAGGTCCGCGACGGCGCGATAGAGTTCGCTTTTGGCGGCGGTGATGGGGGGGAGATCCAGGGTGGCTCCGCTACTCAGGATGCGGCGCTCCTCCTGCAGTTTCTCCAGCAGTTGCCGGAGCAGGGTGATCTGCTCGGCGAGCAAGGTGCCGGGTGCGGCGACGGGAGGGGACACGGTTTAGGCTTTGCCCGCCGGCGGGGCAGGGACCAATAGCTGCCGGTTGTCCTGGATCATCCCCTGGGCAATGCGTTGCGGAGAGATCGGGTAGCTGCCATTGGCCAGCGCTGCCTTGATCTCGCCTAGCCGTGCGCCACCCGTGGGCGCGGTCTGGGCCGCCAGTAGGCTACGCGCCGTTGCCGACAGTGTGACCTGGTCCTGGGGCACCGGCGGATTTTGTTGGCCGGCGGCAACGGCGGGCTGGCCGCCGGCCGTTTTGGCATTGACCTTGGCGCTATCGGCCGGATGCAGGTGATTGCCGGTCAAGGCGGTATGGGAGTTGATGGGGTTCATGGAGTGGCTCCCTAAATGCTCATATCCTAATAACGACACATTTCCCCGAAAACTTGAGGGGAATGGCGTGACATATTTGCAGACACCGGGTTGCTTTCCGCCATGTGCCCCCGGCGAAACACCCTTGCCAACGGCCATCTTTGAAATTATGGCACATGAACCTGGCCTTCAAAAGGGCACCAGCACCGCACCGGCCTGATCCACGGTGCCACGGATCACCTTGCCCGAACTGCTGTTGCGCACCAGGATCGTCTGGCCCGGACGGCCGTTTTCCATGGCCTTGGCGATGGTGGAGATGCGCACCCCGTCGCCTTCGGCAATGAGAGTGATCTCCTGCCCGGCATGGACGACTTCGGGGGCATCCAGCATGGAGGCAAGGATGGGCTGTCCGGCCGCTACCCCAAAGCGCAGTACCTGCCCCACCGCCAACTGCGGGTCGACGACGGCGCTGCCGGCCAGATTGCTGGCGTTGCGCCGGATGATGCTGAGATCGTCGGCGGCGAGGAGCGTCCCCGCCCCAAGGGGCCGAGCCGCCACCACCACGGCCTGATTCATGACCAATTGCACCGGGATATAAATAGTCCATGCCGAGGGGGTTGTACAGGTCACCGCCACGGTCTGGTTGCCATAAGGGTTGCTGTAGCCGAAAAAGCCCATGCGCATCTGCCTGCAGGCGGGAAAGCGCAACCCCGGGGCGGGACCCTGGACGGCAACATGCGCCTGGGCCGCATTGCCCGGCAGGTGGGCCTTGACGAAGGCCGCCACGGCCCCGCGAATCTGCTCGGGGTTTTCCCAGGAGCCGTCGGCTTGGGCCAAGGTTATGGTCAACATGATGCCCAGGCCTGCCGTCAGGGAAGCCGCCACACCTGGCCTAGCCCATTGGCGAGGCTTGCGCCCTGCCCCGGGTGGTGATCCCTTTGCCTTGATGAACACCTTGTGATCTCCTCCATGCTTTTTCCGGCAAAGGCTCAAGCAAGAATTAAGCCATAATGTGGATGAGTAGGCAGATTTCACCAACCGTCGAATCGCGGCCCATTACGTTCCCCGCAGCGCCGATTTGTTGGCGGTAAGGCAATGGCAATGCCCTTCCGGCGGCAAAATATTGCCATTCTTGCCGCCACTTTGACGCGGAAGAGGCCTTTTTGCTGACTTTTATTCGGGCATGGTCCTTGCTTTGGTATCCCCAAGAGGAGGATTTGCCATGACCGGGATGCTGGATCGAAGCTTGGGACCACTGGCCGATGCCTTGCAAGTGCGAGGTTATCGGCAGCAGTTGCTGGCGGCCAACATTGCCAATGCCGACACCCCCAACTACAAGGCGGTGGATCTGAATTTTGCGAAGACCCTGCAGGCGGTGGAGGCCGGCAAGGGCGGCGGCCTGCCCCTGCAGACCAATGCCCTGCGGCAACAGCCCGGCGCGGCGGCGGATCTGGGTCTGGCGGCGGCGGTGGAGTATCAGCGCGGCAATCAGGTGGGGCTGGATGGCAACAGCGTGGACATGAACCGCGAGCAGGCCAGCTTCTTGCAGAACAGCGTGCAATATCAGGCGGATCTGACCTTTATCACGGGCAAGATCAAGATCTTGCTGTCGGCGGTAACGGGTACTTCGGTGTAAGGAGGATGTACGATGTCCCTATTTTCAACCCTGGATATAGCCAGTTCGGCGCTGTCGGCGCAAAGCTATCGCCTCAATGTGGTGGCGAGCAATCTGGCCAATGCCGATTCTGCCACGAGTTCCACCGGCCAGCCTTATCGCGCCCGCGAGGTGGTCTTTGCCGCCCAACCCTTGGGTAGCGCCGGAGGTCCGGCGGGGGGGGATGGGGTGCGGGTGGCGGGGGTGGTGGAAAAGCCGGGACCCATGAAGCTGGTCTACCAGCCCGGCAATCCTTTGGCCAACCAGGAAGGTTATGTGGCCATGCCCAACGTCAACCCCGTGGATGAGATGGTGAACATGATCTCCGCGTCCCGGGCCTATCAGGCCAATGTGAACGTGATGAATACCACCAAAACCCTTTTGCAAAAGACCCTGACCCTGGGGGCCTGAAGGAGCAGCCATGAGCGTCAACGCATTGACACCATCCACTACCAATCCTTTTTACGCCAGTCTGCAAAACGCGACCAGCAGCGCCGCCACCAGCGCTACGAGCGGCAGCAACAGCAGCGGTCTGGCCAGCGAAAGCACCTTCTATAATCTCCTGGTGACCCAGCTCACCAATCAGGATCCGTTGAATCCTTTGAGCAATCAGGATCTTTCCGCGCAGTTGGCGCAATTCAGCGTCGCCAACGGCGTGCAGGCCATCCAGGGTTCCCTCTCCTCGCTCATGCAGCAGTTGAACCAAAACCAGGGCCTGCAGGCGGCATCCCTCATCGGCAAGACGGTGACCACGTCGGGCAACAGCCTCACCTTGAGCGGTGGCAGCAGCACCGGGGCCTATAGCCTGAGCGGGGCAGCCAGCGCGGTGGATGTGCTGGTCAACGATAGCGCCGGACAGACCGTGGCGGTCCTGCCCCAAGGGCCCCAATCCGCCGGCTTGCAAAGCTTTAGCTGGAACGGGACCGCTGCCAACGGCGCTCCCATGCCGCCCGGCACCTATCAGTTCTCCGTGCAGGCCGCCGGCAGCAACGGCCAGAGCGTCACCGCCTCGCCTTACATGACCGGAGTGGTCAACGGCGTGACCCTGGGTACGGCAGGACCGGTCTTGCAATTGCAGGGCCAGGGTGGGGCAGTACCCTTTAGCGCCGTACAGAACATTCTTTGAGGGGGGTGAGACATGGGATCTTTCAATACCGCACTGAGCGGGCTGCAGGCGGCTTCCACCGACCTCCAGGTGCTGGGCAACAACATCGCCAATGCCAATACCGTGGGTTTCAAGAGCTCCAATGCCCAGTTTGCCGACGCCTATGCCACGGCCATGGCCAATTCGACGCCGACGGCAGGACAGGTGGGCATCGGGACGCAGGTGCAAACCGTCGCCCAACAGTTTACTCAGGGCAACATTCAGACCACGGGCAATCCCCTGGATGTGGCCATCAACGGCAACGGCTTTTTCCAGATGAATTACAATGGGGCCACTGTCTATAGCCGTAATGGCCAGTTTCAGATCAATTCCAGCGGAACCGTGGTGGATGGGGCCGGCGGCGTGTTGATGGGCACCCAGGCGGTCAACGGCAAGCTCACGGGCGCGCAAGGGCCATTGCAGATCAGTCAAAATGCCTTGCCCCCCCAGGCTACCTCCGGTCTCAGTCTGGGGCTCAACCTCAATTCCGCCAGCACCCCCATCAGCGGGGGCATCGACATCAACAATCCGGCTTCCTATAATTACTCCACCACCAGCACCATCTATGACAGCTTGGGCACGCCGCAATTGCTCACGACGTATTACCAGTTGAGCAGCGGTGCCAGCGGGTCGGGGGAAACCTGGAATACGGCCTATTCGGTGACCGGCACCACCGGCGCCAGCGGGATCACCTCGGGTGCCCTGGGAACCTTGCAATTCAGTTCCACGGGGCAGGTGAGCGGCACCAGCAGCGGCAGCGTTGGCCCTGTCACCTGGGCGGATGGCGCCAGTGCCAGCACCATCGGCGTCAACTTCAGCGGCTCCACCAATTACAATGCGGGCAACGCCGTCATTACCGCCAACAGCAATGGCTATGGTGTGGGCCAGTTGAGCGGTCTATCCATTGATCCCAGCGGGAATGTCTTTGCCCGTTATAGCAATGGCGAATCGCAGGTGCTGGGACAGATCACGCTCACCCGCTTTCCGGACAACAACGGCTTGCAGAACATCGGCAACAATTATTGGGTGCAAACCTACGCCTCGGGCCAGCCTCTGACGGGCACGCCGGGGAATACCAACCTGGGGGTCCTGCAGTCGGGAGCGGTGGAGCAGTCCAATGTGGATTTGTCGCAGTCGCTGGTCAACCTCATCGTTGCCCAGCAGGCCTATCAGGCCAATGCCCAGACCATCAAGACCCAGAACACCGTCGTCCAGACCCTCTTGAGCCTCTGAGGATCTGAGCCATGGATACCCTCTACATCGCCATGACCGGCGCCAACGCCATTCTGCAGCGGCAGACGGTCACCGCCAACAACATGGCCAACGTCAACACCACCGGCTTTCGCGCCGACCAGGCCGAATTCCGGGCCCTGCCGGTCTTTGGTCAGGGCCTGCCCACCCGCGTCTACACGGCCACCCAGGAGGTCAGCTCGGATTTTCGCCAGGGCCCCATCGTGCGCACCGGCCGCCCCCTGGACGTGGCGGTGAAAGGGCCGGGCTGGCTGACGGTGCAGGGGCCCGATGGCAAGGAGGCCTATACCCGTGACGGCAACCTGCAAATCAGTGGTCAGGGCATTCTCATGACCGCCACCGGCCATCCGGTGATCGGCAATGGCGGTGCGCCCATCTCCCTGCCGTCCCTGCAGTCGGTGACCATCGGCGCCGACGGCACCGTTTCCGGTGTGCCCACGGGCAGCCAGCCCAATGCGGTGGTGGTCTTCAACCGGATCAAGCTGGTCAACCCCCCGGAAAGCGCCTTGCAGAAGGGGGCGGATGGCCTGTTTACCGACAGCAAGGGCCCCGCGCCCGCCGCTGGCAGTCTCACCCTCGACGTGGGGGCCTTGGAGGGGAGCAACGTCAACCCGGTCAGTACCATGATCCAGATGCTGGAAGACACCCGGCAATTTGAAACCCAGACCAAACTCATGCAGACCATCAGCCAGGATCAGCAGGCGTCCAACCAGTTGTTGATCCTGCCTTGATGCGCATGAATCCCACGGCAAGGAGCCCGTCATGATGCGATCATTGTTTGTTGCCGCCACCGGCCTGGAGGCCGAGCAGACCAAGATGGACGTGATTGCCAACAATCTCGCCAACGTCAACACCACCGGATTCAAGCAGTCCCGGGCGGTTTTCCAGGACCTGCTCTACCAGAACCTGCGCCAACCGGGGGCGCAGTCGTCCCAGACGACGCAGTATCCCTCGGGCTTGCAGTTGGGGACCGGGGTGCGTCCCGTAGCCACGGAACGGCTCATGACCCAGGGCAACCTGACGCAGACGGGCAACTCCCTGGATGTGGCCATCAACGGCCAGGGCTTTTTCCAGATCATGCAGCCGGATGGGACCATCGCCTATAGCCGGGACGGCACCTTTCAGCTCAACAACCAGGGTCAGGTGGTCACCTCCAACGGCTATCTCCTGCAGCCCCCCATCACCATCCCGCCCAACGCCCAGAGCATCACCATCGGCAGCGATGGCACCGTTTCCGTAGTCCTCCCCAATCAGGCCCAGCCCCAGCAGGTGGGTACCATTCAGCTCGCCAATTTCATCAACCCCACAGGCTTGCAAAGCATCGGCGACAATCTCTATCTGCAGACGGGATCTTCCGGCGCGCCGCAGACGGGCCAGCCGACCCTGAATGGCCTCGGCGCGGTGCAGCAGGGCTATCTGGAGTCGTCCAACGTCAATGTGGTATCGGAGTTGGTGGATATGATCTCCACCCAGCGGGCCTACGAGATCAACAGCAAGGCAGTCTCGGCCTCGGATTCCATGCTGCAGTACGTGACCCAGAACCTCTGAGGATAGGGCGATGAAAGAGCGGACGGGCGAGGAGCGGAACAGGATGGGAGGGGTGCAGAGCGGTCTCATGCGCTGCTCGCGCTTGGGCTTCGCGCTCTTTCTCGCGCTGGATCTGAGCGCTTGTGCCAGCCTTACCGGTCACCATGATCTGAAGCCCCTCAAACCGCTGCCCATCCCCGCCGAGCCCGAGCCGCTGAGCGCCCATCCGGCCAATGGCGCCATCTGGCAGGCAGGGACCAATGTCTCCCTCTTCGAGGACAACCGCGCGCACCGTATCGGTGATCTCATCACCGTGCTCATTCAGGAAAACGCCAGCGCTTCCAACAATACCAACACCGCCATCAACCGCTCCGACACCCTGGGGGCGGCCTTGAGCAATTTTTTCGGCATCACCCCGGCCTTCGGCGGTGTGGCCGGCAATGCCTTCAGCCCCAGCATGAATGCCACCAGCAGCCAGAAATTTGGCGGTACCGGGGCTACCACCCAGAGCAATACCTTCAGCACCACCCTGGAGGTGACGGTGGTCCGGGTCATGGGCAATGGCGATCTGGTGGTGGAGGGCTCCAAGGAGGTGCTGCTCAACGGCGGGCATGAATACATCCGCGTAGCCGGTGTGGTGCGGCCTGCCGACGTGACCTCGCAGAATACGATATTATCCACCCAGATTGCCGATGCGCGGGTGGAATACAGCGGTAATGGCAGTATCTACGAGGCGGCCAAAATGCCCTGGCTGGCGCGTTTTTTCATGTCGCTGTGGCCGTTTTGAGGATTGGGGAAATGCGCATGGAAGGCGGTTTCCGGGGATGGGCGAAGGCTTGGACACTGCTATTGAGCCTGTTCATGGCGTTGCTCTGTTGCACCATGCCGCTCATGGCCCAGGCAGAGGCGGTGCGGGATCTGGCCGGGGTAGGGGGGGTGCGCAGCAACCAATTGGTGGGGTATGGCCTGGTGGTGGGGCTCAACGGTACCGGCGACCAGGCTACGCAGGTGCCTTTTACCACCCAGTCCATGCTCAATATGTTTCAGCGGCTGGGCATCAATCTACCTCCTGCGGTGCTGAGCAACATGCAGCCCAAGGACGTGGCCGCGGTCATCGTCACCGCGCATTTGCCGCCCTTCGCCCGTCCCGGCCAGACCATCAACGTCACCGTTTCCGCCGTTGGCAACGCCACCAGCCTTGCCGGCGGTACGCTGATGATGACCCCCCTCAAGGGCGCCGACGGCCAGACCTACGCCGTGGCCCAGGGTAATCTGGTGGTGAGTGGCTTTGGCGCCAGCAGCAACGGCGCCTCGGCGCAGGTGAACGTGACGACGGCGGGCACCATCCCCAACGGCGCCAATGTGGAGCGCTCCGTGACCAGCGGCTTTGACCAGGGCGGCGGTCCCCTGAGCCTGGAACTGCATACGCCCAGTTTCACCACCGCCAGCCGCATTGCCGATGCCATCAACCAGCAGATGGGCTATGGCACCGCCGAGGCCCTCAATGCCGGCGTGGTACAGGTGCAGGCACCCAGCGCGCCGGGCGCGCGCGTCGCCTTTCTCTCCCGGGTGGAAAACCTGCAGGTTACCCCGGAAACCCCGGTGGCCAAGGTCATTTTCGACGCCCGCAGCGGCACCGTGGTGCTTGGACAGAATGTGACCCTGGGTCCCTGCGCCGTGGCCCATGGCAATCTATCCGTGACCATTTCCCAGAAATACCTCATCAGTCAACCGAACCCCTTGGGGGCCGGACAAACCGTGGTGGCGCCACAGGCCAACGTGAACGTGACCCAGCCCAAGGCCAAGTTGCTGATGTTCCAGCCCGGCGTCACCCTGGAGGCCGTGGTGCGCGCCCTCAACGCCGTTGGCGCCACCCCGACGGATCTCATCGCCATCCTCCAGGGGATGAAGGCCGCCGGCGCCCTGCACGCGCAACTGGAGGTGATATGAACCTTGCGGCCAGTACCCAGACGCCCACCCTCGGCAATGCCCAGTCCAGCGCCCCCCAGGCAGCCAGCGCGACGGCCGGCAACGCCCTCAACTTTGCGGGGCTCGCCCAGCTCAAGGCCGAGGCCAAGGCCCAGGATCCCCAATCCATCCTGGCCACGGCCAAACAGTTTGAGGCCGTGCTGCTGCAGCAGATGCTCAGCGCCATGGATGCGACCTCCTTCGGCTCGGATCTGACCGGGAAAAATGCCGGACCCATGTTCCAGTCCCTGTTCAACCAGCAGATTGCCAGTAGCGTCGCCCAGGGCAAGGGGGTCGGCCTGGCGCAGGTGCTGGCCAAGGAAATGGCCAGCCGTTATCACCTGCAATGGGGCGGTAAGGGGGCGGATGGCAAAGCGCCCCCCGCCACGGCTTTCGCCGCCCCCCAGCGCAATGCCGGGTTGGCGCCTCCTGTGTCCGTCGGCGCTGCCCCAGGACAGCCGACGCAAGGTCTGGTGCAACAGGCGCGAACTTTCGTCGAATCCATCCTGCCGGCCGTGCAGGCCGCAGCCCAGCGGCTCGGCGTTTCCCCCAAGGCCATCATTGCTCAGGCGGCCCTGGAGACCGGCTGGGGTGCCCATGTGGCCGGCAATAATCTCTTTGGCATCAAGGGGGGCGGAAGCTGGCAGGGACCATCCCTGGCGGAATTGACCCATGAAGCGCGCAACGGCATTTCCCAGGCAGAAACGGCTGCCTTTCGCGCCTACGACAATATGGCCGCCAGCGTCCACAATTACGCCAGTTTGCTGCTCAGTAATGCGCGCTACCAGGGGGCGCTGGGTCAGGGGGATAACGTCGGGGCCTTTGCCTCGGCCCTGCAAGCGGCGGGCTACGCCACGGACCCCCAATATGCCAGCAAGGTCGTGGCCGTCGCCCGGAGCCCGTTGATGCAAGCGGCCACGGCGGGCCTGTCCTTGGGCGGGGGATGACTACAGTTTTTGGGCATTTGTGTCGTTATCAAAGGCAACGAAGTTTTGTGCAAGGGGTGTTTCGTCCCGTTGACGCAAACTCGGCGCTGCGGGTCAGTCAGCCGCCCGGGTTCGGCTGCATCAGGGCGACGAGTACATCGGGATTTCCTTGCCGCAGCGTTCAATGGGGGTGACATGGATCAACCAGGGCGTCAGGCCACTGAGCGTGCAATAGTAACCGCTCTCAGCGCGTTGCTGCGCGAGGAGCGTGACTGGCTGGCGCGGGTCAGCTTCGCCGATTCCTCCCCTTTTGCCGAACGGCGCAACGCCCTGATCGTGGCCTTGCAGGAATACGCCCGGGGGCGCTCGGCTGCCCCCGCCGATGCCCAACTGCGGGAGGCGGTGCTGGCCTTGCAGGAGGAATACTTCGCCTTGGACCATGCCCTGCGCGTGGCCAGCGGCGGTTTGCGGGAGGCCCTGGCCCTGCTGCAGGCGCAAAAGCCGTCCATTTATGGCGGCAGCGCCGGGGCCGGCCGTTCCCTGGGGAGGGTTTGATATGTCGGGTATCAGCGGTGTCGTCAATAATGCCCTTACGGGCCTGCTGACGGCCCAGAATGCGTTGCAGGTCACCGGTGACAATATTGCCAATGTCAACACCCCCGGCTACAGCCAGCAAAGCATCGTGCAAAGTACCATCAGCCCGACCTTCCTCGGCGGGCAATTCCTGGGCAATGGCACCCAGGTGGAGACGGTGCAACGCGCCTACAGCAGCTTTTTGCAAGGACAGGTCTGGTCGGCCACGGCGGCGGCCAGCGGCCAGGCCAGCCTGTCCAGCGGCCTGCAGCAGGTCCTCGGCCTGCTCAATGGTTCCGGGGGCGTGAGTTCTCAGGTGAGCCAGTTTTTTTCCGGCGTGGCCCAGGTGGCCGCCAGCCCCGCGGACATTCCGGCACGCCAGGCCATGCTCGCCAACGCCCAGACCCTGGCCCAGACCTTCCAGGTGCTGGGGGGGCAACTGGCCGGTATCGCCACGGGCGTCAACCAGCAGATCGGCCAGTCCGTCAGCCAGATCAATACCCTTACCCAGCAGATCGCCAAGGTGAATACCCAGATCGCCAGTCTGCAGGGCCTGGGTAACGGCTCGCCCAACGATCTCCTCGACCAGCGGGACCAGCTCATCACCCAGCTCAACCAGCAGGTAGGGGTGAATGTGCTGCAGCAGAGCAACGGTCAGACCAATGTCTACCTGAGCAATGGCCAGGTGCTGGTGGCCGGCAGCCAGGCCTTCCAGCTTCAGGCCCAGGCCAGCCCCTATAATGGCCAGACCATGGACGTCGGCTACGCCAGCAACGGATCCGATATCACCGCCAACATCACCGGCGGCACCCTGGGTGGCCTCATCCAGTTCCGCAACCAGTCCCTCAATCCGGCCCAAAACGCCCTCGGCCAGATGGCCGATGCCATGGCCGCCACCTTGAATGCGCAGCAGAGTCAGGGGCTGGATCTCAATGGCCAGGCGGGGAAGGCCCTTTTTGCCAGCGGGCCGGTGCAGATCTTCGCCAGCCAGTTCAACAGCGGCACCGCCACCATCAGCGGCAGCATCAGCAACGCCAATCAGCTCACCAGTTCGGATTATCTGCTGCAGGACAATGGCGGCACCTGGACCGTGACCAACCGCAGCACGGGCCAAGCGCTGGCCTACACCAGCGGCAGCGTGGGCAACGGCACCTTCACCAGCGGGGTGGCGGGTTCCGTAACGACGCTGGCATTTGCCGGGGTGCAGGTCTCAGTCTCGGGCGCCAATTCCGGCGACAGTTTTCTGGTGGAACCGACGCGGCTGGGGGCCACCGCCATGCAGGCGGTGCTCGGCAACCCCTCGGGCATCGCCGCCGCCAGTCCCTATGTGAGCAATGCCGGCATCCTCAGCAGCGGTGCCATCGTCAGCAGCAACCTCGGCAACCTCACTCTTTCCGCCGGGCAGTATGTCTCTTCCAGCGGCAGCAGCGACGTGCTGGCCAGCGGCGCGGCCTTTCTTGCGCCCCTGCAGATCACCCTCACCAGCGGCGGCTCCGGCAGCGCCAGTGTCGGTTTTCAGGTCAGCTCGGGCGGTACCGGCAGCTCCGGCATCATCGCCACCGGCACCCTTAGCCTCGGCGGCTCCGGGACCAACATCGATATCCCCTATGCCAGCAATCCGCCCGGCGGCTATTGGCAGGTCAATCTCAGCGGCACGCTGGCGGCATCCGGCGATGCCTTTACCCTCACCCAGGCCGGCCCCGGCAACAACGGCAACGCCGCCGCCATGGCCGCCTTGGCCACCAGCGGCACCATGTCCAACGGCACCGCCACCTTCAATGACGCCGCCGCCCAACTGGTGACGCAGGTGGCCACCCAGGCCGGACAGGCGCAGACCAACGCCGCGGGCCAACAGGCGGTCTTGCAGCAGGCCACGGCCGCGCAGCAGTCCCTCTCGGGGGTGAATCTCGACCAGGAGGCGGCCAATCTCATCCAGTATCAGCAAGCCTACCAAGCGGCGGCCAAGGCCATACAGGTGGGCAACAGCCTGTTCCAGTCGTTGATTCAGGCCTTGTAAGGAGGACTTATGCGCGTCAGCACCCAGCAGTTTTACAGCACCAGCCTCACCGGCATGCTGAACCAGCAGAGCACCCTCAACAACCTGAGCCAGCAGCTCTCCACCGGCAATGCCCTTGGCAATCCCGCCGACAACCCCGTAGCCAATGCCCAGGTGCTCAATCTGAGTGCCAAGCTCTCCAATCTGGGCGCCTACCAGCAGGCCAATCAGAGCAGCCAGCAGGACCTGCAACTCAGTTCCAGCGTCCTGCAAAGCGTCAACAGCCTCATCAGCCAGGTACAGCAATTGGCGGTGCAGATGAACAACGCCACGGTGAGCGCCCAGGACCGCCAGAATGCCGCCGCCGCCATGACCGGCAACCTGCAGCAGTTGGTGCAACTCGCCAACACCCAGAATGCCAACGGGCAATATGTTTTTGCCGGATCCCAGAGCGGCACCCAGCCCTTTCAACTGCAGGCCAACGGCAACGTGCAATATATGGGCGACGCCGCGCAGAAGTCGCTGATGATCGGACCAGGCCTGAACATGCCGGTCTCCGAGGCGGGCAGCGCGGTATTCATGGATGTCCCGGCGGGTAATGGCAGCTTCACGGTCAGCGCTGCCGCTGCCAATAGCGGCAGCAGCGGCACCGCCACCATGGGGCCCGGCAGCGTGCTGGACCCTGGCGCCGCCAGCCAGCAACTCGTTGTTCAGCAGAGCCAGTATCAGATCACCTTTGCCGCCTCCGGCACTGCCTACAGCATCACCAGCGGCACCGGCACCGTGGGCTCCGCAGGCTGGAATGCCAGTTCCGGCACCGTGGTATCTGGCGCCAGCTATACCCCCGGTCAGAGCATCGGCATCCCCGCCACCAGCGGGGGGGTGAATTTCCTCAGCGTGCCCGTGGCAGGAACGCCCGTCGCGGGAGACAGTTTTACCATTGCCGCCTCTCAGCCCCAGAGCATCTTCCAGACCTTCAGCGACCTTCAGCAGGCTCTCAGCTCGACGGGCAGTGGTCCCGGCGCCAACACCCAGCGTGCCCAAGCCATCAGCAACGTCCTGGCCAACCTCAACCAGGCCCAGACCCAGGTCCTCAGCACCCAGTCCAGCATCGGCGCCCGCCTGCAGCAGGCGCAGAGCGTGTCCAGCCTCAACAGCAGCCTCACCCTGCAATTCCAGACCCAGCAGGGCAATCTGGCGGACATCAGCTATCCCCAGGTCATCACCCAATACCAACAAAGCCTCACCGCCCTCCAGGCCTCCCAAAAGGCCTTTGCCCAGGTGCAGGGGTTGAGTTTGTTCCAATATATTTCTTAACCATGAATATCGAAATAATGCCATAACGCGGGCGCGGGAGAAGCAGCGCTTGCCAAGGAATGACTGGGTGGTTGTTCGTTAAACACAGCCAGGATCCAGGAGTTGACAAACGCATGAATTATAAACGGTAGATCAGCGTCACCCATATATTGGTATTTGCGGAGTAAAATATGAGTATCAGCCATGATCCCACACATGCGCCACTTACCATCGCGCTAACCAGTTACAACTATGGTCAGTATATAGGAGATGCTATTCAATCTGTTATTAATCAGACCTCCCCGGAATGGCGGTTGATTATTTACGATAATTGTTCAACTGACAACACGTTGAATGTCATTAAACCGTATTTGAAGGATCCGCGGATTGCTCTCGTTGTCAGAGATCACAACATTGGCCCGCGTAACAACCTGCTGCAGGCTTTGCAGGGCATCACCACAGAATTCGTTGCAACTTTACAGGCGGACGATTTTCTTGATAGAACCTACGTTGAGATGGCCCTTGATGCACTACGTAACCATCCAGAGATACCTTTTGTGTTCTTTAATTGGCAGCATTATATTGAGCAGGAAAAAAGAGCGGTATTCCATAATACCTTCCCATTCTCCGCCCATCGCCGTGGCCCGGTTCGCGTTGGTCCTTATCTGACTGTTGTTAACTTTGTGCCATTGCACATGGCGGTATTCAGGTCTCGTTGCCTGTTAAGCTGCTTAAACTATCTCGCGGATTCCCCTCTCAATCAACTTGGCGAACAGTTCCTTCTTAAAATATTGGAGGATGCTTATGGGTGGGGTTACTATTCAGGTACGTTGGGTGGAGCCTGGCGTCGGCACAGCGGACAGTTAACAAATGAACACGTGGCTACTTCAGTAGCGAGTATTGAGGAGCCATTAGAGCGGCACTGGTACGCCACTCATGCCCCGAATCCTGATCCTGTGAATGTGTTTATGGCACTTGCCGGTTTTACCCGCTTGTCAAGCCATGCCGATTATCTTGCTGCCATTGATTGGCTGCTTGGGAAGGGATCCCGTTATATAGAGAGCTTTGATATACCATTGGATCAGTGGTCCGGACGGTTTTATTCGGTCGCCCTTGCTGTGGCTCTAAAATTTTCTACATACTCAACAGTTACCTTGCTGGACAGCAAACTCCTGCAGGAATGGTTGATGCGCATGGAATGCGCGCCCACACGCGATGGATTGGCGATCTTATTGAATCAGGTGAAGGCGCGTGAGGGCGAGACATTTCTGAGCGCCGATGAAATCCTGGATGTCAGCAATAGGTTTTTCCCTGATTCTTTAGAAAGCCTCCAGGCACCTGCTCAACCACTAACCCCTTGGCTCCCCGCCGCCCGCTGGTCGCCGACTGAGGCCGCCTGGGCCCAAGAGGAGACGGCAGCCTGGGTGGAGGCGCCCCGGCTGCATTTCACGGTCTTGGAAAACCCGAATATTTCTTTGCAGCCCACCACGGAGAGCCTGCAAATGCAATGGCTGGCCTCCCATTGGCAGTCCCTTTCCGCATCGGGCGATGATTTCCTGACGGTCGCCAACGCGGCGCTGGAAGAGACATCCGCCGACTGGATTGCTCTCATGGACGCCGGTGACCAACTGGCCCCCGACGCCAGCTTCCGCATCGCCCAAGCCATCCGCAAGCACCCCCAATGGCAATTGATCTACACCGACGAGGATAACCTCACTCCGGACGGCCAGCACATCAATCCCCATTGCAAGCCCGACTTCAATCTCGACTATCTGCGCAGCTTGCCCTATACGGGAGGCTTGCTTTTCATCCGCAAAGACCTCTTCGCGGCCCTGGGCGGTTTTGATCCGGAGGCGGAAGGGGCGGAGGACTATGACCTCGTGCTGCGGGCCTGGGAACACCTGCAAGCCGCAGGGACGGGCGACGCTGGCATCGGCCATATTCCCGAGGTGCTTTACCATCGTCTGCAGGGCAGCAGCCATTGCCGCAAATCCATTCCCGAGATCCTGGCCGCCGGTCAGTCAGCCCTGGAACGGCACCTGCAGCGCTTGGAGATTGCCGCCGAAGTCCACCCCGGCCCCTTTCCGCCCTCCTTTCGCGTGCGCTATGCCCTGTCCGCCACCCCGTCCGCCACCCCGTCCGCCACCCCGCTGGTATCCATCATCATCCCTACCCGCGATCAACTGGGTTTTTTGCAGCGCTGCATCGAGTCGGTCATCGAAAAGACCCGTTACCCCGCCTACGAGATCCTGGTGGTGGACAACGACAGCCAGGACCCCGAGGCCCAGCGTTACCTCGACCTTTTGGCGGAACAGGAAGAGAGCCTGGGGGGGCGCCTGCGGGTGCTCCGCTACCCCGGCGCCTTTAACTTTTCCGCCATGAACAACCAGGCCGTAGGGGCGGCGCGGGGTGAATACGTCCTGCTGCTCAATAACGACACCGCCGCCCTCCATGAAGACTGGCTGGACGAAATGATGAGCCACGCCCTGCGGCCCGGGGTGGGCATCGTCGGAGCAAAGCTCCTCTACCCCGATGGCAGGATCCAGCACGCCGGCGTGATCCTCGGGATGAAAGGTCCTGCCGAGCACCCCTTCATCGGGCGGCCGCCGGAGGACCGGGGCTATTTCGGACGCGCCCAGCTTACCCAGGATTATTCCGCCGTGACTGCGGCCTGTCTGCTCGTGCGCAAAGAGATTTTTCAGACGGTCGGGGGCCTGGATGAGGAACGGTTCCAGGTTTCCTACAATGACGTGGATCTCTGCCTCAAGGTGCGCGAGGCTGGTCACCGCATCGTCTGGACGCCCTGGGCCATGCTCCTCCACGAAGGCTCCGCCAGCCAGAAGGGGGAGGTGGAGCAGCGCCCCAGTGCCCAGAAGCTGGCGCGCTTCGCCGCAGAGAAGACGGCCTTCTACGATCGCTGGCTGCCGCAACTCGCCTTTGATCCGGCTTACAACCGGCACCTCAGCCTGGTCAGTACGGATTTCCTGCTGGAAGATCAGCCGCCCCTGAGCTGGGACCCGGCATGGCGGCCGCGGCCGCGCGTTCTCGTGCACTCCGCCGACCGGGAAGGCTGCGGCGAATATCGCATCATTGCCCCCATGCGCGCCCTGCGCACGGCGGGTCGGCTGCAGGGCTGGGAGACCATGCGCATCTTCGAGCCCGCCGAGATGGAGCGCTTCTCGCCCGACAGCATCGTCCTGCAAAGGCAGATGGAGTGGCCGCAGATCGAGGCCCTGGAGCGGCACCGGCGTTTCAGCAAGGCCTTTCGCGTCTTCGAGATTGACGATCTCATCACCAACCTGCCCACCAAGAGCGTGCACAAGGCCAGCATCCATAAGGATATCGCCAAGCGTTTTCGCAAGGCGGCGGGCCTGTGCAACCGTCTGGTGGTGGCTACGGAGCCCTTGGCCAGGGCCTATGCGGGATTCAGCGATGAGGTGCGGGTCGTCCCCAATTATCTGGAAAGGGCACGCTGGGACGGACTTGCGCCCCGGCGCCGGGGCGGGCCCAAGCCGCGGGTGGGCTGGGCGGGCGGGGTAGGGCACACTGGGGATCTGGAACTCGTTGCCGATGTGGTGCGGGAATTGGCCAAAGAGGTGGACTGGGTGTTCTTCGGTCTCTGTCCCGACGCGCTGCGCGCTTATGTGCAGGAATTTTATCCGGGGGTGCCGCTGCCCCAATACCCGGCCAAGCTCGCCAGCCTGGACCTGGACCTGGCCATCGCGCCCCTGGAGGACAACCCGTTCAACGAGGCCAAGAGCCACCTGCGCCTGCTGGAGTATGGGGTGCTGGGTTATCCCGTGGTCTGCTCGGACCTCACGCCCTATCAGGGGGATTTCCCCGTCTGGCGCGTGGCCAATCGCTATCGTGACTGGATCAAGGCCATCCGCGAGGCAGTGTCCGACCGCGACGCCCTGGCCCGGCAGGGGGACCTGCTGCGGGAAAAGGTCCGCCAGCAGTGGCTGCTGGAGGACCATCTGGATGTCTGGCTGCAGGCGTGGCTTCCCCGGGGCTGACAGCGATGCCTCCATCGGTAGAAGCGGCCCATGGCCGCGACTTGCGTCCGGACCGCAGGCCATGGGAGTCGCGGCCATGGGCCGCTCCTACGGGATTTACCCTTGGCCAGATTCGCTTCTTTTATACCCTAAAGTTTTTGGAAAATGTGCCGTTATAAGGGATGTGCGGGCAGCGTGACGCACATCCACGGCAAGGATGCCGAAAACGCCTAAGAAAGGAGCATGACCATGGCACTCTCAGGAATCATCAATACCAACGTCTCGGCGTTGAACACCCTCAACGCCCTCAACAGCACCCAGGGCAACCTCAATACCTATCTGCAGCAGCTTTCCACCGGCAAGCAGATCAACGGTCCCGCCGACAACCCCGCCGGCTATGCCATCGCCCAGCGCTTCCAGACGCAGATCAACGGCCTGAATCAGGCGGTATCCAATGGTAACCAGGGCGTATCCCTGGTGCAGACGGCCACCGGCGCCATCCAGAACCAGACCAGCCTGCTCCAGCAGATCCGCACCACGGCGGTACAGGCGGCCAACGCCTCCAACACCACGCAGGACCGTGCGGCCCTGCAAAACGTCGTTACGCAGTTGCTGGCCCAGGTGCAAACCATCGCGACCCAGACCCAGTTCAACGGCCAGAACCTGCTTGATGGCAGCTTTGCCGGCGCACAGTTTCAGGTGGGTGCAAATGCCAACCAGATTATCAATGTCTCGGTGAACAATGCGCAAACCAACGCCATTGGTAATTACACAACAGTCACTTCTGGTGCCGTCTATACTAGCAGCGGTTCTTTCCAGATGGGCGGTTATGCCGCGGGCGGCGCATTTACGCTCAGCACCTCCGGGGTGGGTAATTTTACGTCTGGAACCGGAACCAGCGGTCTCTATGTGCAGGGTTCCGCGGGCAATGCCTATGTGAACGTCAATTCTTCTACGGAGTCGGCGGCCAATCTGGCCCAAGCAGTAAACGCCGTTTCCTCCCAGACGGGCGTGACGGCGCAGGCGTATACCAGCGTGGCCTTCACCGCCACTACCGGCACTTATACCTTCACCCTGAGCAACGGCAGCAGTGGCGCGTCGGGCGTTTCCAATGCCGTCAACGTTTCGGCAACGGTTACCCAGAGTTCCAATGGCCAGGTGGATCTCAGTTCGCTGGTTTCGGCCATCAACAATCAGGCGGCGGTCACAGGCGTCTCTGCCAACACCCAGACAGTCAACGGGACCACGGAGTTGGTGCTGACTCAGTCCAATGGTCAGAACATTAATATCTCTGCAGGCGTGAGTAGCACGGGAGCCCTCATCGGCTCGGGGCTGGCTTCGGGCTCAACGGGGAGTCTGCAGGCGGTGAGCGGGTCCACAACCATTGCCAATGTGGGCACGGCCATCAGCAGCGGCTCGGCCAACGCCCTGATTCAGGGTGCAGTGCAGTTCGAGTCGAGCAGTTCCTATGCCATTGGCAACGGTGGCAATATCGGCTTCAGCACCCAGGCGGCGTCGCTCTCCGGTTCGGCCGTTTCCAACATCAACGTCAGCACGGCCCAAGGCGCACAGCAGGCCATTGCCATTCTGGATCAGGCTGTCAACAACCTCAACTCGCAGAATGGCGCCTTGGGTGCCATCCAGAACCGGATCCAGGCTTCAGTCACCAATGACCAAACGACGGCGACCAATCTGCAATCGGCGCAGTCGGTGGTACAGGATGCAAACATCGCCCAGGCGACCTCGCAGTTGACCAAGTACCAGATCCTGCAACAGGCGGGTATCTCTACCTTGGCGCAGGCCAATGCCTTGCAGCAGAGCTATCTCAAGCTCATTCCGTAACGCAGGTCGGCAAATCCCCTCCCGGATAACAACGGGAGGGGCTCTATTCATAGGGGGCTGTCATGGATATTCATCATCTGGCATCGGCCATATCCACATCCATCAACAATGCCAATAGGGCTGCATCCACGCCAGCAGCACCGGCATCCGGCTCCGTGACATCCGCGGCTACGGCGTCACCAGGGGAGGCGAAAGCGGTATCGGCAGCAAGTTTGCAGAAAGCCATTAGCACTTTGCAGGATCAGGTGGCGCAGAAATCCTCCATCGACCTGCAGGCAGGGCTCGACCCCAACGGGGGACATCCCGGCCAGGTTCTCGTAAAATTATCGGATAAAGTCACCAAACAGGTATTTTTTCAATATTACGCACCACCCGATCAAGTAGTAAAAAGCGCCCAGGGCAGCGCAGGCGCAGCGCTCCCACCGGGGAGCGTGGTGAGCAGCAAGGCCTGATTTTGATCATCGGTGCCCGTGATGGGCGGAGGAGTCTTCCATGTCGGTATCCCTGTCGGGCCTGGTCAGCGGCATCAATGTCCAGCAGTTGATCAGCAACCTCAGTGCCGCCTATCAGCAACCCATTACCCTGCTGCAAAACCAGGGCCAGTCGGTGCAGACCACCCTGAGCGCCTGGGGGACCCTGCAGAGCAGCCTCTCCAGCCTGCAGTCCTCCCTGTCGGGCCTGCAGAATCTCGACAATACCAATAATCGCAGCGTGTCGGTGGGCAACACCTCGGCGGTCAACGCCACGGTCACGGCCAATGCCCCGGCGGGCAGCTACAGCCTCAGCAACATCGTTCTCGCCCAATCCCAAAGCATTTATTCCCAGGATTTCAGCAGTGCGGTCAATACGGCCATCGGCACCGGGACCCTGCAGGTGCAGGTGGGGAGCGGGGCGGTGACCAATGTGAATATCAACTCCACCAACAACAGCCTCAACGGGATTGCCGCCGCCATCAACAATGCCAACGCCGGCGTCAACGCCGCCGTCGTCTATGACGGCACCGGCTACCGCCTGACCCTGACGGGGAACAACACCGGGTCGGGCAGCGCCTTTACCGTGGCGGTCAGCGGGGCTACGGGGAGCCTGGGCAGTCTCAGCTACAGCAGCGGGGCGTCGGGGGGCATGAGTCTGAGCCAGGCCGCCCAGAACGCCGCCGCCAGCATCAACGGACTGGCCATCAGCAGCAGTACCAACACCCTCTCGGGGGCCATCCCCGGAGTCAGCCTCAACCTCCTCCAGGCCAGCGGCTCGGCCACCATCCAGGTGACGGCGAGCAACTCGGCATTCGTCAGCGCGGTGCAGGGTTTTACCACCGCCTTCAACCAGACCATGACCACCATCAACCAGCTTACCGCCTGGAATCCCTCCACCCAGCAGGGCGGGCCGCTCCTGGGGGATGCCTCGGTGCAGAACCTGCGCACCCAGTTGCTGGATCTCATTTCCGGGCAAGGGGTGGGGGTGGCATCGGGTAGTGCCTATAACTCCTTGGGTAGTGTCGGCCTGGGGCTCACCAGCAGCGGCACCATCAATCTCAATACGGGCACCTTGAACACCGCCCTCAACAGCAACTTTACCACCGTGGCCGGGCTCTTTGGCCAAGTGGGCAGCACCACCAATGCCAATGCCCAGTATGTCAGCGCCAGCAACACCACCCAGGCCGGCACCTATGCCATCAACGTGACCCAGACCGCCACCCAGGCCATGATCCTGGCCAGCAGTGCCGTCCCCTCCGGGGGGATCGCCCAGAACGAAACCCTGAGCATCACTTCCGGCAGCAGCACGGTAGCGGTCAGTCTCGCTTCGGGCAGCAGTATCAGCGCCATCGTGGCGACCATCAACGACACCCTTACCCAGGCCAGCGTCACCGGCCTGCAGGCCATCAACAACAACGGCACCCTGGAGTTGCAGTCCACGGCCTATGGCAGTACCCAGAATTTTAGCGTGCTTTCCAACGTGGCGGCGGGGAGCGGCGGTACGGGTATCGGTACGAGCAGCCTGAGCGCCTCCGGGACGGACGTGGCCGGGACGGTGAACGGTCAGAGCACCAGCGGATCAGCTCAGAACCTGACGGTGACCGGTCCGGGATCGGCCCTGGGCCTGCAACTGCAGATCACCGGTCAGACGCCGGGCAATCTTGGGACGGTGACCGTCAGCCAGGGGCTCTATCAGCAGATGAACAGCCTCCTCAGCCAGTCCCTCAACACCCAGAGCGGCTTTGTCGCCGCCGCCCAGAATGGCCTGAACCAGACCATCAGCGGCCTCAACGCCCAGATCGCCCAGTTGCAGCTTTCGGCGCAAAATCAGACGGCGCTGTTGACCCAGCAGTTTGCGGCCATGCAGAGCCAGCTCTCGCAGTTGCAGTCGGTGGGGCAATATATCAATGCCTTCTTCTCCACCGGATCCACTTCCACCAGCGGTTGATGCAGGAGCAAACCTTATGAGCGTAGCAGCAGCGGCCATGCAGGCCTACCGTCAGGTGGGCGCCCAGGGGGCATCGGCGGATCGCCTCGTCCTGTTGGGGCTGGAGGGAATCCTGGAATACCTGCGCCGGGCGCGCACGGCCATCCTGGCGGGAGATCTCAGCACCAAGGCCCAGTCCATGGACAAGGCCTACCAGATCGCCGCCCATCTCCTGGCCAGCCTGGATTACGAGCAGGGCGGCGAGATCGCCGTCAATCTCGACGGTCTGTATCGATTCTTGCTAAATCATCTGGCACAAGCCAATATCTTCGATGACCTGCAGGCACTGGACGCCTGTCGGCCGGTGGTGGAGGATTTGCGCGACGCCTGGCAGGGTTTGCTCGACCGCGCCTGACGTATCGTCTGGCGCAACGCCTCCCCGCCCATAGGGGGGAGGATGGACGACTTCGATGAGAACCCGGTAGTCTTGCGCGGCAATCTGCCGCTGCGCCCTGCGCCATGGCCCGAAGATGAATCGGTCATGACGGCGGTGATGGCCGATAACTGGACGCTATTGCGCGCCCTGCTCCTGATGGATGACAAGGCCGGCGGTGGCGAGGAAGAGGGCAAGGAGGCCATGGGGGGGCTGGAGACCAAGGTGGATCTCCTCCTTTTGCTGGTCAGCGCCGGGCTCAAGGGCCTGGAGCCCGCCCCGCCCGTTTATCCCTGCGTGCTGGGCGGTCAATATATCCGTTGGTGCTGCAATGATCCGGCCCCTTTCCCGGCCGTCGGTGAGCGCTGCTGTCTGGCGCTTTTCCTGCGCCCCCGTATTGCCATGCCCTTGATCCTCCCCGGAGTCATGCAGGCAGGCACCCCCGGCCAAGGGGGTATCTGGTGTCAATTGCACTTTCACCTGGATAGGCATGTGCAGGAAAGCCTGGATCGACTAATCTTTCGTCATCATCGCCGTGAAGTGGCGCGTAGCCGCCAGAGAACCGACCCGGTTGGTTAGCACCAGAGTTGCCCATGCGAGATATAGAGGCGATGATCACGATTCGTGGCGCTTCCGCCGCCATGGCTGTCAGTCCGGGCGATGAATAGGGATAAAAAATGAAACGGTATGGGATCTGGCCAACGCAGCCGGAGGTTTGGTTTGGATAATGCGGCGGCCTTGGAACGCGCCGTTCGCGCTGGAGAGGCGGAATCTTCGGCCCGCCATTGCTGCGCACTGCAAGGCCGGAGCGCGGCCCTGGCCGCCGTGGCACGCTTGGCGGAACGGGTGGCCGGGACGGACAGCACGGTGCTCATTCTCGGAGAGTCGGGGTCGGGCAAGGAGTTGGTGGCGCGTTGCGTGCATCGCCTGTCGCCCCGTAGGGAGGGACCCTTTGTGGCCCTGAACTGTGGCGCCATCCCCGCCGAACTGATGGAAAGTGAGCTCTTTGGCCACGAAAAGGGCGCCTTCACCGGTGCGGTGGTCAGCCGCAAGGGGCGTTTTGAGTTGGCCCAGGGGGGTACGCTCTTCCTCGACGAGATCGCCGAGATGAGCGCGCAGATGCAGGTCAAACTGTTGCGGATTCTGCAGGAACGGCGCTTTGAGCGCGTCGGCGGGAGCCAGACCATCCACGCCGATGTACGGGTCGTGGCGGCGACCCATCGCGATCTGGAGCAGCGCATGGGCGATGGGCTGTTTCGGGAAGATCTCTATTATCGGCTCAATGTCTTTCCCATCGAGGTGCCGCCCCTGCGGGCCCGTTGCGAGGATGTCCCGCTGCTCGCCGAGCATTTTCTCGCCAGTCTCAGCGCGCAGGGGCGCGAACGGGTCTATTTGGACGACGAGATCCACCAAGCCCTCCAAACCTATCCCTGGCCGGGCAATGTGCGTGAGTTGCAAAATCTCGTCGAACGCTTGACGATCCTTTATCCCGGACAGCAGGTGGGCGTCGCCGATCTGCCCCCCCGCTATCGTCCCGCTGCGTCCGTGGCGGATGATCCGGATGATCCGGAGGATGAGCGCCGCAGCCTCGCGCAGGTCTGGGCCGAGCCCTTGGCGCTGTTGCCGGCGGGGCCCTTTGATCTCAAGCTCCATCTCGAAGACATCGAGCAGGCCTTGATTGCCCAGGCCATGGCCGAGAGCGATCAGGTGGTGGCGCGGGCCGCCCAGCGCCTCGGCTTGCGCCGCACTACCCTGGTGGAAAAACTCAAAAAATATGCCGGTGATGGGCGCCGGGAAGGGTTGGGCGGGTGAAGGACGAGGGTGGCGGGATCCCGGACGCCGCGGCCCTGATGGAGGCCTTTTCCCTCTTCAACGAGGCTTCCCGGGAGTTGAGCGGGGCCTATGCGGCCTTGCAGGAAGAGGTGCGGCGGCTCAACGCCGAGCTGGCGGAGGCCAATGGCCGCCTGACGGACGAACTCGCCGCCAAGGAGTGCATGCGCCAGCGCCTGGCCACGCTCCTGGAAATGCTCCCCGGCGCCGTTCTGGTCCTGGATGGGCAGGGCCGGATCATCGACATGAACCCCGAAGCCTGGCGTATCCTTGGCGCGGATTTGCGCGGGCAAAACTGGCGCCAGGTCTCCGCCGCCCATCTGGCGGGGGGTAAGAGCGAGTGGGTATTGCAGGCCGCCAACGGGGTGGAACTGCGGCTGACGGTGGCCGTGAACGCGCTGCCGGGAGACAGCGGCCAGATCATCCTGCTCCAGGATGTGACGGCCGCCCATGCCCGGGAGGAATCGGCGCAGCGCCGCGAGCGTCTAGCGGCCATGGGTGCCACCATGGCCGGTCTGGCCCATCAACTGCGTACCCCCCTGGCAGCCGCCCTGCTCTCGGTATCGCAATTGCGCTTTGGCGCCGAGGCGGAACGCTTTGCCCGGCAGCAACGGCGCGCCATGGAGCGCTTGCAGCATCTGGATGCCACCATCGATGCCATGCTGCGTTTTTTGCGCGGCGCGGAACAGGAAGCGGGATCGGTGACGTTGCAGAGAATTTTTGGAGAATTGCGTCAAGAATTTGATTCCTTATTCCGTCAAAAAAACGTCACTTTGATCCTTCCTGTCTTGGGAAACGAACTCGCCCTGCCCGGGAGTCAAGCGGCCTGGGTCAGCGTGATCGCCAACCTGCTGCACAACGCCCTGCAATTCAGCCCCGAGGGCAGCACGGTAACGGCGGATTTGCGCGGGCCCGAGGATGACGTGATTGCCATCGTGGTTCGCGATCAAGGCCCGGGAATTGCTACGGTAGACCAGGAGCGCATCTTCACGCCCTTTTACACCACCCGGCGCGACGGTACGGGCTTGGGCTTGGCCATCGCCCGCGATTTTGTGGTAGCCATGGGGGGCAGCCTGGGGGTCGATGGGGAAGCTGTCGCAGGGGCGAGTCTGGTGTTGCAGGTGCCTATCTGGAAAGCGCCACAGGCCTTGGCTAGCGGCGCCCTGGCAGAGGACAAGGAGAGGAAATGACCGGTTACCATCCACGACTGCTCTTGGTGGAAGACGACGAGCCCCTGGCCGAGGCCTTGCAGGATGCCCTGGAGGACAACGGCTATGGCGTGCGTTGGGCCCATGATGGTGGCGAGGCCCTGGCGATGCTGGCGGCGGCACCCTTCGATATGATCATCAGCGACGTGCAGATGGCGCCCATGGATGGTTATGCCCTGTTACGGGCACTGGGAGGGCGCAGCGGCGTCCCGCCGGTCCTGATGATGACGGCCTGGGGTACGGTTCAGGAGGCGGTGGTGGCCCTGCAGGGGGGGGCAGTGGACTACCTGGTCAAGCCCTTTTCGGCTGACCTCCTGCTGCAAAAAGTGGCGCACTACGCGCAGCCGCGTCCTTCGGATGACGGCGAACCGGTCGCGGAGTCTGCCGCCATGGTCACCACCCTGGATCTGGCGCGGCGCGTGGCCGGCACCGATGCCTCGGTGATGTTGACGGGAGAGAGCGGAGTAGGGAAGGAGGTCCTGGCGCGCTACGTCCATCAACACGGGAAACGGGCCCAGGGACCTTTCGTGGCCGTGAATTGCGCCGCCATACCCGAGTCGCTCCTGGAGGCGACCCTCTTCGGCCATGAAAAGGGCGCCTTTACCGGCGCTACCCAAGCCAGCCCCGGCAAGTTCGAGCAGGCCCAAGGGGGTACCCTGCTCCTCGACGAGGTGACGGAAATGGCCGCCGGCCTCCAGGCCAAATTGTTGCGGGTCTTGCAGGAGCGGGAACTGGAGCGGGTGGGGGGGCGGCGCAGTATCCGTCTGGATTTGCGCGTCATCGCCACCAGCAACCGCGACTTGCAGGAGGCCGTGGGCAACGGCCGCTTGCGCGAGGATCTCTTTTACCGCCTGAACGTCTTTCCCATTCATATCCCCCCCTTGCGCGAGCGCCGGGCGGATATCCCAGTGCTGGCCCAACGGTTTTTGCGCCGCCAGGGGCCTTTGCTGGGCATCAGCACGCTCCCGCGCCTGAGTCAGGCTGCCCAAGACGCCTTGCTGGCCTGGCGCTGGCCGGGTAACGTGCGGGAATTGGAGAATTGCCTGCAACGTGCCGTTATCATGGCGAATGGCGGCGAAATCACGGTGACCCATCTGGGGATAACGGCGTCCTCCCCGGAGCCGGGACCGGTCACGGACGACGGTACGGGGAGCGCCCTGGAGGACGCCCGCTTGCAGAGCGAGCGCGGGCTCATCGCCCAGGCATTGGCGCAAAGCGCCGGCTCCCGGACGCTGGCGGCGCAGCGCCTGGGGATTAGTCCGCGGACTTTGCGTCACAAGCTGCAGCGCTTTCGCGAGGCGGGGCTGGACCTGATCTGAAGGGGGTCAGGCCTGATTTTTGCTTAATTTATGCATGGATGTTTTGCGTAGGCGGGTGTGGTCATGAATGTCGATGGACTGGATGCTTTGCTGACACAGTTACGCGCCTTGGCCGATCAGGCCCAGGGACAAACGGCCGCGCGCGGCGCCACTGCCGCGCCCGCCGACTTTGCCGATACCCTCAAGACCCTGGTGAACGGGGTGAACGACCGGCAAGGATCGGCCAATGCCTTGCAGCAGCAGTTTTCCACGGGCGACAAGTCGGTGAGCCTCAGCCAGGTGATGGTGGCCAGCCAGAAGGCCGACCTGTCCTTTCAGACCATGCTGCAGGTGCGCAATAAGCTGGTTTCGGCCTATCAGGACATCATGAATATTCAGGCCTGATATCGGATCGACGCATTTGTCCCGAATGCAGCTAAGGGGAGTGGGCGATAGTGGCAACGGAATCGGCAAAAACAGCGACGCAGGGGGTAGCTACCGCTGCCGCCCAGATGCAGGCGCGTTGGCAGGAACTCCCCGCCAACCGGCGTTTTGCGCTGCTGGCCGGGCTGGCGGCGTTGCTGGCCATCGTGGTGGTGGCTTTTCTCTGGGTCGGCAAGCCGAGCTACAAAGTCCTTTTCACCAACCTCTCGGAGCGGGATGGCGGTCTGGTCATCGCCCAGCTCCAAAAGCTCAATGTCCCCTATCGCATCACCGACGGCGGCGAGGTGATCGCGGTGCCGGGTGACGAGGTCTATACCACGCGGATGAAGCTGGCCGCCACGGGCCTGCCCAAGGGCGCCGGGGTGGGTTTTGAACTCCTGGAGCACGAGCCCCTGGGCACCAGTCAGTTCGTCGAGCAGGTAAACTACCAGCGCGCCCTGGAAGGTTCCCTGGAGCGGACCATTCAGTCCCTCTCGGCGGTGGAGAGCGCCAAGGTGCATGTGGCCATTCCCAAGCCCTCGGTATTCCTCAGCGAGCAGGAGAAACCCACGGCCTCGGTGCTCCTGCAGCTCTATCCGGGGCGGGTGCTGAGCCCCGCCCAGGTGGCGGGCATCGTCCATCTGGTGGCGGCCAGCATCCCCGGCCTCGATGACAAAAGTGTGACGGTGGTGGACCAGCATGGCGATTTGCTCACCACGAACGCCAATGCCGAGAACAACGGCCTGCAGCCCACCCAGTTGGCCTATCAGCGGCAGATCGAACACCAATATCAACGTCGTATTGAAGAAATCCTCGCCCCGCTGGTGGGGCACAACGGCGTGCGCGTGGCCGTCAGCGCCGACCTGGATTTTGCCAAGACGGAAAGCAGTTCGGTGCAGTATGGCAAGGGCCAGATGCTCAGCCAGCAGACGCGCGGCAGCAGTTGGTCTGGCGGGTCCGGCGGGTCGGGTGG
>NZ_RIZI01000017.1 GCF_003721225.1 Acidithiobacillus sulfuriphilus | reverse complement strand
TCAATACTGGGCGGTGACGAAGACCCAGGCCCCCTGGGTGTTCACGCCGTAGCCGGTGGCGCGGTAGTCGGCGTACTGGACGCCGCCGCTCCAGTGCTTGGTGAAGGTGTGGATGGCGGAGAGATCCAGCTCGTTGCCGTAGGGCAGATCCGCGGTATCCGCGTGGAAATCGTAATACGTGGCCTGGAGGGCGGTCTGCCAGACCTTGGCCGTAGCGGTGACATAGAGGCTCTGCAGGCCCTTGGGCGGGGTGGCGAGGAAGACCTCGGCCCAGCCGTTGAAGGCGTGGCGGGTGGCCAGGGGGGTCTGGAAGCCGTAGGTACCGCTGCTGTTGGCCCCCATCAGCATGTAATCGGCATGCAGGCCGAGATCCCGCCAGGTGGCGCCGCCGCCCAGGTGGGTGTATTGGGCGTTCACCAGGGAATTGCCGCCGTCGTAGGGCAGTTGCTTGGCATAGCTGGCGTCATAGAGCAGATGGAAGTCCGCGGGCAGGGGCATGCTGCCCGCCAGGCGCACGCCCACGATGCTGTCGTTGCAGGCCTGCGGCCCCCCCGGCAGGAAACAGGTCACGGCGCCGGGAATGACGCTGTTGGCCTGGTTGCCATACCAGTAGCCGAAGACATTGGCGTGGAGGACGGGGGCCGGGGTCCAGGTGGCCTCGGCGAGGAAGACCCGGGCGGGGATCAGTTCGTTGACGATGTCCTTGATGCGCCAGGCGTAGGCCGCGTAGAGCTGGACCTCGGGAAGGCTGCGGTTTTCCAGGGTAACGGCATCGAAGGTCTGCTGCGTCTGGCGGAAATCCACATCGCCCACGAAGCGCTGGTCATCGAGGTTGATGATCTGCCGGCCGGCGCGCAGCACCGTGCCCGGCACGCCGGTATAGGCGAGGAAGGCCTGGTTGATATTGGTTTCCTCGGGGTCGGGGATGAGGGCATAGGCGGTTTTGCCGTTGCGCAGGCTGTTGTAGTCGTTGACGATGCCGGCGACGTTGATGAATTGCAGATTGGCGCTGATGCCGTAGAGGGGTTTGCTGGAGAAGCCGAGGAGGGTGCGCAGGGTAAAGGCATTGGCGTCCTCCTTGCCGGCCTGCTGCATGAATTCGTAGCGGGGACGCATCTGCAGGCTGACCTGCCCGCCGCTGATGGCATCCAGGAGCGGATCCGCCGCTGC
>NZ_RIZI01000169.1 GCF_003721225.1 Acidithiobacillus sulfuriphilus | reverse complement strand
TTTCTGTGCGGCTCGGTCGGCGCTCAGAACCAGGCTCGTCCAACAAACGGTTCAGATCGTGGCTTCGCACGATCTAACCTTATTCGTTAGCCATTGCTGAAACGGAAGCTAGGGTTCCAACAAAGCTCACGTATTGCTTTTTGGCTTGAGACCGTGCCATCCTCCTCCACTACATTATAGATACCAGATTTCCCCCGTGTCACCGCCAGACGCGCCGCGTCTGCAGCGGCGTCAACGTGCACCGGTCCGTCACTCGGTGGATTATCGAAACCAGTTCCTGGTCCATATAGTTTTCCGTAACGCAAGACAATGCCAACAAACGGAGCATCAAGGACTTGCTGTTCGAAACTGGCGACAGAGGCCACGTTTAGTGGTGATTCTTCACGATAAGGTAGAGGGCCGGGTTCATACACAAAAGCAATACTTTGTACTACCATCCGGTTTACCCCACAAGCAATCGCTGCAGCAATCAGGTTGCGTGTACCAATGTCACGAATGCGAGCATTACGAACCTTTCCTTCGGCCATTTTCGCAGGATCAAGCCCCGCAGGAAGGTCGGTGAGTTGGTGGACTACAATACTTGGTCGTGCTTTGGTAACGACAATGTGCAGAGCTTTTTCGTTGAACACGTCGACTACAATCGGTTCAACACCTATAGCGCGAAGCCCTGTCGCCTTTTCCGATGAGCGGGTCGTACCGATCACGCGCCAGCCGTCCTCAACTAGCAAACAGCAAAGCCTGCGGCCGATAACTCCGCTAGCTCCTGCAACTAGGATTTTGTTGTTGGACTCGCTCGACATCGCGACAATCTCCTGCGTGGTAGAAATGGCTAACGAGGCGCGAGTTGAGCGGCACCCGCGTGAGGCCGTAGGGCACGAAGTGCGCGGAGGCTCACGCGGGCGAAGCCGCGTAGCGGTGTCCGCTCGAACGAGGGGTTCGCGGGCGCTGTGCGCCCGCCGCCCCGATGTTCGCACCACTCGCGCCTCGTTCGCGGGCGCACAGCGCCCGCGAACAGGATCTGAGTTCGGCAAGAGAGGGTGCGGCGGACGCCTCGAACCAGAGGGGCTCCACCGCTTCTTTTCACATCGTTAGATGCAGCGAGCATTAGATTTCGTCCAATCTACGAAGCGTTGATTCGTCTGTGCGCATCAACGCTCGCGTTATGCGACAGCGAAAAACGCTTCGGATTTTAACACATCCAGCCCCTCTTCATAAAGCCAGACAACTTGTGCTACCCGAAATCATTGATGGCGCCAATCACGGAGCGCCCTATCTGGCTGAACATAAATTAGACGACACCGCATCACCCCAGCCAAGCTGTCCAAATCCAAATAGTTAAAATAAATAAACATATAATCAATATGTTACAATATTACACCCGGTTAGAACAGCCTAAAACGTGACCGACGGATCAAATTCGGCGCCCTGCCGCCGAACACCCGTAACATCCGTCACCCAGACCGACAATTCCAGCATATCGCCTCACCCCAGAAAGGGGAATAGCCCTGCCTTCTGCCCCCTCCCAATCGGCCCTGATCCATCAGCGGATCAATGGCTCCAGTGCGCCCCTCGGGTGCTACACAACCTTCCACGCCTCCGGGCACCATCCGCACCAGTTGCGCGATTCGGCTGTCCTGGCGGCGTTCGAGGCGTTTGGCGCCTATGGAACGATCATGTATTGACGGGCCAGACGGCCTTATGGAATCTTGGCGGCGCATGTCTTTTTACTGTTATCGACTATATGATAGCGATAATAGCGGAGGGGGTTTTATGGCCAGATCGGCAGAGCAGGCAAAGCAAGGTGGCTTCACCCTGGTGGAGCTCATGATCGTCGTGGCGATCATCGCCATCCTGGCGGCCATCGCCATTCCCCAGTACAGCCAGTATGTCATCAATGCCAAGACCACCCACGCCAAGAACAACCTGCTCCAGTTGGCCACCCTGGAGGAGCAGTATTATCAGGATTGCCGCAGCTACGCCGGTCAGGTGGGCACCATCGCTACGGTGAGCGCGGCCGGCACCTGCGGCGGGGCGATCACTTGGCCCGATGCCAACACCGCTCCTGCCGCTTCGAGCGCGAATGTCAATGGCCGTTATTTTACCTATGCGGTTGGTACCGCGAACAGTAGCCAGAACTTCACCATTCAGGCCCAGGGCATCAGCACCGCCTTTGATGGCGCCACCAATGTCCTGTTTGCCATCACCGAAAGCGGCTTGAAAACCTGCACGGGGCCCTATGGCTGCAACGGCGGCAACTGGTAAGGCCGCCGCCTTTTCCGCAGCTTGCGGACAGGCTTGGATCGGGGCGGACAACGAAACCCGGCACCCTGCCCACGTTTCTCCACCATAACCTCCAGATCTTCCCCCGGAACCCCAAGTCGGGTATCCCCGACCCATATCCCTTCGAGCGATCATGGGTAACTGGGCCTTGGCAAAAGGGGATTGACCACATCCGCCACATTGACCCCTGGTTTTGTGGCAGGAAAGACACTACACTCCATCTCCTTCATGGAAAATTCTCCGCGCTCAACATGCCGGCAGCCGGTAGGCATCGGCTTGGTCTTCCTCGTCATTCTGGCCATCCATTATGCCATCATTGTGCTAGGGCCCTTGCGTCTATCGGGTGATGAGGCCCAGTACTGGACCTGGTCGCGCCATCTCGACTGGGGTTATTACACCAAAGCGCCCGTCATTGCCTGGATCATCGCTCTCGGGACGCGCATCGCCGGCAACACGGAGCTCGGGGTGCGCTTTTTTGCGCCTCTCTTTGCCTTTGCCTTGTCCGCCATGGCTTATGCCTTTGCCCGGCAGATTCATGGCAGCTACCGGGCCGGTCTGGTGGCTGCCCTACTTTTTGCCCTTACGCCCATCTTCTTTCTGGGTGGCCAGGTGATGACCACCGATATCCCCATGGTGACCTGCTGGTTTCTCGCCCTCTGGGCGCTGTGGTGGGCACTGGTGCGGGAGCGGCCCTGGGCCTGGTACGCCGCTGGCCTGGCCGTGGGTCTTGGTCTTCTCAGCAAATACAACATGGGTGTCTTGCCCATGGCGATCTTGGTGTATCTGCTCGCCTCCCGGCATTGGCGCGGGGCCCTGGCCAGCCCCCATCCCTGGCTGGCGGCCCTGCTGGCCCTTGCCGTCTTTTCTCCCAACCTCTGGTGGAACAGCCGCCACCACTGGGTGACCATGGAGGCCACCTGGGGCAATGTTACGGGGGGTTGCGGCGGCTGGGAGCATTGGCTGGCGTTCCTGGGGGGGCAGGCGGGGGTCGTCAGTCCGATCCTGTTCGCCCTGATCTTTGCCGCCCTCGCCGTGCGTGGCCGCCACCTCACACCGCAGATGGGCATTCTCGTTTGGCCGGGCCTGTTGGCCTTGGTCTTTTACCTGCAAAAGGCCTGGACCGGCCAAGTGGATGTCAACTGGCCGGTGGCAAGCTATGTAGGCCTTTTCCTGTGGGCGGCGGGTCCCCTTGCGGAGCGGGTCTGGGCGCGCTGGACGGCGGCGGGTCTGGCCTTGTCGGTGCTGCTGATCGGGCTGGTATTATCTGCCGATCTCCTCCACCGCGCCCATGTCCCCTTGCCGGCGCACTGGTATGTGCCTTTCAAACAAATGCGGGGCTGGCCGGAGATCGCAGCGGCCGTGGATCGGGCCGGCAGGGGGCTGGGGCACTATTTCGTGGTCACGGATTTCTATCAGACCAGCGCCACCCTGAATTTCTACCTGGCTGGGCAGCCTTTCGTTTACTATCAGCACTTCGGCTCCCTGCCGGCGCGGGGCAACCAGTACACCCTCTGGCCCGGTTATGCCGGGCGCCGCGGCCAGAATGCTATCCTCGTCCTGTGTGGCGACATCGGCCAGGCGCCCGCTTCCTGGCGGGCCCATTTTGCCCGTTGCCAGCAGCCCGTCTTTTTTACGGCGCGTTCCGAAGGGGTGAACTGGCATCGAATGACCTTGGTGGTCTGTGGGGATTATCAGGGACCGTAAGAGGAGGGCAGGGGTATGAAATCAGACGATGAAGCCTTTCTGGCCGCTGCCGAGGCAGCCCTGGCGGCCCTGCCCGACTGGGTCACCGGCACCTTCGAGAATATCGCTTTTATCGTTGAGGACTTCCCCGCCGCGGCCACTTTGGAGGAGATGCATATCTCCAGTCCCTATGGACTGCTGGGCCTCTATTCGGGGACGCCCATTTCCGGTCGGGGAGCGGGCTATGGTTACGGCAACCTGCCGGACGTCATTCATCTTTATCGCCAGCCCATCCTCGCCTATGCCGCCGGGCAGAAGATGGATTGGCGACGCTGCGTACAGCATGTGGTGGTGCATGAGGTGGGGCATTATCTGGGACTCTCGGATGCCCAGATGATGGCCATCGAGGCGGATCAGGATGGTCGGGAGGCGGTTACGGAGGACTGAGCCTCTTCCCTCGGGAGCGTGGTATCTGCGGCATGACGTCCGCATTGCGGGCAGAAGCCGTTGAGGACGACTTCCAACTCCTTGACTTCATAGCCCGAGGGTACCGCAGGGATGGCGACGCTGGCATCCACCAGACAAAATACCTGCCCACAGCGGGTGCAATGGAAATGGGGATGTGGCGGCGCCTCCTGGTCGCGGCGGGCGCTGAAGCGCCAGACCCGGTCATCGGCGGTGATGCGGTGGGCCAAGCCCATCTGCACCAGCCATTCGAGGTTGCGGTACAGGCTGACCCGGTCAATGGGCAAGGCCTCCTGATTTTCCACCCTTTGCTGGATCTCCTGATGGCTTAGCGGCTGCCCAGCCTCCAGGAGGGTACGCAATACCGCGACCCGCAAAACGGTGATGCGCTGCCCCAGGGCGCGGATGCGGCGTGTTGCTTCGTCGTCCCCGACTGCCTTTGCGGTTTTGCTAGCCATGGCCAAATGTTTCATATTTTCATGCTAGGGCAGAGGCGGGATGGGTGCAAGCCTTGCCGGCTGTTCCTGGAGGCCCTCTTGCCTCGTCATCAAGGCGCCCATAGACTGCAGCGACGGATGGAGGAGGGCGCGCCGATGGGATGGACAGTGAATGATAGCCGCACGCTGTATAACCTGCCCCACTGGGGGGAGGGCTATTTTGACGTCGGTGCCGACGGCCAGTTGCTCGTCCACCCCGACGGGCGGCAGGAACTCCCGGGTATCGGCTTGGGGGACATCACCGGGCGGCTGGCGGAAGAAGGGCTGGGCCTGCCTTGTCTGCTCCGTTTTCCGCAAATCCTCGCCCATCGCGTGGGGACCTTGCAGGCGGCCTTTGCGGAAGCCATGGCGGCGGAAAATTATCGCGGCGATTACACGGCGGTTTATCCCATCAAGGTCAACCAGCAACGGCGCGTGGTAGAGGAGATTTTGCGCGCCGGCCAAGGCGGCGTGGGGCTGGAGGCGGGGAGCAAGCCCGAACTCCTCGCCGTACTCGCCCTCGTGCCCGCCGGTGGGACGGTGATCTGCAACGGCTACAAGGATGAAGAATATATCCGTCTGGCGCTGATGGGGGAAAAGCTCGGCATCAAGGTATTCATCGTTGTCGAAAAACATTCCGAACTCCCCCTGATCCTGGCCGAAGCCCAGCGCCTACAGGTCACCCCCCGTATCGGAGTGCGCGCCCGCCTGGCGTCCGCCGGTGCCGGTAAATGGCAGAATACGGGCGGCGAAAAATCCAAATTCGGCCTTTCCGCCGCCGATATTCTCGACCTCGTGGAACAGTTGCGGCATGCGGATGCCCTGCATTCCCTGCAACTGCTGCATTTCCATCTCGGTTCACAAATTCCCAATATCCAGTTCATCAAGGGCGGCATGCGCGAGTGCGCGCGCCTCTATGCCGAATTATGCCATCTCGGCGCGGGCCTTCGGGTGGTGGATGTGGGGGGCGGTCTCGGGGTGGATTATGAAGGGACGCGCTCGCGCGCCTTCTGTTCCACCAATTACGACGCCAGGGATTATGCCCGCGCCATTGTTGCGGCCCTGGCTGAGACCTGCCATGCCGAGGGCCTGCCGGAGCCCCTGGTCATTTCGGAGTCGGGGCGCGCCCTCAGTGCCCACCATGCAGTATTGTTGACCAACATCATCGATGTGGAGACGGCGCCGGGGGAGTTCCCCCCCGTTCTGGACGCTGCCGCCGGGACGGCCCTGCAGGCAGAGTTGCAGCAGCTCCTGACGTACCTGGATCATGCCACTGCGGCCGCGGCAGTGGAGGCCTATCATGAGGCCCTCTACCTGATGGCAGAGGTGCAGCAGCAGTTCAACCACGGCCTGCTGAACCTCGTCCAGCGCGCCCAGGCCGAGGGCCTTTATGCTCATGTGCTATGGCGGGTGCGGGCGGCCCTCGATGGCCACAACCGTGCCCATCGCGACGTGCTGGACGAACTCGACGAGAAACTGGTCGACAAGTATTTCGGCAATTTCTCGCTCTTCCAGTCCTTGCCCGATGTCTGGGCCATCGATCAGGTTTTCCCCATTGTGCCGGTGCAAAGGCTGGAGGAAGAACCGCGGCGGCGGGCACGCCTGGAGGACATTACCTGCGATTCGGATGGCCGGGTGGATGCCTATGTCACGGCCGACGGTCTGACGCCGGCCTTGCCCGTTCACGTCCTGGAACCGGGCAAACCCTATGTCCTGGCGATTTTTTTGGTGGGCGCCTACCAGGAAATTCTTGGCGACATGCACAACCTCTTCGGCGATACGGATTCGGTCAATGTGCTACGCCGCGACGATGGCAGCATCGCCCTGGTGGAGCCCCATCCCGGAGATACCGTGGAGACCGTGTTGCAGTATGTGCAATTCTCCGCCAGTGACCTGCTTGCCCGCTATGGGCAGAAAATCGATGCGCGCGTGCCGCTTCATCCGGAAGAGCGAGAGCAATTTTTGCAGGCCTTTGCCGATGGCCTGCAGGGATATACCTATCTGGAGTGATGTAAGGATAAGGATATTGACATGGGAGCAAAGACATGACGGAAAAACAGACACCCTATGAACGCCTCGGCGGGGAAGAGGGGGTGCGCCGCCTGGTGAATCGCTTTTACGACCTCATGGGTAGTGAGCCGCAATGGCAAAGCCCCTTGCGCAGCATCCATCCCGAAGACCTGAGCGGTTCCCGCGAGCGCCTCTTTCTCTTCCTCTCCGGCTGGCTGGGCGGCCCGGATCTGTATGTCGAACGCTTTGGCCACCCCCGTCTGCGCGCCCGCCACGCCTCCTTCCCCGTGGACGACCTGGCCCGCGATCAATGGATGGCCTGCATGATGCGGGCCATGGATGAGGTCCAGGTACCCCAGGATGTGCGCGGCGACCTGACCGCCGCCCTACAGCGCACGGCAGATTTCATGCGCAACCGCTAAATCTCCTTTACACCGCCAACGCCTCTGGCAAGTCACCCGCCAGCAAGCGGGTCTCGGCGACGGTCAGGGCCTGGGGCGGGCCGAAGAGGACCACCACATCCCCCTGTTGGAGGATGGTCTCCGGTGCGGGCTCGCGGCCGCGGATCCCGTGCCGGCGCACGGCCACGATCTGTACCCCGAAAGCGGCCAGATTCAGCTCGCGCAAACTATGCTTGATGGCATAGGCGGTTTCCCCCAGCGGGATGGAAGCGAGTCGCGGGGAATCGCGATCCTCTCCCGGTTCCGAACTCCCCCAGAAGGCCCCGCGAAAAAACTGATAGCGCTCCTGGCGCACGCGGCGCAGACGGCGCAGCACATGACTCATGGGGAAACCGAGCAGCAGCAGGGTCTGTGATGCCAGCATCAGCGCGCCCTCCGTCACCTCGGGCACCACCTCATCCGCCCCCGCCGCCTCCAGCCTGGCCAGTTGGCTATCATCATGGGCGCGGACGATCACCGGCAGATCCGGGCGCAACTCCTTGGCAATGGACAGCACCCGCTGGCTGGCCTGGGTGTCGGCATAGGTAATGACCATGGCGCTGGCGTTGCGAATGCCGGCCGCTGTCAGAACATCCCGGCGGCTTGCATCCCCGTAAAAAATGGATTCGCCCGCCGTCTGTGCCTGGCGTACCCGCACCGGATCCAGATCCAGGGCGACAAAGGCAATCCCTTCCTCATCCAGCAGCCGCGCCACGCTCTGCCCCACACGACCGTAACCGCACAGGATGACATGGGCGGAAGCGGGGGCGGCATCCCGTATGCTGCCCAGGTCGCGTTGCCGGTTCCGCCGGTAGCTGCCCACCATCTGCTTGGCAAGCCAGCCATTGCGATCCACCAGGACCGGGGCGAGCAACATGGACAGCAGCATGGCGCCCAGCACCGGCTGAAGAACCTCCCCGGGGAGGATCTGGTACTGGTTGGCCAGCGCCAGCAGGACAAAGCCGAATTCGCCGGCCTGGGCAAGGACGATGGCCGACCGCAGGGCGACCCCCGTTTCGAAATGAAACAAACGGGTCAGCAGGAATACCAGAGTGCCCTTGGCCAGGAGCAGAAGCAGCAGAATGCCCAGGACCCAGGACAGATCCGCCCACAAATTGGGGATATCCACCAGCATGCCGATGGTAATGAAAAACAAGCCGAGGAGGACATCGCGGAACGGCGCGATGTCGGCCTCCACCTGATAACGATAAGCGGTCTCGGAGATGAGCATGCCCGCCACGAAGGCGCCCAGGGCCAGGGAAAGCCCGGCCTGTTCGGTGATCCAGGCCAGGCCCAAGGTGACCAACAAGACATTGAGCATGAATAGTTCTGTCGACTTGCGCGCGGCCACGAAATGAAACCAGGGCCGCATGATGGGTTTGCCGATGAAAAACAGGACCAGGAGGACCAGTAAAGCCTTGAGGGCGGCCAGGGCCAGGGCATGGGGCAGGTTGGCCGGGTTCCCCGCCATGGCAGGGATGAGGATGAGGAGCGGGACGACCGCAAGGTCCTGAAACAACAGGATGCTGATGGCCACCCGGCCATGGCGGGTCTGGAGTTCCATTTTGTCGGCCAGTGCCCGTACCACCATGGCGGTGGAAGACATGGCGAGAATCCCCCCCAGGATCATTCCGCTGCGCCAGGGAATGCCCATCAGCGCCGCCGCGCCCAGGAAAAGCAGGGTGGTGAGCACCACTTGCAGCGAGCCCAGGCCAAAGACCAGGTTGCGCATGCTGAGCAATTGCGGAAGGCTGAACTCCAGGCCGATACTGAACATCAGGAAGACCACGCCAAAAGCGGCGAGATGCCTGGTGGCCGCAAGGTCCGGGACCACCGCCAAGGCATGGGGCCCGAGAATGATCCCCGTCAGCAGATAGGAGAAAATGGCGGGCAAACGCAGGCTACGGGCAAGGCCGACGAGGAACACCGCCGTCGCCAGCAGCACGATGATGGTCAGTAGTGCATGATCGTTCATGAAATTTCGCTCAGTGTGCCCCGGTGGGTGCTGCGCCAAGGCAGCCGTTCTCCGCCAGATCCCGATGATGGCAGGATCATCGGGACGCTCTGCCATGCGGGTATGGCACCCGCTAGGAACGCCCTTCCTTTCTGTTATCATACGTGCAAAAGGAGGAGGACGCATGATCATCGTAACCGGCGGTGCCGGCTTCATTGGTGCAAATCTGGTCCACGCCCTGAATCAGCGCGGGGTCACGGACATCCTGGTGGTAGACCATCTCAGCCAGGCCGGGAAGTTCCTGAATCTGACGGATCTCGATATCGCCGACTACATGGAAGCCGAGCGTTTTATCACGCTCCTCGAAGAAGGCAAGCTGCCTGCCATCGAAGCCATCTTCCACGAGGGGGCCTGTTCCGACACCATGGCGACGGACGGCCGCTACATCATGGAGAATAATTACGCTTTTTCCAAGACCCTCCTGCACTGGTGCCAGTTGCGCAACGTCCCTTTCCTCTATGCCTCCAGTGCCTCGGTCTACGGCATGACGCAGCAGTTCCGGGAAGAACGCGCCTGTGAGTCCCCGCTCAATATCTATGGCTTCAGCAAGTTTCAGTTCGACCAGTATTTGCGCCATGTCTGGCCCAACCTCAAGGCCCCCGTCCATGGTTTTCGCTACTTCAATGTCTATGGTCCCCGGGAGCTGCACAAAGGACGCATGGCTTCGGTAGCCTTGCATTTCTACCAACAATACCGCCGCGATGGCTATGTCCACCTCTTCGCCGGCAGTGACGGTTACGGCGATGGCGAGCAGCGGCGCGACTTTATCCACGTGGACGACGTCTGCGCAGTCAACCTGCATTTTCTGGAGCACCCCAGAACGGGCATCTACAATGTGGGCACGGGTCAGGCGCAGACCTTCAACGAGGTGGCCGTGGCTACGGTGGGCGCCATCGACGCCCTGGCGAAGCGGCCGGCGCGCCATCTCGGCGCCCTGCACAAGGCCCAGGTCATTCGCTATATGCCCATGCCCGAGGCCCTGCACGGCAAATATCAGAGCTATACCCAGGCCGACATCGGCGCCCTGCGCGGGGCAGGCTTTTCGGCACCCTTCCTGAATGTGGAGGAGGGGGTATCCCGCTATGTGCGCTGGCTCGCGGAGAAAGGGCGGTGATGGACGGCCGCATCCTCGTTACCGGCGCCGCCGGCTTCATCGGTTTTCATCTCTGCCGTCGCCTGCTGGCGGACGGTTGGATCGTGCAGGGTGCGGACAATCTCAATGACTACTACGATCCCAGCCTGAAACGAGATCGCCTGGCGCAACTGGAAGGGCACCCTGCCTTTCAGTTTCAGCTCCTGGACATGGCGGATCGCGCGGGCGTCGCCGGCCTCTTTGCGGGCCCTCATTTTGATGCCGTGATCCATCTGGCGGCCCAGGCCGGGGTTCGTCATTCCCTCGAGGCGCCCCATAGCTATGTGGACAGCAATATCGTGGGCTTCGTCAATGTCCTGGAAGGCTGCCGCGCCCAACAGGTGGAACACCTCCTGTTTGCCTCCTCCAGTTCCGTTTACGGCGCCAACAGCGCGCTCCCCTACAGCGTCCACGACCCCGTCGATCATCCCGTCAGCCTGTATGCCGCCAGCAAGCGCGCCGGGGAGCTGATGGCCCACAGCTATGCCCATCTTTTTTCCCTGCCCTGCACCGGCCTGCGTTTTTTCACCGTCTATGGCCCCTGGGGACGGCCGGACATGGCCTATTTCAGCTTCACCCGGAAGATCCTGGCCGGCGAGCCCATACCGGTATTCAACCACGGACAGATGCAGCGCGATTTTACCTATATCGACGACATCATCGAAGGCGTCGTGCGGCTCATTCCCCATACCCCGCAGTCGCAAACGCCATGGTCCGAAAAAGACCCGGCCAGCAGTTCCGCTCCGTTTCGGCTCTATAACATTGGTAACCATACGCCCGTCCCCCTCATCGACTTTATTGAGGCCCTGGAAAAACTCCTGGAACGCAAGGCACAGATCGAATGGCTGCCCATGCAGGCCGGTGATGTAAGCGCCACCTATGCCGATGTGAGTGATCTGCAAAAGGCCATCGGCTTCGCACCCGACACCACCTTGCACGACGGTTTGGGGCCCTTCCTCTCCTGGTATCGGCAATACTACGGTTGATGTGAGCAAATCCCTCTCTCCCGCCGCCATTGCTCGAGAGGCCTTCAAGCGCCTGGCAGCGGCCGGGCTGCCGCCGACGCCCGAGCATTACCAGCGCTTTTATGAAGAGTTGGCGGGGCAGGGCGCAACGGCGGACATACCCCCCTGGTTGCTGATTCTGCTCCGGCAATGGGGCGAGCGCTATGGGTCTCCCTGGGTGGAAATCCACGCCGCCGCGCGCAATGGCCGCACCGACACCGTCGAACGGGCGCTGTCCACCCTGATCCAGAGTTGCCACGATGCCGCCCAACACGGCGTTTCCTGGGGTGCGCTCCTGAGTCGTCTACTTCACGAATGGGAGCGCTCCCAGCAAGGGCTCACCCATCTGCAAAAGCGCGCCGCCATGAGCGCGCTGCTCCACGAAGAGAACCCGCAACTGCCCCTGCGCCTGGCTCTTACGGTTGATGAGTGGTCCCTGTTGCCCGAACGCGCCGTTGGCCAGGCATCCCTTTCCGATCTGGAACAGCCCGCCGCTGCGGCGCTGCGCGCTGATGGCCTGGCAACGCCAGACCGTGCAGAGGTGGTCTGTGCAAACTGGCAAACGCTATGGCGGCAGGCCTTGCAACTGGGCATATTGCCGTGGTTCGGCCAGGATAGCGTCCAGTCCCAGGGAGAAAAATGCCTCAAGGCCGCGGAAAACGCCAGCGGCGATGCCTCCCGCCCCCTCCTGACGGCGGCCCGCGAGTTATGGCGGCGTATTGATGAGGCCGGGGAACGACAGATGGAGCTGCGCCAAGGCCTGGAACATCTCCTACGGCTCATCGTGGACAATGTCACCGAGCTCCTGCCGGAAGACAAATGGTTGAGCGGACAGATGGCGCTTTTGCAGGGCATCATCAGCCAGCCCTTGGATAACGAACGGGTGCAGCAGGCCGAAAATAGCCTGAAGGACATCATCTACAAGCAGGGTGTCCTCAAACATAGCGTGGAGGAAGCCCGGGCCGCGGTGAAGGAACTGGTGGGGCTGATCATCCAGGGCATTGGTGAATTTTCCGATCGCTCGGGGAGTTACTACCGCAACCTGGAAACGAGCCTCAAGCATCTGGAGGCCATTGACGATTGGGAAAGCATCCATGACATCGTCTCCCGCATCATTGGCGACAGCAAGGAAATGCAGTTGCGGGGCCGGCAATTGCGCGATGACTTGCTGCAGGCCCGCCAGCAAGTGGAAGTGGCGCAGGTGCAGATCCATCAACTGGAGACCGAACTGGAGCAGACCAGCCAGCTCATCCATACCGATCCCCTCACCGGAGTATTGAACCGCCGCGGCCTGGATGCCGCTTTCGAGCGGGAGAGCAATCGCGCGCAGCGGCTCCATCAGCCCTTGTCCCTGGCCATGCTGGATCTCGATTACTTCAAGCGGATCAACGATACCTACGGCCATGACCTAGGCGATGAAATCCTCCGCCACCTCACCCAACTGCTGATCCGGGATTTGCGTCCCAGCGATGTGGTGGCCCGTTTTGGGGGCGAGGAGTTCATCGTCCTTCTCCCGGATGCCGATACCCCCCATGCCTTGCAGGCCATTGCCCGGGTGCAGCAGGACCTCGCCCGGACGCCCGTCCGGCATAAGGACGCCCCCATTGCGGTGACCTTCAGCGCCGGGGTCAGCCTCTGGCAGCCGGGCGAACGCTTGGCGGCGGTGATCGACCGTGCCGATGGGGCCCTTTACCGGGCCAAGAAGGCGGGCCGGAATCGCATCTTGCTCGCGGACTCTTGAAATCCCCGTCCTGGAGTTGGTCCTGCCCAAGGCCGATTCGGCCAAACGCAAGAAGATCGTCATCGACTAAAGGCCGGTACTGTCACCGGCAACGCCAGGCCCGGCAGACGTCCATGCCGGGCCTGGCGTTGTTGTCCTGAACCTGCTGCGCCTACTTGGCCGCTTCCTCCAGGACCATGGAGGAAGAGGAGGCGCTGAGCGCCATGGCCTGCTCATTGATCCAACTGCGGGCGCTGCGGAAGCTCATCCAGCGCTTAGCCTCGTAGTCGTAGAGCTGACATTGCTTGAAGATGCCGCGCACATGCCGAAAGCTGAAACGGACCTCGTGAATGTACTGACCGTATTGGCTGGCCAGATCTTCATAGGCCCCCTTGAGGTGATAAAAGGGAATGCGCGGGTCCACATGATGCGGTGCATGAATGAGGATATTGTGGATCAGGAGCTCGCTGATCTTCGAGCAGCGCACGATGGTGCTGCAATAAAGCTGGCCAATACTCTGACTCCACTCCTCTTTTTCACTGAAAAACGGCACCTGCGGATCGGTGTGGTGGAGAAATACGAAGAGTGCGATGTAGTAGTTGAAGACGATGAACGGCAAAATCACTGCCGCCAGCACCCCCCAAACCCCGGCGGCGGCAAAGACCAGCGCCGAAAAGGCCAGGAAGAAGCCCAGGGTGATCAGCTTGCTGATGGTGAAGCTGCGGCTGTCTTTGTTCTTGGCATCGGCCTTGAACATCACCATGCCCGGCCACCATACCCGCAAGAGGTAGTGCAGAGCGCAGGTGTAAGGGCTGCGCTCCAGGCGATAGACCAGTTTCTGCCACCAGCGCTTGCTGGCGTACTCGCTGGGTGTCCAGGGACGCCAGATCCAGTCGATGGGAGTGAAACTGGTAAAGCCGTGATGGACCCGATTGTGGCCAAAGGCCCAGAGTCGATACATGTTGAAGGAGGGCAGCATGAAGATGGTGCCCATGACCTCGGCCACCCTTTTGCTCTGGAAGAGCGCACCGTGGGCCGCATCGTGCGCCCAGACAAACATGAAGGCGATGGCCGAGCCCGCCAGGAGACCGAAGAGCAGCTTCAACCAGATGGATTGCACCAGCAGGGCACCGCTAATGAAGGCCAGATACAGGGCTCCGTCGAAAATATACCAAGCGACGGCACGCCCCGCGGACCGTTGGTAACGCTCCGGATGGATGGCGTCCCGAATGGTCTGCAACTTAACCGGATGAAGTGCGCTATAAGGACTTTTGCTAGGCTCCGTTGGCATTCTTATATCCCCCCAAAAAAACGAATGAGGATATAATAGATCTTGGTGTCTGAAGGTACAATAGCTTTGTGATTGCCGCGGGAGAAGGGCCATGCCCCCCCAACAACGGGCTTGGGAAAAATCCGCGGCCGGGCCGCACCTATCGCCGTGGTCCTCCGGGACTCTATCCAGCGGGGCTTGCGGAAGCCTTCTCTCCCGGCCGGATGCGGGCGGATCGGCGTGGGTGTGGCCACCGCCGGCGCACCCATCTGCGCCGGGGTATTTGGCTGGAAGAAATTTAGTGGTACCATCTCATCGCGTTTTAGGCTATACATTCATCAGTGCAAACCGTTTAACCCTAGAGAAGGAGTGTTAAAGACATGCTGGAAATCGCCAAAATCAAGCCCCTTGCCCGGATCGTTCTCGTTGCCGGCGTCATTGCCCTGGCAGCCGCTTGCGCCAAGAAGGAAGAGAGCACGACGGCCCCCGCCGAGAGCAGCGCCACCACCGAGTCTTCTGCTCCGGCCACCACCACGACGGAAAGCTCCGCAGGCATGGCAGCGCCCATGGAATCCGCACCTGCTACCAGTGCTAGCGAGAGTTCCGCTGCCAGCACCGGCTCCGCTGCCTCCACCGGCGATTCTTCCGCCGAGTAAATTGCCTGCTGCTTGATCAAGCCGATGTAGAATCGGCCTATGGAAGGGGGTGTACTATGCTAGATGTAAAAAGTTTGAAGCCCGTTGTTCGTTTTCTGCTTCTTGCCGGCGTGGTCACCCTCGCCGCAGCATGTGCAAAGAAGGAAGAGTCCACCACGGCGCCGAGCGAGAGCTCGGCAGCCGGTGCGGGCACCACGTCGGACGGCAGCACCGGCGCCACGGCATCGCCATCCAGTTTTGATGGGCAGAATGCGGGCGGTCACTTTGTCAAGGTGGCAGCTACCAACACCATGAGTCCGGACCAGATGGCCAAGGCCAAGTCTCTTGCTGAATCCAAGGGCTGCTTCGCTTGCCATCAGGTGGAACAGAAGATCGTAGGGCCGGCCTTCGCCTGGGTGGCCTACAAGTACAAGGGTAACCCCAAGGGCGTGGCCACCCTCAGCAATGCCATTGAACATGGCGTCACCGGGGTGTGGGGTCCCATGCCCATGCCGGCACAGAATGTTACCCCGGCCGAAGCCAAGGAATTGGCCTCCTGGGTCCTGGCGCAAAAGCCCATCGCACCGCCCAAAGCCTCCTAAGATTCGCATTTCCGCCTCAGACCCCCGCTCACGCGGGGGTTTTTTATCTCAGGGTAGCCTTTGGTAAAAAGATTCCGCACCGTGGCTTGGACGGCCAGCACCTACTTTGCCGAGGGACTGCCCTTTTCCCTGGTACAACAGGTGTCGGTGCAATTTTTTACGGCCGCCGGCGCCAGCCTGCAGGTTATTGGCCTCCTCTCCCTGTTCGGCTTGCCATGGAATCTCAAGTTTGCATGGAGTCCACTGCTCGACCTTTTCGCCAATAAAAAACGCTGGTTGCTCATCATGGAACTGCTCCTGGGCGGGGCTGCCGCGGCCCTGATCTGGCCTGCCCAGCAGATGGACCTGGATCTGGCGGCCAAGATCTTTGTCCTCATGGCCATCCTCTCGGCCACCCATGACATGTCCGTGGACGGGTATTACATCCAGATCCTGGCGGACGATGCCCAGGCGGCCTTTTCAGGAGTGCGGGTGGCGGCGTACCGGGTGGCCATGCTGGTGGGCAACGGCGGCCTGGTCATCCTGGCGGGCTGGGTGTCTTGGACGGCCTGCTTTCTCGCCGCCGCCATCATGCTCTGGGGCCTGGCCCTGCTGCATCGGCGGCTTCTGCCTCCGGCTCCCGACGCAGCCCCTAGCGACGGGCAGCGTTGGCATGAGGTAAGGCAGGCCTTTCATTCTTATTTGCAACAACCGGCCATTGGCCTCGCCCTGGCCTTTATCCTGCTCTTTCGTGCCGGCGACGCCATGATGTTTGCCATGGTGACGCCCTTTCTCGACCATTTGGGCTATGGCCTGGCGGCGCGCGGCATCCTCACCGGCACGGTGGGGACCGTGACGGGGGTGGGGGGCGCCCTGCTGGGCGGGGTCATCATTTCCCGCTGGGGGCTGCGGCGGGCGATATTCCCGCTGACCCTCATCCAGGCCCTGGCCATTCCTGCCTATGCCTGGCTGGCCTGGGCCGTGCCATCCCTGTTCTGGGTAGGGGCGGTGGTAGCCTTTGAACAGGCGGCGGCGGGCTTGGGTACGGCGGTCTTGATGGTCTTTCTCATGCAGCGCTGCCGGGGCAGCTATCAAGCGACCCACTTTGCCATCGGTTCGGCCCTGATGTCGGTGGCGGCGACGGTGGTAGGCAGCCTCAGTGGCTATATCGCTGCCGAGGTGGGCTTTACCAGATTCTTTTTGCTCGCGTTTCTGGCGGCGCTGCCGAGTCTGGCCCTGGCGGCGCGGATGCCTGGGGCATTGTTTCTGCCCCGTTGCCGTTAGGCGCTCTTGCATTGGGTGGTACTGGAGGTAGATTAAGGACGAGCGGCAAAATGCGGGAGGGCCTGGCGGTGGGAAAAGGGCAGGGGGTACAGGGGTCGTTACATCGGGGATGGCGCCATGGCGTTTGCGGGTTTTTGCTGCTGATGGGTATGGGGAGCAGCGGTCTTGCCCATGCCGCGTTACCGGGACAGCCAAGTCGCCCCGCGCCGGCCGACCCGGAATCCCCAGGCACGCCGGGGGGACGCTGGAGTGTGCTGGTGCAGGATGTGCGGGGCGGCGCACCGGTGCTCAGCCAGAACGCTACGGCGCCGCAGTTGCCGGCCTCTACTGCCAAACTGCTCACCACGGCTTATGTCCTGCATAACCTGGGTGCGCAGGATCATTTCCTTACCCGGGTCCTGGCCCAGGGCCTGGTCGCCGGTCGCGTCATGGGTCCATTGATTTTTCTCGGCGGCGGGGACCCCAACCTTTCCAGCCGGATTTTTCCCTTCCATGGCAAGACGCGAAGGGGGCCGGCCCTGTCTCCCCTGCGCGACCTGGCAGAACAGCTATGGCAGGCGGGCGTGCGCGAGGTGCCCGATGGCATTTTGGCCGATAGCCGCCTCTTTCCCACGGAATATGCGCCCATGGGCTGGACGCCGGAGGATCAGCGCTACTGGTACGGTGCGCCCATTAGTGCCTTGACCTTCAACGATGCCATGGTGGAGGTGCTGGTGCGGCCGGGGGCAAGAAGCGGTCAGCCCGCCAGTGCGGAGATTGTCCCCAATCCGCTGGGTGTCATCCGCAATGCGGTGAAGACCGTGGGTGCGGGGGAGGAGGTGATTCCGCTCCGTCTGGAAATCGTGGGTGAGCATTGGGTGCTGATCGGCAGCATCCGCGCCCGCGCCGCGCCGGTTAGCGCCATGCTGGCGCAGCCGGATCCCGCCCGCTTTGCCGGCCTAGCCCTGCAGCAGGCCTTGCTGGATCAAGGCATCCGGGTCACGGGCGAGGTCCAGGTACGGGCACGGGGGCAGGGAAGCGCGGCGCCCCAGCGGCCCTTTTATCCGGGTTATGTCGTGCTCGCCCAGCGCCGATCGCCGGCGATCATTGATGCGGTGACGGTAGTCAACAAGGTCAGTGAGAACACCCACGCCGAGATCCTGCTGCGGGATGCCGATCTGGCCCGCGGGGGCGATGGGGCTACCCATTCCGCCCTGGCCAGGCTGCGGGACTGGCTATTGCGGGAGGGGGTCATCGACCAGCAGGCGGAGGTGGCCGATGCCTGCGGCTTATCGCGGAACGCGCGTCTGAGCGCTGCCGATCTGGTGCGCGCCCTGGCGCAATCCTACCAGCAGCCCTGGGGCGCATTATGGCGGGCGTCGCTACCGGTGGGGGCGGAGGATGGCACCTTGCGCCATCGCCTGGAGGGTCTGCCCATGGGCACAGTGCGCGCCAAAACCGGCACCTTGCGGGATGCGCTGGCGCTGGCCGGGCTCATTCGGGGGAATCATGGTCAGGAATACGCCTTTGCGATTTTGGTCGATCATTTCAAGGCCCCGCGCGCAGCCATCCGCAGCCGCATGGACGATCTTGTGCGGCGTATCGCCTTGGGGGAAAGTGCGTTGTGAGCCATGGCCGGGCGATGCGGTCGATGCCCTTGGCGTCGTCTATCTGGCCAGTGTCTACGGCTGGCGGAAACGGGGTGGCCGCTGCCATTGGCAGCAGGTGGGGGAAGCGGCCCAAGGCCGGAGACTAGCCATCATCACGGCCTGGAACCCAGGTTCCATGCCTACCAGCGCGTGGCAGAACCGGCGTCGCCAAGGCGCCCTGCGCGCAGCGTTGCGTAAACACCAAAAAATCTTCTGGCCTGCCTGGGGCGGGCTAGGGATCTGGTGGGAAGAAGCCTTGGCCCTGCCGGATATCTCCTGCCCGGAGGCCTGTGACTGGGCTGTCCGTTTTCGCCAAAACGCCTTCCTGTGGCTGGATGGGCGGCGCACCTGGCTGGTTTTCGTCGGGCAATCCGGCGCTGGCCGGCGCCATCATGCGCCGCGGAGCACGCGATCATAGGGAAGCTGGTGGGCAGCACCCCGCCATCAGGAAGCGTCCTCACACCTGGTAAGAGCGGCCCATGGGCGCGAACATTGGCGGTCGCGGGCATGTCCCGCTCCTACACGGATGCGCGCACAGACGCTGTCAACACCATTCTCCACATCCTAGAGGATGCCATCCCTTGACCTTGTAGTGGACATCATAGCTTAGAGTATCCCCCAAGGGATAATGGGTGGGCGGAATATGGCTGATCAGGCGCTGGAACACGTGGATATTGGCATTGAAGGGATGACCTGTGCTTCCTGCAGCGCCCGGGTGGAACAGGCGCTCGGCCAACTCCCCGGGGTGCGGGATGCGAACGTCAATCTCGGCACCGAGCAGGCTTCCCTAGACTACGACCCGGAGCAGGTGACACCCCAGCAGTTCGTGGCCGTGATTGCCGCGACGGGCTACGCACCGGTGGTGGCCGAAACCGAACTGGCCATCGAGGGGATGACCTGCGCCTCCTGCGTGCATCATGTGGAGCAGGCGCTTCGGGGGATGACGGGGGTAATCGAGGCTACCGTCAATCTGGCCACCGAGCGCGCCACCGTGCGTTACCTCCCCGCCACGGTGGGCATTGCGGCATTCACCGCGGCCGTTGCCGAGGCGGGCTATAGCGCCCGGCCTCTGGCCGGCGGCGGGGAAGACGAAGCGGCGCGGAAACGCCAGAGCCTGGCCGCCATGCGCCGGGATGTGGTCCTGGCCCTGCTGCTGGCCCTGCTTGTCCTAGTGCTTTCCATGGGCGGCGCTTTCGTTCCGGCCATCCATGGGATGCTCGTTACCAGCAGCCCCTTTCCCCATTTCTGGGAATGGGTGCAAGCGTTACTCGCTTCGGTGGTGCTCTTCGGCCCCGGTCGGCGTTTTTTCCGCCCCGGTTTCATTGCCTATCGCCAGCTTTCTCCGGATATGAACTCCCTGGTCGCGACCGGTACCGGCGCGGCCTGGCTGTTCAGCATGGTGGTATTGTTCGCGCCCGGAGTCTTCCCGGCCGCCGCCCGCCACGTCTATTTCGATTCGGCAGCGGTGGTGATCGCGGCGGTATTGTTCGGGAAATACCTGGAAGAACTGGCCAAGGGACGGACCTCGGCGGCCATCCGGAAGCTCCTGGGATTGCAGGCCAAGGAAGCCCACATCTTGCGCGATGGGAAAGAGGAAACCGTAGCCATCGGCGCGGTGGCGCCGGGCGATCAGGTCCTCGTGCGGCCCGGAGAGCGGCTGCCGGTGGACGGGGTGGTGCGAGAGGGCGTTTCCCATGTGGATGAAGCCATGCTGACGGGAGAACCCCTGCCTGCGGCCAAGCACCCGGGCGACAAGGTGGTCGGGGGTACCGTCAACGCGGAAGGCAGGCTGGTGATCGAGGCGACCTCGGTGGGCCAGCATACGGTACTGGCGCAGATCATCCGCCTGGTGGAGCAGGCCCAGACCGGCAAGCTCCCCATCCAGGGCCTCGCCGATCAGGTGGTGCGGGTGTTTACGCCCATCGTCCTCGCCATCGCGTTGCTGAGCTTTGGCGTTTGGCTCGCCATCGGTCCCGCCCCCGCCATCACCATGGCATTGCTCTCGGCCGTTGCGGTATTGGTGGTGGCCTGTCCCTGCGCCATGGGTCTGGCAACGCCGGCGGCCATCATGGTCGGCACCGGGCGGGCTGCGGAACTGGGGGTTTTGTTCCGCAAAGGAGAGGCATTGGAGACCTTGTCCAAAGTGGATACGGTCCTCCTGGACAAGACCGGCACCCTGACCGAGGGGCGGCCTTCGCTCACGGATTGCGTGGCCGAGGATCCGTCCGCGCTGCTGCGTCTGGCGGCGGCGGTGGAGGCTGCTTCCGAGCACCCCCTCGCCCGCGCGGTGCTGGAGGCGGCCCGTCGACAAGGGGTCCCGTTGCCAGCCGTCAGTGACTTCGCCGCCGTTCCCGGTTTTGGCGTACAGGCGATGGTCGAAGGCCGCCTGGTGCGTATCGGTGCCCGCCGTTTTCTGGAACGGGAAGGTGTCAGCCCCGGGGCCTGGGCGGAAACGGCTACGCAACTGGAGGGCGCTGGCAAGACCACGGTTCTTGTTGCGGCGGATGAATTGACCGTCGGCGTGCTGGCTATCGCCGATCCCGTGAAAACCGATGCCATAGCGCTGGTAGCGATGCTCCGCGCCATGGGTTTGCAGATCGCCATGGTCACCGGGGACGCGGGGCCGACGGCCCATGCGGTAGGGCGGCAGTTGGGTATCCAGGAGGTTCATGCGGAGGTGCTGCCTCAGGACAAGGCGGCAGTGGTCCAAGGACTGCAAAAACAGGGCCGCAAGGTCGCCTTCGTGGGCGATGGCATCAACGATGCCCCGGCGCTGGCCCAGGCGGATGTGGGCATGGCCCTCGCTTCGGGTACCGACATCGCCATCGAGGCAGCGGATGTGACCCTGACCCGGGGTGAGTTGGCCGGGGTGGTCACTGCCATTCAGGCCGCGCGCAAGACCATGAGCACCATCCGGGGGAATCTGTTCTGGGCCTTTTTCTATAACATCCTGCTCATTCCCATCGCCGCCGGGGTGGCCGCACCGTTAGGTATCCAGCTCAATCCCATGCTGGCCGGAGTGGCCATGGGGCTCTCCTCGGTCTTTGTCCTGACCAATAGTTTGCGGCTCCGGGGCCTTGCACCCTGGGCCCCTCCGCTTGAGGCCGGATTTGGCAGGAAGCCCTAGCGTTTTATGTCGGTGGTTTCCGGCGGCATCCGCTACCGGGTCATGGCTGTCCCCGAAACCCCGCCTCTTCAAGCGCTGGTGAGATGGCGCAAGAGCGGCACCTTGATCTGATCCAGCAAGAGGGTGTAGAGGAGGGTGGCGAGCAGCAGGCCTAGGACGAAGAGCAAGGGCAGGGGGGCCATGAGCCAGCTTTGGGTCGCCAGGATACTCACCGCCGCCACGTCGGCGAGACTGGCCCAGAGCAGGAATTGGCCGGGGCGGGAGGCCCAGAGATGGCCGCGTTCGCGCACCAGGAAGACGTTGGCCAGACCCGAAAAGACCAAACCCAGAAAATCGAGGGTCTGAATGCCCGCCAGGGGCAAATACAGAGCCTTGCCCGCGACGTAGATGGCGAAAATATAGATCAGCCAGGCAATGGCCACCACCAGGGACGAAAAGACCAGTGTGCGTACCTGCCAGCGATCGGGTTTGGGCGATGGGCGTACCCGGTCGCCAGCCAAGGACATGGTGACAAAATCATTGGCAAAGAGGAGCAGGAGAACCAGTAGGGGGGTGACCACAAAATCGCGGAAAATCAACAGGCCGAGGCTCAGGAAGAGGGCGACCTGAAAGGTCTTGACAATCTTGTTGAGGGTGTAGGTGAGCATTCGCTGATAGACCCGCCGGCCCGTTTCCACGGCATCGGCCACTCCGCCTAGACCAGGGGTGGTGAGGACCAGACTGGCGGCGGCTTTGGCCACGTCCGTAGCGCTTTCTACGGCTACTCCCACCTCCGCCTGCTTAAGGGCCGGGGCGTCATTGACCCCGTCGCCCGTCATGCCCACGATCTTTCCTTGTTTTTGCAGACCTTGCACCAGATGAAACTTGTCTTCGGGAAAAACCCCGGCATAAACGGCGCAATCTTCGCCAATGTCCGCGCGATTGCAAACCTGCCCTTTCAGGCCCAGTTCTCCGGCGACGGTTTTGGCCGTCGCCGTGCTGTCGCCCGTGACCATGCGCACCATGACGCCGAGTTGGTGCAGGTTCTGTAGCACCTGCACCGCGTCGGGACGGATGGGGTCGGCCAGGGCCAGCAGGCCGAGGAAGCGCGGCGCGCCTTCCGGCCCGGCCGCGACGGCGAGGACCCGTGCCCCCTGATTGGCGAGGGTCTCCGTGGGACCTTCCCAGTCCTGGACCTGGGCCAAAGGGGCAATGATCTGTGGTGCCCCCTTCATGGCGCGCCAGGTACTGCCGTCCTTCTGAAAGGTGCCTTCGGAACGTTTGGTGCTGGGGTCGAAGGGCACAAAATCCCCGCGACCGGGGCTGCTCACCCCTTTGTCCCGCGCCGCCTGGAGAATCGCCAGGTCGATGGGGTCCTGGGTGGCGGCGTCGCTGGCCAAGGCGGCCATGGCCAGCAATTCTGCCGCACTGCTGTCTGCCCAAACCTTCAAATCCAGCAAGCTGAGGCAATTCTGGGTAAGGGTGCCGGTCTTGTCGCTGCACAGATCCGTCATGGCCGCCGCCTCCTCGATGGCCGCCAGGCGCGTCACCAGAACGCCGCGCCGGGCCAGATTCAGGGAGGCCATGGCAGTGGCCAGGGTAAAGGTGGCGGGGAGGGCCACCGGCACCGAGGCGACGAGGAGGATCAAAGCGAAGGGGAGGATCTCCGCCAGCGGCATGCCGGTCAGCGTGGCGTAGACGAGGATGGCGGCCACCAACAGGCCGTCCATCAGAACCAGATAGCGGACAATGGCCAGGACCAGCGTTTCCAGATGACTCTTGGCACCGGCGCCACGCACCAGTTCGGCGGTTTTGCCAAAATAGCTTTGCGCCCCGGTGGCCTTCACCATAGCGCTGGCCTCACCCCGGCGGACCATGGAAGCGGAGTACAGATCCGCCCCCGCGCTACGCTCCACGGGCATTGATTCGCCGGTCAGTGCCGACTGATCCACGAGGACATCCCCTTCGCTGATGGCAAGGTCGGCCGGGACAATATCCCCCACCCGCACATGGACCAGATCACCAGGCACCAATTCCGCGGCGGGGATGCTCTGCCATTCCCCATCGCGGCACACCCGCGCCGTGATACGCAGGCGCTGTTTTAATAGCTCCAGGGCCCCCTGCGCCTTGCGCTCCTGGCTAAAACCCAGCACTGCATTGAAAATCAGCAGCAGGGCGATGATCGTCGCCTCCGGCCACTTGCCGAGGATCCCTTCGAGGATCAGGGTCAACTCCAGCATCCACGGCACCGGGGCCCAGAATTTATGGAGAAAGAGCAGCCAGGTCCGCGGTTTTTTTTCGACCACGGCGTTGGGGCCGAAGCGGGCGAGCCGCTGTCGCGCTTCGGCAGTGGTCAATCCGGTACTGGTTTCCATGCGGCTTCTCCCTTTTTGGTATTCATGAGAATATTATGACGTGTGATCGGGATAAAGGTTGCGTCGCTTGCCGGCAAAACTTCCGCATGGGAAGGATGTTTTTATAAATTTGCGCGGCCTTCGCGCATTTCGCAACGCTCCGGGGGATATGGAGGCGCACACCAGAGCAGCAACGATGGCCTCTTGCGGGAGCAGACCTTGTGCCATGACCTCCATTTCTCCCCGGCAACGGATCCCGGCGCAAGCGCATGCCTAGCCGGGGCGTGATCGCGGGTGTCCTCCTGGCAGCGGGCGCCAGCCGTCGCTTCGGCTCTCCTAAACTGCTCCAACCCCTTGCCGGCGGGACGCCCATGGCCCTCGCCTCCGCCCATGCGCTGATGGGGGGTACGGATCGGTTGATTGCGGTTATCCGTCCCGAGGACGAGGCATTGGCTCGACTCTTCGCGGATCATGACGTCCCCGTGTTGCCCTGTCCGGAATCGTCGCAGGGCATGGGGCGCAGCATTGTCTGCGGGGTGCGGGCGAGCGCGGAGGCGGACGCCTGGATCATCGCGCTGGCGGATATGCCCTTTATTCAGAAGGGCACCATCCAAGGGGTGGCGGAGTTGCTGCGGGACGGTGCGGTCTTGGCCGCGCCCCTCTATGCGGGCCGGCAAGGGCATCCCGTCGGTTTTTCCCGGTCCTTGGGGAGCTCCCTCTGCAAGCTGGAGGGAGACGAAGGCGCCCGGGGCATCGTGGCGCAGCATCTCGATGGGCTGCGTCTATACCCGTGCTCGGACTCCGGCGTACATCGGGATATCGATACGCCGGAAGACCTGGCCTCCTGCGAATCTTTAGGCATGCGCTGAGGCACAGCGGAACCGGCTCTATGATAAAGTGGATTTGCCAGTTGAGGGGTCGCTCTTCCCGAGGCTACGGCAGCAACACTGCGCCAATTTCAGAATCATGACGCCCGCGGATCCTGCGGCAAGGCGGCGGCAGCCAGCACGGCACGGCGTACCAATGTTGCGAGCAAGGGTAGTTTGTAGGCATTCTGCGCTAAGGGTGTTGCCCCCGCCAGCGCTGCCTCTCCCGCCGCCTCCGCCGTTTTCCCGTTGATGGTCGCCCCCGTCAGCAGGGCTTCTGCCTGTCGCGCCCGCCAGGGAGCCGGCGCCACTGCGCCGAGCACAATACTCGCCCGCTGGCAAAGGCCGGCCGCGTCGAGATCCACGACCACTGCCACGGCCGCAAGGGGCCAATCGAAGGCTTCCCGTTCAGCAACTTGTAAATAAATGGAGCGATTGGTCTGTATCTGGGGCGGCAGCCATACCGCCGTCAGGATCTCCCCGGCCGCAAGAATGTTTTCCCGGTGCATATCCGCTTCGGGCAAAACGAAAAAATCCTCCAGCGGAACCTGCCGCCGCTGGCCTTGCGGGTGGAGAAGTTCCACCTGTGCATGAAAGGCCAGGAGCGCGGTGGCCGGGGTAGAGGGATGGACGATGGCGCAGCCGTGATTGGCAAAAATGGCGTGGTAGCGATTGTCGCCCGCAAAGGCGAAGCAGTGTCCACCGCCCTTGCGCAGGCAGTGATGGGCGGCGGAGCGCAAGTACCAGCAGCGCGGCCGTTGCAGCAGATTCCCGCCCAGGGTGGCGCGGTTGCGGATTTGCGGGCTGGCTGCCATGGCGGCCGCTTGTGCCAACGCGGCATGGCTCTGCCGGAGACCGGGGTGTGCGGCGATCTGGGCCAGGGTAGTCAGCGCCCCGATGCGCAGGCTGTCGTCGCCCTCCCGGGAGATGCCCTGCAGTTCCGCCAACCGGCTGATGTCCACCAGGCGCCGGGGATTGACCAGGCCTTCCTTCATAAGGTCCAGCATGTCCACCCCGCCGGCTTTCACCAGGATGGCCTGTTGTGCGCTCGGCGTGCCCTGCAGCGTGAGCATCGCCTCGGCCGTGGTCTGGGTGACGAGGGCTGCGGCTTCCGCCGGCGACCGGGCCTGTTGCCACTGGAAGGCTTCCATCAGCGCGGCCCTCCGCTTACGGCGCCGAGGGCATGGAGTACCTTTGCGGGCGTCATGGGCAAGGACCGCATGCGCACGCCGATGGCGTTGTAGACGGCGTTGGCGATGGCGGCGGCGGTGGCAATGTTGGCCGGTTCGGCAATGCCGTAGGCATCGGTGGCGCTAAAGCCCTGGTAATTTTCCAGCAGTACCACCTCTATCTGCGGGGTGTCCCACGCCCCTGTCAATTTGTAATCGACCAGATTGGGATTGAGCATCCAGCCAGTGTTGGTATCCAGGATCCGTTCCTCCAGCAGCGCATAAGAAACGCCCATGAGTACGCCCCCTTGCACCTGGCTTTCAATCTGCAAGGGGTTGATGGGACGGCCGCAGTCCTGAACGGCCACCACCCGTTCCACGCGGATGACGCCCGTCTCCGTATCGACGGCCACTTCGGCGAACTGGACTCCACCCAAGTCGTTCAGCGCCATGGCCGCATCGCCCGAGCGGCTGCGGAAACCGGCATAGTCATCGCTCCGCCCGGCAAAGGCGCTGATGCGGTCGGTACGCAGGGCGGCGGCCGCCTCCCGCCAGGAGATGCGCTGCTGCGGCTCATCGCGCAAATGGATCCAGCCGTCTTGCACGGTCAATCGTTGCGGATCCACCTGCCAAGCCGAGGCGACGGAGCGGAAAAGGGCCTCTTTGATCTGCCAGGCGGCGGTGCGGGCAGGGGGAGTGATGGAGGCGGTGGTACGGCTGCCGTAGGAAGGTGGTCCCGAGGGAAATTCGGTATCCCCGATGCGCACATGGATATCTTCCGGCTGCAGACCCAGTTCCTCGGCCACCACCTGGGCCAGGACCGTACCGACTCCGGTGCCGATGTCCTGCACGCTGGAAAGCACTTCGACCCGGCCATCCCGCCACAGGCGTAGCTCGCAGGCGGCATTGGTCTGGATATTGGCGGACCACAGGGATTGCGCCATGCCCATACCGCGTTTGACCGGCCCCTGATCAGCCCCCGGCGGCTTGCGCTGCGTCCAGCCGATTCTTTCGGCGCCCATGCGGCGTTCCTCCCGGCGAACGGGGCTGGGGTCGATGACATCGCGGAGGGCAAGGGGGTCCATGGCGAGTTTTCCCGCCAGTTCATCGATGCCCTGTTCCAGGGCGAAGGCACCCTGGGTGTTGCCGGGACCACGCATGGGGCAAGCGGGACCGGCATGGGTAAAGACATCATATTGCCGGGATTCCACATGGGGGCAACGGTATAACGCGGTGGCCATATTGCCGACGCCGGCGCCGAAGGCGATGCCGGCGCTGCCGTAGGAATGCAGGGAAAGCGCCGTCAGGGTTCCGTCGCGGCGGGCTCCGATGCGCAGATGCTGCTCACTGGAGGGGCGGTTGCCGCTATCCATCTGTTCCTCGTCGCGGCGATAGACCAGGCGTATCGGTACCTTGGCCAGCCGGGAAAGGGCTACCGCCGTGCGCCCGTAGATGCCGATCTGGGACTTGGAACCGAAACCTCCGCCAACGGCCTCGGCCCGTACCCGGACGCGGGAAAGGGGCAATTGGAAATGGCGGGCCAACTGCGCGCGCACGCCGGCGGTGAATTGGGTGGACATCCAGACGTCGAGGCCGCCCTCGTGCCAGGCCGCGACGATGGCATGGGGTTCCAGGCAGCAATGGGTCTGGACCTGGGTATGATAGGTTCCGTCTACCACGATCTCGGCGGCGGCGAAGCCGGCACCGATGTCGCCGCGGCTGCCTTTGCTTTCGGGCCCCCGGATATTGCCGGTGATGGGGAGATCACCGGCTGCAGCGGGCAGGCCGGCCGATGGACTTTTTTGCCACTCGGAATCCGGGTAAACGATGGGCGCATCCGGCCGTCTGGCCCCATCGAGGTCCACGACGAAGGGCAAGGGCTCGTATTCCACCTGGATCAGGCGCAGCGCCGCTTCCGCCAGAGCCGGCGTGTCCGCCGCCAGGGCGGCGACGGGTTGGCCGACATAGCGCAGCACGGTGGGGACGCCATCGGCCGGGGGTTCCACCACGGTCAGGGCCGCGTGCACCCCGGGGGCAGAGGCGGCCGGGGAGAGATCCAGGGAACGGATGCGGGCATGGGGCAACGGCGAACGCAGGACCGCTGCATGGAGCATCCCCGGCAGATGCACGTCCACCGTGTAACGGGCTGCTCCGGTGACCTTGGCCCAGGCATCCCAACGGCGTATATCCTTGCCGATCTGCGTCAGCGCGGCATTGGGCGCCAATGGCGGCGGCTCGTCGGCAGGGATCTCCCGTTCCACCTCATCAAGCCCCAGATGGGCGAGGCCGAAGGGGAATTTCTCCCGACGCCGCGGAAATTCGTCATCCATGCTCAATCTCCTTTCGCATCGGCCAGGGCCAGAATGGCCTGGACGACATGGGGATAGGTTCCGCAGCGGCAGAGATGACCGCTGATGGCGGTCTGGATCTCTGCTTCGCCCGGGTGGGGGTTCCCTGCCAGCAGGGCGGCGCAGCTCATCACCAGACCGGGGGTGCAAAAGCCGCATTGCACGGCGTCGTGGGCGATGAATGCTTCCTGGACGGGATGCAGTCGCCCGCCCGCGGCCAACCCTTCGATGGTGGTGATCCGCCGTTCCCCCACCTCGATGGCCAGGATGCTGCAGGAGGCTACCACGAGGTCGTCGAGCCAGACGCTGCAGGCCGAGCAGGCCCCCTGATTACAGGCGATCTTCGTGCCCGTAAGGCCAAGGGAGCCGCGCAGGGCTTCGGCGAGGGTGGTGCGCGGCTCGACCAGCAAGGGATGGGTTTCGCCATTGACCCGGAGGACAATGGGCACGGCACCGGGACCAAGGACGGAAGCGGCGGCCGATTTTTCATTCTCCTGCGGATCTTCTTTCATCAGGGTCAGCTCTCCCTCTGGGAATGCCCGCGCCCCCGGAAACATGGTGTGGCGAAGATGTTTTCAGTGTAGACGCCCATGGGGGCGTCTTCAAATCCTGGCCGCTGGCTCGGACCGGGGTGGTGATCGTCACCGATGAACCTTGCGCATCTCACGGCGCACTCCTATCCTTTACACGAGAAGATCGCGCGCCATTATATGATGACCGCAATCTCTACCTGGCAGGCCGGCGGGATTTAGGATTGCCTGGAATCAGGCGGAGGTTGGAGAAATATGGGTGAGGTCATTGCTAAGCGGGCGTTTTGCAAGGCGTTATCCATATTTGTCGCGTTGGCCGCAGGCGCAGGCCTCTCCGCATGCAGCTTCGAGCCCCCCTTGCGTCTGCCCCGGGTACCAGCCAATCCGGGCTACACGGCTGGACCGCCCCCGCAAAAAACGGCCGGATCACCGGACGGCGGCACCATACAAAAATTCACCTATGGTCAGAATCTCGACGCCGATTGGTGGACCTTCTTCCATTCCCCGCGCCTGGACGCCCTGGTGGCGCAGGCGCTGCGCAACAGCCCCACCATCGCCGCGGCCCAGGCCCAGCTCCGCCAGGCCCAGGCCAATATGGCGGTCAACGCCAGCATCTTCTATCCGCAGGTCACCGGCAATCTAGGGGCCTCGCGCAGCAAGAATTCCGGCGCCGCCTTCGGCGGACGCATTTCCGGTTTCACCTATTCCCTGTTCACCGGGAGCGTAGGGGTAACCTATTATCCCGACATTTTCGGCGTCAATCGCCTCATCTACCGGGGCAGCGAAGCCCAGATGATCTATCAGCGCTATGAGCTGGAGGCGGCCCGCCTCACCCTCGCCGGCAACGTGGTCAACACGGCCATCGGGCAGGCCTCCACCCAGGCCCAGATCGCCGCCACCGAGGCCATCATCGCCCAGGAACGGGCGCTGCTCGAGTTGACCAAAGCCCAATACCGGGGCGGCGGCGTACCTTATCTCAATGTCCTGACCCAGCAGAGCCTGTTGCTCGCCAGCGAAGCCACACTCCCGCCTCTGCAGCAGCAACTGGCGGTATACCAGCATCAGATGGCCATCCTGGCGGGAGAATTTCCCAGCCAGTGGCAGGAAAA
>NZ_RIZI01000168.1 GCF_003721225.1 Acidithiobacillus sulfuriphilus | reverse complement strand
AAGCCGCGATTGCGAAGGCCGTCGATCTCCCGGGAGCTTATACCCTCTCCTGGGTAGGCCAGTATCAGGTCATGGAGCAGGCCGCCAAACGCCTGGAACTGGTCATTCCCGCCGTCATTCTGCTGATCGCCCTGCTCCTCTACTTCAACTTCAAGAACTGGGTGGAGGTGGCCATCATCCTGCTCACCCTGCCGTTGTCCCTGGTGGGCGGCTTCTGGCTCGTCTACTGGCTCGGCTACAAACTCTCGGTGGCCGTGGCCGTGGGTTTCATCGCCCTCGCGGGGGTGGCGGCGGAATTCGGGGTGGTGATGCTCCTCTACCTGGATCAGGCCCTCATCCGTCACCAGGCCCGCAACACCTTGCAGAGCTGGCATGACCTTCAGCTTGCCGTCATCGAGGGGACCATGCTGCGCCTGCGGCCGTTGGCCATGACCTTTACCCTGGTGGTGGGCGGCCTCTTACCCATCATGTTCAGCCATGGCGCCGGTGCCGATGTGATGAAGCGTATTGCCGCCCCCATGGTGGGCGGCATGTTCAGCGCCGCGTTACTGGCGTTGCTGGTAATTCCTGCCCTTTACGCCCTGTGGCAGAAGCGGCGATTGGGCCTACGGTGAAGACGGTACAGACAAGGAGCAGGCGCTTAGCATTCTACCAGTGAACAGTTCAACAATAGCAAGGAGACGATAATGAAACGCTTCTATCTCACCCTCATTCTGCTGTGTTCGGCAGCGGTCGCGCCTCCGGCGTATGCGGCCATGGGCGACATGCCGGGCATGGCCAATATGGGCAACAGCGCCAAAAACATGGGCGCTGCATCAGTCCAAACGGCCGTAACACAGGCCTTTATGGCGCAGGGAAAAATCAACAGCGTCAATCCCGATGCGGGCACGGTCAATATCACCCATGGGCCCATCAAGGCCCTCGCTTGGCCAGGTATGACGATGAATTTCCCGGTCCAGGACAAATCCATGCTCAACGGCCTCAAGGCTGGCGAGATCGTGGATTTCGATTTGGCAAAGGACAGCACGGGACGTTATGCCATCACCAGGATCACGCCAATCGGGCGATGAAAGCATGGGGTAGCCCTGCAAACTGCACTGATGTCCCCCAAAGGGGGAACATCAGCGCATCCCGGGAGTGACATATTGGCAGCGGCAACATTCCTTTCCTTGCAAAGGGGACACTGCCTACTATACTAAAACTTTAAGTGAGGCGGTCATCGATCGTCCTCGCGTCAATGTATCGCCATTACTGGTCCGATAACACTGCGGAAAGGGCTGGCTGTTATGTTTACGCATGCATCAAAGCCGGGACCCGAGCCTTTCGATCCCTCGCGACGGTCTTTTCTCAGAAGTGCATTTACCCTGACTATTGGGGTAGCCGCGCTTCCGGCCTTTTCGGTCCCGGCAAAGGCAGCCCCCCCGGCGCCGGGTAGTGGCACTAAAACCGGCGTCAACCCCAAATACAATCCTTCCTGGGAGGGCTGGGGCAACCCACGGCTCGACATTGACGATGGATGGAACAATTGGCATAACATTCTTAACCCCGACAACCTACCGATTTATCACGATGTCTTCGAGCGTATTCCGGAAAGCCGCCCGGCCCATCACTGGGGCATGGTCATCGATGCGCGCAAATGCGTGGGTTGCCAGGCCTGTGTGGTGTCCTGCAAATCCGAAAACAACGTACCGCTAGGTGTATATCGCACTTGGGTTGATGTGTATCAGACGGGCGACACGGTTCCGGATCCTGATGGTGATATTCTGGTTGACGGCGAACGTTTCCGGATGGACGTGCGCGTCCAGTCGGTGCCCAAAATCTGCAACCACTGCGATAATCCTCCTTGCGTAGACGTATGCCCGGTCAAGGCCACTTTTAAGCGGCAGGACGGGATCGTGCTGGTGGACCCCACGCTGTGCATCGGCTGCGGTACCTGCGTCAACGCCTGCCCTTACGACGCCAGGTATCTGAACCCCGTATCGCACACCGCGGACAAATGCACTTTTTGTGTCGAACGGGTAGACGCTGGCCTCGACCCTGCCTGTGTCACCAGTTGCGTCGGTCGTTCCCGCATTTTTGGCGATCTCAATGATCCTGACAGCGAGGTGTCCAGGCTGCTGGTGGAGTATCCCAGTGTCGTGCGTCATCCGGAATTCGGGACGAAGCCCCAGGTGTATTACATCGGCATGAGCGGCGATATCACTACCGATCCAGACCCAAATGTACAACGTATGGTGTATACCTATACCAGCAATGCCAACAACAGCGTCGTGGCGGATGTGGACGATCGCATCTGATCTCTTCTGGAGGGTAAAGCATGGAGCTCCTCGGCCTTGAACATGTCTATTGGCAGTTGCCTCTGGTGGCGTATCCATTCCTGTCCGGCCTCGTTGCCGGGTCGTTCATCGTCGGGTCCCTCTCCAAGGTGTTCGGCCTCAGCAAATTCGAACCTCTGGCCAAGCTTTCGGTGATCGTGACTTTCGCGTTTCTGGTGGTGGCTGCCTTGGCACCATTGGCGGAGGCAGTGCAAAGGATGCGCTGGTGGGAACTCTATACCCGAGATCACATCCCCTATTCCCCCCTCGGTTTGTTCATCGTGATTTGGACCGCCTACATCATCCTGGTAGTGGCTGAAATGTACTTCATCTTTCGGGTCGACAACATCCGGCTCGCTGCCCAAGCGCAGGGCTGGCGGCGGCGCTGGCACAATCTGTTGACCTTTGGATCCCGGGATATATCCGCAGGGTCCTTGCGGCGCGATCATGCCGTCCTGGTAGTGCTGGCCGTTACCGGCATCCTTTTGGCGCTCGGTTTCCACGGCTATGTCGGTTTTGTATTCGGCGCCCTCAAGGCCCGGCCGTTATGGAGCAACCCGCTGATGCCACCGCTGTTCATCATGTCGGCGATCGTTTCCGGTATTGCCGTCATGATCGTAGCTTATGTGCTCATCCAGGGAGGCTTGAGCGCCGACCCGATCGATCGCGGTATTCTCGATGGCTTGATGAAGTTTCTCATGTGGATGATTCTTGTTGACCTGTTCCTGGATTTTGTGGATTTGTTGAACGCCGGTGTTTCCGCATACACCTCATTGGCGGTATACCGAGGTTTCTCCGCCATATTCTTCCCCGGTGGCCCGCTGGCGGTGATGTATTGGGTATTGCAGCTAGGGCTGCTCCTGCTCGCCCTGGTCATGACGTTTTTTCGCGGGATCCGCCGCTCGCCATTATGGGCCAGCATAACCGGGCTGGCCGTGCTGATAAGCGTGTTCGCCATGCGTTACGACACCGTCATTGGCGGGGAATTACAACCCAAGGTATCGCAGGGGCTCGTTCGCTATACACCGGTACTGTTCGGGATCGATAGCTGGCAGGTGCTTTTCGGCCTGGCGGCCATTGCCATATTCCTGATCGGCCTTTCGCTGCTGCTGTTGCCGTGGGAACCGAGCTGGGTCACGGCCTGGCTCGGTCGTGGAGGGAATGATGGGCAAAAAATAGAGTCAGGAGCATCATCCGCGGAAGTGGGAGGGTAAAATGGCGGGTATCATGGATAGCAAAATTTCACGGCGCATATTTCTTACCGGAAGCGCGACCGCAGCCAGCGGACTGGCCGCCTTGTGGGGCTCCTGGCCATGGTTGCCAGGGATGTTTCACCGCCGTGGCACCTATGTTTATCCCATGCGCACGGAACTGTGGAAAGGAGTGGAGGTGCGTTACAGCGTGTGTCGCCAGTGTCGTAGCGACTGTGGCCTGGAGGCGCGGGTGTTCAACGGGGTGCTGATCAAGCTGGATGGGAATCCGTATCACCCGAATACCACAGAACCGCAACTCTCCTATGCGACCACTGTCAATGCTTCGTTGAAAACGACGCAAATCCACTCGTTGTGCGCGCGCGGCCAGGCGGGACGCCAGACCTTGTATGATCGTTTCCGGACCTATTATCCGCTCAAGCGGGTAGGTCCGCGTGGCTCAGGCCAGTGGAAAACCATCAGTTGGGAACAGTTGATCGCCGAGGTGACCGAAGGTGGTTATCTGTTCAAGGACGTCCCAGGCGAAGCGTCCCGCCACGTCGACGGCTTTGCGGCACTTTGGCGGCATGGTCAAGGTCCCAACACGCCGGTGGATCCCGCGCATCCGGATCTCGGCCCCGTTACCAACCAGTTTGTGCTATATTGGGGACGCGCGGAACCCGGCCAATCTACCTTTCTCACCCGTTTCGCGACCGCGTTCGGTTCCGTCAATGCGCTGCCCCACGTAGGCATTTGTGAGCTTAACCATCACGTGGCGACCATGCAGTCGCTGGATGGTAAAATCGCCATGCTGAAACCGGACATAAAGCATGCGGAGTACGTCATTTGGTTCGGGGCGAATATTTACCAAGCGAACTTTCCCATGCAAACCCTTAGCCGCAAGGTGGCGGAAGCTTCAGCCGAGGGCACCCTCAAGTTCGTCCTAGTCGATGTCCGGGCGCCCAATGCAGCGATGCGCGCCAGTCGCTTTGTGAAGGTGCAGCCAGGCGGTGATGCCGGCATCGTCATGGGTATGATCCGCCATATCATCGAAAATCACCGCTACAACGGCGCATTCCTTACCGCTCCGAGTTACGATGCGGCGCACACTGCAGGGGAAATGGATTACACCAATGCCACCTGGCTGGTGGTGGAAGACGCAGGACATCCCCTGCATGGCCAGTTTCTTACCGCTGCGGCCGCAGGCTTGGCTGCGGGCAAGGAATCCGCAGACGCGCCGACCGTCATCGACGCCGCTACGGGCAAGGCAGCCTTGGCGGCACAAACGTCCGTCGCCAAGTTGTGGCCGAGCGGGGATCTATCCAGCGCAGCTATTACCGTTAACGGCGTTACTTGCCGGACCGCCTTTCAAGTCCTTTACGAAGAAGCCCAATCCCGCTCCTATGAAGAATACCAGGAAATCGCCGGCGTACCGGCCAGTACCATCAAGGAGCTGGCGATGGAATTTACGGCCCATGGCCGCAAAGCGGTCGCCGACTTTTACCGCGGACCGGCGATGCACAGCAATGGGGTATACACCGGGCGCGGTATCATGACGCTAAACTTTTTGGTCGGCAATATCGACCACGCGGGAGGTTATATCACAGGGGGCAAGCCCGCCGATTTTATGGGAAGCTACAGTGGCGCCCCTTATAATCTAGGGAAATGGCCAGCGCCGGCATATTCGGTCCCTCCCGGCGTCAAGATTTCGCGGGAGGGAAGTTTTTATGAAAATACCTCTTTTTACCAGGATGCCGTCGGGAAGGGACAGCAACCATTCCCGGCACCGAGGCCCTGGTTTCCCTTCGGTTTTGGGATATGGCATGAAATATTTGCCGGCGCCTGGTTCCAATATCCCTATCCGGTGAAAATCCTGCTGCAACATGAAGCCAATCCCGCGTGGTCGGCACCGCCGGGAATGAGTGGTGCACCGGATGAGTCGTTACCCTGGTTCCGGCTGATCAAAGACTTGGATAAGGTGCCCCTGTTCATCGCCAGCGATATTCTGGTCTCCGAGACGTCCCATTATGCGGATTACGTCGTACCGGACACCGGGTACCTGGAGTGCTGGGGCATGTTGCCGGGATTCCCGACGGTACCCACCTCGGTGGTCGGGGTCCGCCAGCCTGTCATCGAGCCGCTCATCGCCAGGACGCCCGGCGGGGAGCCGATGTGCGTGGAGCAGTTCCTGATCGATGTGGCCCGAAAGCTTGGAATGCCGGGATTCGGGAAGAATGCGTTCATGGAAGGGGGCGATCTCAATACGCGGGAAGATTTCTATCTGAAAATGGTAGCAAATATTGCTTTTTATCCCGCTTATCTGAAAAAAGAGGGTGAACGCCTGGTCCCGACAGGCCCCGTTCCTGATGCATCCGCCCCGGATGACTGGAAGGACGCAAAGCGGTGGCAGCAGCGTTATGGTAACGCCCTCAAACAGGCAGAGTGGGCGAAGGCGGCTTACGTCCTGGCACGCGGGGGGCGTTTCGAGGATTACGATGCCGGTTATCTTCCGGCCCCGCTTCCCGAGTGGATGACCTATCGCTATGGCGATGAAAAAATGCCGTGCCAAGTCTACAACGCCACCTTTGCAAAAACACACAACGCGATTACCGGAGAAACGTTTTCCCCCGTGGCAAAATATGAACCATTGCGTTTCATGGATGGCACTTTATTGTCCACTGCCGATCCGCGCAAGGAGTATCCTTTCGTTCTCTCGACATACAAGCAGCCGATACACAGCAAATCACGCACTTGGGCCGACAAGTGGCTGGTGGAACTGATGCCGGAAGCCTACGTGGAAATGAATCCCTGGGATGCCAAGCAATTGGATGTACAAAATGGCGATTGGGTCTTGGTGCGCTCTGCCACTTATCCTAAAGGACTAAAAGGACAGGTGCAAATTATGCCGGGGATACGCCCTGGGGTGGTGTCTTTTCCAGCAGCGTTTGGTCATTGGCACTACGATTCCGGGGAGTGGAGGATTGATGGAAACCTATATCGCGGTGACAAGGAGCTGAACACCAGGGTAAGGTTGAATGCGGTAATGCGATTGGACCCGAGTCTCAGCGATCATTCGGGATGGGGAACGTGTATAGAGGATCCTGTCGGAGGCGGTGCCGATTATTACAGTACGCGAGTACGGGTAGAGAAAACCATGCCTGCCAGTCGCACGCTGGTGCAAACCTGACATGGACCGGGAGCAAAACGCTCAGGATGCGGTAGCAGACGTTCTACTCATCTTCGCCAGATTATTCGATGGCCCCCCGCCTTCCGCCATCGCTGCGGTTCTGGTGAATGATACTTTACCCCGGATAAGGGATTTGTTAGGACTGGAGCAGTTACATCCTCCACTGGCTCAGGAGATGTTTGCAGCGGAATATGAGCCGCTGTTTCTCCTGCCCACAAGCATGGCTGTTACTCCATACCTGTCACAGTATCTTGACCCTGGAACAGAAGATGACTTGCCTATAAAAATCTCCACACTATCTGCCGCCACGGGAATACCTTGGCAAAAGGAAAGTTTTATCGCCGGCAGAGCATACCCGGTTTTTCCGGATCACCTAAATTGTGTATTCATGTTTTTGGCGTACCTTGTTAGCGTTGATCGATCAGCCGAGATTGCTGGCGTTAACGCTGGCGAGTGGCTTGCCGTATTGCTCAATATGGTGACGGTAGGAATGGCCAGGTTATGCGACCATCTATATACCATAAAAGGGCTATATCCAGCCTATAACGAAGCAGCGCTATTGGCATGGCAATACGCACACGCCTTAAATGTCTTGTAACCATCGATCCGGGGGGAGCAACAACAGGCATCGCCCTGGCGCCCTTCATGCGAGAGCCACGTCGACTCGAAATGGTTGATGGATTTGCGGACACGGCCTGGACTCTTGACAACCAGAGCGTTTATCTGAAAATACCGCTTAAACTGCTTTTCCCTGCACGCTTGGGATATCTCCCCGTGCATTCCCGGGCAATCCAGCCGTCCTTTGCCCTACACCGAATGGCAACAACCGCGCCGAGTTGAGGATGAAGAGCATCTCGGAACTGACGTGGATGAAGGCGGCCATCAGCGGATCGATAAAACCCAGGGCGGCCAACAGGATCCCCGCCGCGTCCACCAGGATGGTGCCGGCGAAGTTCTGCCAGATCGTCCGCCGGACGCGCCGGGCAAGAACCACCGTATCCACAAAGCGCGCAAGATCATTGCCCAACAGGACGATGGAAGCGCTCTCCCGCGCCACGTCCGTACCCGACCCCATGGCAATCCCCACACTGGCTTTGGTCAGTGCCGGGGCATCATTGACCCCGTCTCCGACCATGGCCACGACTTGCCCTTGGGCGACCATCTTCGTGATGACCGCCAGTTTATCCTCTGGCAGCAAATTGGCCTGAACCGTATCGATCCTCAGTTGATGACCGACCGCATCGGCAACGGCAGCGCTGTCGCCCGACAACAGGGTGGTGCGGATGCCCAGGCTGCGCAGGGTGTCCATCGCCTGTCGCGCCTCAGGACGAATGGTATCGACAATGACCACGGCCCCGAGCAGGTTCCCGCTCCGCGCCACGAAGACTTCCGAGGTCGCGGCCGCCGTGATAATCATCTCCGGAGGCGGGACAATCCCATGGCTTCGCATCAAGGTCAGATTGCCGACCAGGATATCCCCCTCCTCCACCGTAACCTGGATGCCCAAACCCGGCAGATAGTGAAAAGCCGTCGATTCGGCCGGTACCAGGCCGAGCGCGCGAGCGTGGGCCACGATGGCCTGGCCCAGGGGATGCTCCGAATGCCATTCCGCCGTAGCCGCGGCGAGCAAGACCTTCTCTGCCGTGGCGCCCGCCATGGGGAGGATACGTTCGATGGAGGGTTGCCCTATGGTCACCGTCCCGGTTTTGTCGATGGCGACCGTGTCCACATGCCCCAGCGTTTCCAGAGGTGTCCCACCCTTGATGATGGCGCCCAGGCGCGCCGCCTGGGCGATTCCGCCGAGAATGGCCAAAGGTGTCCCCGCCGCGATACCGCAGGCTCCCGCAACGATAATCACCGCAATGGTGGACTGCAGGTCGCGCGTAAATAGGTAGGTCAGGATGGCTGCGGAGAGGGCGAAATAAACCAGATAACCCGCCATGCGGTCGGCGAGGCCTTGCACGGGTGCACGGGAACGCTCCGCTTGCTCCACAACCTCGACGATCTTGCCGTAGCTGGTATCCCGCCCAACCTGGTCTACGCGGATCTCCAGCGCGCCCAACTGATTGATGGATCCGGCATAAACCAAAGCGCCCGGCGTTTTTTCGATGGACAGGGATTCGCCGGTAATCCGCGATTGATCGACGGCCGACTGCCCCCCCAGCACCGTGCCATCGACCGGTATCTTGGCACCGGGATACACGAGCAGGACGTCGCCCGTCCGCAGGGTCGTGATCGGCACCTCTTGCGTACCGCCGTGGCCTTGCTGGATCACGAAGGCGCTACGGGGTAGGAATTCCAGAAGGTCCACCAGGGCGCGGCGGCCACGATAGACCGTCATCCCTTCCAGCACCTCGGCGACCAAAACAAAGAGAGTGATGACCAGGGCGGTCAGGAACTGGCCGATGGCTGCCGCCGCCGCAATGGCGATCACCATGGACAGCTCCATGGTCATGCGCCGGGCCAGCAGATTCTCGCCGGCCTCCTTATAGATGGGCCAACCGCCCACCAGGAGACCGATCACGCCGAGGACGCCCGGCGCCAGCCACGGCTGGGAAAAATGGAGCCAAACCCCAAGGGCGCAAAGGGCAACGAACAGGATACGGCTCAGCTCCTGCCAAGTGAGCACGTGCTCACCACCCTCCCGGTCAGGCCCCTGGTCAGGGGCGATCAGATGGCAACAACGCTCTTCTTCCGTAGGCATCAAAAACCCTCCCCCACTTCATTATTTCAGATAGCTGTGAATCACCTCGATCAACTCCGCTGCTCCCCGGGCCCGGTCGACATCGGAATCCGTGGACGGATCCACGATATGAAAACGGATATGATCCTCGATCACCTCGGTCATCAGGCCATTGACCGCACCACGGATAGCGGCAATCTGCTGGAGTACATCACCACAACTCCGTTCTTCCGCCAGCGCCCGCTCAATGGCCTCCACCTGGCCACGGATACGGCGAACGCGCTGCAGGATCTTGCCCTTCTTCTCAATGGTATGGCTCATTGGTGACCCTCCCCGGCTCGGTATACCGCCTTATAGTATACTACCCTATGGTATAGGAAAAGACTTGACCAATCTGCGCTGGACCCAGAGACCCTGGATCTGGGGGCTCCCGAAACCGCTTATCCGGCTACCCCCTGTTGTCGCCCATCCCTGGAGCCCCCGGCTTACATCAGCCATTACTCCCCGGGAACCTAAGCCGCGACCGGGTACGCCGCGGTACGGGGCGTGTGGAGGTTCCCGATCCCCAGGCCTTGCAACGGCTGGCCGCCCAATAATCGGGTGACTTTGTCTCGGTCCTATCGGTTACAGTATGATACGCTGGATAATAGGACATCCATCAGGGGGTATGATCATGGGCAACGAAGGGAACTGGGATCGCATCATTCGTGTGGTTATTGGGAGCATTCTTGTCGCCTTGGTATTTGTTGGGCCAAAAACTCCGTGGGGCTGGATTGGCATTATCCCATTAGCGACCGGCTTGGTCGGCTGGTGCCCGGCATACAGGCTGTTTGGCCTGAGCACCTGCCCGCTGCGCAAAAAGTAAGAAGCCATCGGGATGGGCCTGCCAAGGTCCCATCCCTGCATGAAAAAACCGGTAATCGTCCGGATAGGTGGCCATAAGCTCATTTTAAGGATTCATCAAGTAAAATTTTATGAATATCCCTTAACAGCTCCTTCTCTGGATAATATCCCATGTGACGCCCAACGATGCGCCCGTTCGGCGCAACGATCAATGTATAAGGCAACATTTCCGCTTTATCGCCAAGTGCGACCAAAACCTTGCCTGGGTGTCGACCTGCCAGCAACACCAAATAATTGATGTGCGCCCGGGGAATAAAATCCCCGGCCGCTTCCTTATCATCTATGGCAATACCGACAAAGCGCACTGCCGAACCGATCTGACGGTGAATGCGGACAAAACCCGTGGCCTCACGATGGCATGCGGGGCACCAATTCGCAAAGAGATTCACCACCAGCACCCGCCCCTGCAAATGTTTCAAACGCACGGAATGGCCCGCCATGTCCGGAAGGGTCAGGTCCGGCAAGAATAAAGGCCCCGGGGAAAGCAATGATGCGGCTTGTGCCGCTCCAGGCGCAGAAAATATCAAGATGACGCAGGCCAGCATCTGGTAAAGAGAAATAATGGTTCGCCGCATAATCCACCTTTTGCGTCATTCGTTTTCGTCCATCACCTGCAGGATGGGACAAGCAGGATGAACGAGATCCTGTTGCTCACAAGCATGCACCAGTGATTCCAGGACCGTTTCCATCGTGCGCAGGGCGAGGATCTTTTCCTGGACCTTGGCCAATTTTCCTTTGGCCCGGCGCTGCATCTCAGCGCAAGTGTCCGGGCTATCGATACGCAGCCCCAGTAGCTCCCGCACCTCCCTCAGGGTAAAACCCAGCAACTGGGCATGCTTGATGAAGCGGATGCGCGCAACGATCTCCGGTGGATAGCGGCGCATGCCGTAAAGAGGCTTTTCCGGTTGCAGGATGAGCCCCCGGCGCTCATAAAAACGGATGGTTTCCACGTGAACGCCTGCGGCTTTCGCCACCTGCCCAATGCTGATCCCTGGTTCAGGCATGTTTCATGCTCATTCGCCTCTCCCGGACGCCCTGCTTGCTATCCGCATAAGTGCGCGCACCCCCCTGCAATACGAAAAACCCTGGCGCCGAGCCCGCTCATCCGGCGCAGCAGGAAAGCTCTTTGACATCCTTGGTGAAGGTCTGGGCGCATAATTTGATGCCCTCCACCATGGTCAGGTAGGGAAAGAGCTGGGTAGCGAGGTCTTGTATCGTGAGTCCCCCACGCATCGCCAGGGCGGCCGCCTGGATGATCTCTCCTCCCTCGGCGGCCAGTACCTGGGCGCCCAACAACCTGCCGGTATTCCTCTCCCCCACCAGCTTGATGAACCCCCGCGTATCGAAGTTGGCCAAGGCTCGTGGCACGTTGTCCAGGGTCAAGGTGCGGCTCTCCCCAACAAGGCCCAAGCGCTGCGCACCCTGCTCGTCGAGGCCGACGGTAGCGACCTGAGGGTCGGTAAAAACCACGGCCGGCATGATGCGCAAGTCCAGGGCGTCATCGCCGCCCAGCATATTGACCGCCGCGCGGGTGCCACCGGCAGCAGCCACATAGACGAATTGGGGATGATTGGTGCAATCTCCTGCAGCGAAGATGTGCGGGATGCTGGTACGCAGATGGTCGTCCACAATGATCGCCCCTGCTCGATCCATCAACACACCCACTCCTTCCAATCCAAGGCCTTGCGTACTGGGCGCGCGGCCGGTAGCCACCAACAGGCGGTCGCTGCGGAGGGTGTTCTGCCCGATTTGGACGAGGAAGAGGCCCCCTTCGTACCGCACCGATTCCGGTAACGTGTGCTTCCATACCTGCATGCCCTCTTCCCGAAACACGGCCTCAAGCCCTGCCCCCAAATCGGGGTCGTCCTTGGACAACAAGGTAGTCCGCGCTAGGATGGTCACTTCCGCGCCCAGCCGCCGGAAAGCCTGGGCCAGTTCCACCGCGACCACCGAACCCCCCAATACGATCAGGTGAGCGGGCAGATCTTCGGCCAGCAGCGCCTCCGTCGAGGTCCAGTAAGGGGTTTTTTCGAGACCAGGGATGGCGGGGCGATGGGGATGGGCACCCGTGGCGATGAGGAATCGGTCGGCGGTGATCCTTTGCTGCCCGCCATCCGCGGCATGCACAACGAGGGTGTTCCGGTCATGGAAGCGGGCGCGGCCCTGAAAAAACGTAATGTCGGGATGGGAGGCCAGCACATGGGCGTACTTGCCATGACGCAGTTCCTCGACGCGGCCTTGCTGTTGTGCCAGCAACGCTGTCCGATTCACCGTCGGCTGGCTATGACCGAGGCCGGGAAAGGGGTGGGCACGCTGCCAATGGGCCATCTGTGCCGCGCGGATGAAGATCTTGGAGGGGACGCACCCCACATTCACGCAGGTACCGCCCAGGACTCCCGACTCGATCATGCTTACCCGCGCACCCCCCTCCACGGCCCGGATGGCGCAGGCGAAGGCGGCCGAACCGGAACCGATGATGGCCACGTGAATGCCTACGCCAGCGGAGGACGGCGAAGGAGCCATGGACCGGCCCGCCGCTGCAGGATCCATGTCCGCCAGTTTGGCGCCGTACCCGGCCGCGTTGACCGCAGCGATCAAGGCATCGGTAGGGATAGGACCGGTGGCGGTAACCCTTGCCTTGCCTTCCGGGAATTTCACCGCCGCATCGACAACGCCCGGTACCGCGCGCAATGCTTTGTCTACCGTAAAGGCGCAGTGCGTGCAGGTCATCCCCGCAATCTTCAGCGCGACATGCGTATTCATGGTCATGCTCCTTCGCCGGCCTGCGGCCTTGTCCAGGTGCTGCTTAACCGGATTGCTGCACCGAAGCGGGATAACCGATGCCCTTCATCGTCTGCAACATGGTAGCCGCGTTGACGTCCTTCGGATCGTAGGTGACCGTTACCGTCCGGGCCATGTCGTCGATCCGGATCTTTTCCACCCCCTTCAGGCGGTGCAGGGCGATGTAGATGGCCGTTTCACAGGCCTTGTCGCCACAGCTCATGCTGGGCACCTTGAACACTGTCGTCGCCGTTGCGGATTTGGCGGCGACGGGCAGGGGGGCGCTGGCGGCATCAACCGAGGCCATGGCCATGCCACCGGCGAGGAGCGCAACAGCTCCGGAAAACATCCCTACTTTTGCACATAATGTTTTAACATTCATTTGATGAAACTCCTTTTTAATGGCAGAGCAATTACGGCATCAACAATCCGGGCAAAATGTGGGGAAGGGCCAGGGCGATCAGCACCAGAACGGTCCCGACCCATAATAGCGGGGGTTTCCATCCCCCCATTGGCGCGCAACTGCCACATGCGGCCGCTTTACGCTCCCGCATATTCTGAATATGGGCATATCCCAGAAACAGGAGGGCAATGATGTCCAGGTAGGAGGCATAGGGGTCGAGAATCCGCAAGTTGGCCATCCACGCCCCGCCGATGCCCGCAAAAATGAGCAACAAAGGGCCTATACAGCACAAAGAAGCGAAAATTCCCAGCACCACCGCCATCCCTACGCCCCACAAACCACTGGGCTTGGGCGGTGGGGTAGTGCTCACCGTGCATCCCGCCCCATCCAATTGCCGATTCTCCATGAAAACACCTCCTGAATCTGATGCCCTCCGTCATCGGATGGAAGCAGTGTAAATAGCGTACCGCGGTACGGTGTCAAGACCTTGCGGCCAAAATCTGCAGGCGATCTTCCAACTCGTCAGCCGCGCGCCGCACCACGTTATTTTATAAAATGTTAATGTTTTAATACGGTTATTTGAAATCTGCCACGCCGCCGTTTATTGTCGGCGCATCATTCCAAAAAACGAGTGGAGCGACGGCATGGCACGAAAAACATTGGTCCTTTCGGCGGCGGTGGTGATTTTATCTTGGCGCATGATGCCCAGCTTGGCAGCGGCGCCCAGCGCGAGCGGGGGCGATCAGCTACCCGCCAAGACCGTGCAACCCCTGCAAGTGGAGGTCACCATCCCCAGCCTGCGCAGCGACGAACTTCCCTCTTTGGGCGCCACCCTGGTTCCCTGGGTCCACGATGGTACCCGCGACAGCGCCACCGACACGGCGCGACTCCTGGAAGCGCTGCCCGGCGCAACGGTGGCGGCCGCGGGCGGCGTCTCGGGGCTGCCCGTCCTGGATGGCCTGGCGGACGATCAGCTCCATATCCAAATCAACGGCATGGACATCCTTTCCGCTTGCGCCAACCACATGAACCCGCCCCTGTCCACCCTCTCTCCCGCCCAGGTCGGGCGGATCGTCGTCTATCCCACGGTGGTACCGGTGAGTGTGGGGGGCGACGCCATCGGCGGGAGCATCGAGATACACTCCCCCGCACCCGTTTTTGCCGCCCCTGGCCAAAAATTCCTGAGCACCGGGCGGATCGGCACCTTTTTCCAGAGCAACGGCAGCGTTCGCGGCGCCAATCTCTCCGCCACCGCCGCCACCCCGGAATTCAGCCTCAACTACAGCGGCTCCGTGGTACAGTCCGGCGATTACCGTGCCGCCAAGGCCTTCAAGGCCCCGGCCAACGGCATCGACGGGGATGTGGTGGGTTCCTCTCTGTATCGAGCGGAATATCAGTCCCTCACCGCCGCCTACCACCGGGATGGACAACTCGTGGATGTGCGGCTGGACTATCAGAACATTCCCTATCAGGGCTTCCCCAACGCGCGCATGGATATGACCAAAAACCAGAGCATAGGCATCAACCTCCACTACCTGGGTAAATTCCGCTGGGGGAACTGGGATGTACGGCTGTACAACCAGCATATCCAGCACAGCATGAATTTCCTCGCCGACAAGATGCGTGGCGCCGCCTTGGGCATGCCTATGGACACGGACGCCGTTAATAATGGCCTCCGGTCTAAACTTAATCTATTTTTAGGTTCAAATGATACCCTGCGATTAGGCGCCGGCTATCAACATTACCGCCTCAACGACTGGTGGCCGCCGGCGAGCCCCATGATGGGCATGATGGGACCCGCTATCTTCTGGAATATCCACGACGGCCGGCGGGATCGCTACGACCTCTTCAGCGAATGGGAGCGGCATTGGAACCCCCAGTGGACCTCCCTGCTGGGATTGCGCCTGGACGTGGTGCAGATGAACAGCGGCGATGTGCAGGGGTACAACGCCATGATGTATGGCAACCCCGGCAATCCCGCCTCCCTGCCGGGCCGCTTCAACGCCCTGGACCGGCGCCGGGTGGACGCCAACTGGGATTTCACCGCCATGCTCAGCTATACGCCCAGTGACCAGAGCAAATTCAGCTTCGGTTTCTCGCGCAAGGCCCAGTCCCCCAACCTGTACGAACGCTACGCCTGGTCCGATAATCCCATGGCCATGACCATGAACGGCTGGTTCGGCGACGGCAACGGCTACATCGGCAACCCCGATCTCCGGCCGCAAATCGCCAACACCCTGAGCCTCAGCGCCGCCTTCCACGCCCCGGACCCAAAGGTCTGGCAAGTGCAGGTCACCCCGTATTTCACCTATATCCAAAATTACATCGGCGCCACGCGCTGCCCAGTGGCCCAGGGCGGGGCCTGCACCCTCGCCAATCTCAACGCGACTTCGGGTTTCGTCTATCTCCAGTTTACCAACCAGACCGCCCGCCTCTGGGGTATCGATCTGAGCGGCAAGGTCCGCTTGGCGCAGACCCGGCACGCTGGCGACTTCCATTGGGAAAGCAACGCGGCTTATGTACGCGGGGACAACCTCAGCCTCGATGTACCCCTCTACCACATGATGCCCGCCTATCTGCGTACCGCTCTAGTGCAGGAGTGGGGGCATTGGCGGAATCGCATCGAAGCGGTCCTGGTGACGAGCAAAACCCGGGTGGATACGGTGCGCAACGAGCCCCGTACCGCCGGCTACGGCCTGCTCAACCTGCGGACGACTTACACCAGCGACCGCTGGCAGGCCAGCCTCGCCCTGGAAAATATCCTCAACCAGTTTTATCAGGAACCTCTGGGCGGGGTTTATCTCGGGCAACGGCCCATGCTCCCCGGCGTCCCCCTCCCCGGTCCCGGGCGCTCGGTGAACGCCAGCCTGAGCTATTCCTTCTAAGGGGGATGCCGGCTCCCGCGCCTCTGCGAAAACCTAGCTGCCGGACTGAACCGGCATAGCTACGTGCCATGCCTGGCGCGTCCGTGCAGGGAGCGCATCATGGCTAGCGGCGGGAGGCTGTTAGCGAGCTGTCCGAGATACTCATAGCCATAGCTTCACCGCTGCAATGTCCCCCTCGCCAAGCCCAGGATAAGGGCGGAACTCAGTACGCCGATGACCGACATGGCCATGCCATCGCCCATGTTCCCCTGTTGAAATTGGTTGAACACGTAAGTGGAGATGACTTGGACGCCTGGAGGCTGAAGTAGGAGCGATGTCACCAACTCGCGCATCGAGAGGGCGAAGACCACGGTAGCACCGCCAATCAGGAGGGGCCAGGCCAGCGGCACACGAATGCGCCAAAATACGCCGAATGGTGATGCACCATGAACGCGCCCGGCCTGCTCCAGAACCGTGGGCACCTGCGAAAGGCCCGTGCGCGCGTGGCGAAAGGCATAGGGGAAGGTAACGGTGGCGTAGGCCACTCCCAAGATGGCGAGGTGGCCATAGAGGGGGAGCGGGTTCCAGGGGGCATTCCAAAAAAGGATCAGCCCGACGGCCAAGACCACGCCGGGAAAGGCGTTGGGCAGGGTGGCCAGGAGATCGATCCAGCGGGAGCCCGCACCGCCGCGGTGCACCACCGTCGCGCTCAACAGCGCAAGCAGCATCGTGCCGATTGCTACCGAAAGACTCAAAAGGATGCTGGTGCGCAAGGCGAGGAAAGCGGAGGAGCCGCTGGATAGGATATGGCCATAGTGCCGCCAAGTGAGATTGGCTGGATGAAAGCCGGCGGTGATGGCTTTTTCCAAAGAGACTGCAATAATGGCACCGATGGGTAGCAAGGTGGCCAGGAGGACGAAAGCCAGAATGGGGGTCAAGGACCACCAACACGGTGTGCTCTCGCGACGACCGACTTGCCCCCGGTTGTCTTTGGCCAAAGGTCGGTAGAGCGCCCAGGCCACAAAGCCCAGCAGACTGAGTATGAGGCCCACCGCCGCGGCCCTGGGCAAGTCCACCGGCCAGACGTTCATAGCTTCTTCCACCGTGGTACTGAGGACGCGGATGCCGGTGTAGCTGCTCAGCACTGCGGGCACGCCAAATTCCTCGGCACTGGCAAGAAAGATCAATAGAGCGGCGGCCGCCATGGCGGGAAGTATTCCCGGGAGAATAGCCGTTGCAAAGGCGCGCATCGCACCCGCGCCGTGGATGCGAGCGGCCTTGAACAAGGCCGGATCGCTATTGCCAAGGGCGGCTCGCAAAAGCACGTAGGACAGAGGAGAAAGGTGCAAGGCCATGACCGCTGCCATGCCGGACAGACTGTACAGGAAAGATTCCAATGGCATGCCCAAGGCATGCATATTTTGCTGAATGAGGCCCATAGGACCGGCCAATAGGCTCCAGGCCACGGCGGTGAGGTAGGGCGGCATAAGAAATGGCACCAGCACCAGGGGCTCCCAGAGCCTTCTGGCCGGTGGCGGAGCGTAATTCATGAGGAGGGCGATCCCCAGTCCCACGGGTATCGCAAAGAGCGTGGCCAAGCCGGCCAAGCGCAGGGTGCCCCCGAAAGCTTCCCAAAAATACCGATCTTGACCGAGACTCTGCAAGGCGCTGACTGCCCCTGGGCTCGAAGAAGGCTGAGGTTGAAAAGCCTCGGCGCCGATGAGGAGCAGCGGCGCCAGGACCAGAATGGCGAGGACCAGCCCCGTGAAGAGTGCGGTACCCTGCTTCACTGCCCTAAAATTTCCTTGCGGAAACGCGCCAACACGGATGTCCGTTGGCTAGCGATGGCATCCCAATGGACCGGGAGGAAGTGCAGCTTATCCAGATTGGGCCAGACGGAGTCTGGGGTCACATCCTTCCGGGCTGGGAGAAGAAGGGACTTGGCGACGAGTTCCTGACCGTCCTTCGATAGGGTGAAATCCACGAATTGCTCAGCAAGGGGGCGATTAGCAGCGGACTTCATGATCATGATGGGCCGGGGAATGAGCAACATGCCCGACTTGGGATGAATAAGCTCCAGACTATTGCCGGCCAGCTTGGCCAGAAGAGCGGTGTGGCCCACGGCGGCGACCATGCCGCTGCGTTCACCCATCTCGACGGGTTGCAGAGAAGCGTGATTGGTACCGGGCCAAATGCAGCCATTGGCCTTGAGAGCGGAGAAGTATTGCCAGGCCTTGGCACCATACTCGTCCACAAAGGCCAATACAAAGTCGGAAGCGGTGCCAGAAAGCAGGGGATTGGGCATGGTCAGCCGGTCCCGCCACTCGGGGGCGGTGAGCGCGAACCAATCGTCGGGCAGTGTCGCTCCCTTGGGCAGCGCCTGGGTGTTCATGACGATGGAAACGGTATCGGCGCCGAGGGGAAGAAAGGGACCGGCAAGCTGCAAGGGCTTGCGCAGAAGGGTCGCCAAGGCAGCGGGATGATAGGGGAAGACCATATCGTCCTTGGCGAGCGCCAAGCCTGCCGTCCAGTCGGCGAGAATGACTACGTCGGCATGGGGGCGGGCGGCCTCGGCGGCAAGGCGGGCCATGACCTTGCCAGTGCTCGCCGTATATAACTCCACCTGGTCACCGGTTTTCTTTTCAAAAGCCGCAGCCAGTTGCCTGGCGAGGGATGCGGGCGCTGAGCTGTAGACGACCAGTGTGGCGGCCTCAGCGACACTGGATATGAGGAAAGTGAAAGCCAGCAGCAGTACGCGAATCATGAGGTCTCCTCAGCGGTGAGTTCTGTTTCTGGCGGTAGGCACCAGGCGTCTTCAGGGCGGATTTTCAGATAACGGATGCCCATCCTTCCCGTGGCGGAGTAGGACAGGAGGCGGTCGCCCTCGGGCAATTCCAGTTCCAGGAGGTAACGGCCCCTAGACCATTGGGCACGGATGACCGTGGCGCGTGCGCCGCTCTCACTATCGCAGAGCACGGCCTCGGGACGCAGGGCCAGCAGCGCCGGCCCAGGCCGCAGTTCCGGATGGGCCGGCACCCGCAGCGAATCCTTGCTGACGCTCAGGTGGGCATGGCCCGCATCTACTGCGGTCACCATGACGGGCAGGAACCGTACAGGCCCGCTCAAACGGGCCACGGTCTCCGTTGCGGGGCAACGATAGACCCCCTCCGGACTATCCCACTGAGCCAACCGACCCGCGCCAAGGAAACCGATCCGGGTGCCCAGGTCAAAGGCCTCTTCCGGGTCATGGGTAACGTGCAGGGCGGTAATACCCTCCTCGCGGAAAAGCGCGCGTAAAAAAGTTCGGATTTCTTCCCGAATACTGTGATCCAGGGCGGAGAGGGGCTCATCCAGTAGTACCAAGCGCGGACGGGCGATAATGGCCCGGGCGATGGCGACCCGCTGCCGTTGTCCGCCGGACAACTCATGAGGGCGCCGCTCGGCGGTAGCGGCGGGAAGGTCCATTTTTTCCAGCAAGGCCAAGGCGCGTTGCCGGTCAGGGACCATCCCTCGCGATTTGAGGGGGAATAGCACGTTGTCCAGAACCCGCATATGGGGCCAGAGGGCCGGTTCTTGAAACACCATGCCAATGCCCCGCTTTTCGGGTGCCAGCCAATGCCCCTGGGTAGAGGAGACCATTTCTCCGTGTAGTTTCACTATCCCCTCCGACGGTTTGAGCATGCCGGCGATGGCGGCGAGCAGGGTGCTCTTGCCAGAACCTGATTCGCCCAGCAGGCAAGCATAGGTACCTTCTTCCAGCGCGAGGTTCACTCCCTGGAGAATCACCCGATTACTGTGCCGGACCTGGATGTTATCCACCTCTAGAGCGAGTTTTTTGATTGGCCTAGCCTGTTCGGGGTGGTAATGGTGAATGTACTCTACCGCCATGAGAAATCGCCTGATGATCGTTAAAAAGCGTATTGCAGCATGAGACGGTTATAGATGTACGAATGTCCATAATACGATGCCAAGCCGTTGTCAATGGCGACGCGGTCGCGGACGGACAGGCCCTTGAGAGCCTCCGGGGCATAGGCGAGGTCAAGATAGACGCCGCTGGTTTTACCACTGTAATAGGTATCGAAACGCGAATAGCCAGAGATGAAGCGGATTTGCTTATGCCACACGGTGTAGGCAGCGCCCAAACGCCAAACATGGCCGGGTCCAAAGGCCAAAAGGTTGTCGGTCATGAAGGAGGCGTACATGGCGGTATAATTGCCATAGGGCGAAACGATGGCGCCTCCGCCAAAGGCCCCGGCGTGGGGACTCAAGGCATTATATGCCGCAAAGATCTGCCCGCCGGGGAACTTCATTCCTAATTTCGTGCCCCAGAGGGTGGCATTGACGCTCCCTGTCTGACCGAAAAGATTGGCATGGTATTTTTGGAAAAACGAGTCGTTTTCCCATTCACGCATATACTGAGCGGCTATAAAAGGGGAAAAACCGCCAGGCGTTTTCAGCGTGTAGGCGGCAGTGGTATAAAACATATTGGCAAAGCCATAAAAATTATAATACCAAGCCGACAGATTGATATCCATCGCCTTGTAGTTGGCTCCAAAAGCCAAGGTTCCTTGGAATTGAGCAGCCGTCTTGGGCAGTACTGCCTTTACTCCATACATGGGATCACCATTATAACCAGTAGGATAATAGAGATTATCTTTAGAATAATCGCTGGATGTCCGGCTCTTCCAACGAAACACGCGCATACCCTCCAACCGTAGCCCGGCGATGGGGGTCAGGGCGGCGTATATGCCCTGAAAAGTCTGGGGCAGCATGCGCGAGTCACGCGGCCCCATCCAGGGGGTGTTGATGATCTGGTTGCCGACTCGCAACATGAGGCGATGGGAGGGGGCGTATTGGATATAGGCCTGACCCAGGGCATTGATGGAGGGCGCAATGCCCATGAGGGTGGTGTCTACATCATTGGGGGTGTCTCCGTGAGTACCCAAGGCATTGGCCGTAAAGAAGCTCACGCCGACCCCGAAACCGCCCAGGAACGGTGCCGTCCGGACATTCAGGATGCCGCCCAAGCTGTAGGCGTCCTGATTGAGTTTGTTGTCGGCGCCATAGAGCTTGCTGAAGTAATAGGAACGCACTACCCCATTGATTTCGCTTTTGTTGACAAAACTCTGCAGTGTTCCGGCGTGGGCAAGAATGGGGGTGGCGAGGCCAAGGCCCGCGGTGACGGCCAGCCCCAAGGAAAAGCGGATCATGGTTTCTTCTCCCAATAGTTGTTTGCAGAAATGATACTATGGAAATATGAACCTTTTATGTCATTTTTCTTGCATTTTTATGACAAATCGAGATTTCCGGAGCTATTATCCGTTTTTTCGGCTTGAAGCTTGCTTGACCCGGTCACCGTGCAACATGATCCGATCCGGCCAGGTGTCACAACCCTCATGTTGCCGTGGCGACCTGTCCCCCCACTGCCTCCGATCTTTCCATCCATTACATCTACATCCTACATCTCCGATGACTCATTCCAAGTGACCGAAGGTATCCATTTTTTTCCACCCGCCTCAGACCGCGATTTCTCCTCCGGCCAAGACTGCCGCTCCATGCCTTCCTGACGGATTTTTACCCGTCAGGAAGGCAAAGCTGAGACTGCGCTCAAAACTTTGCTTCAAGCTCTGCATAGACAGTACGTGGTGCACCTGCATATCCAAGGATCTTCCCCGCAGATGTAGGCCCATATACCCCGCCGCTGGAAATGTATTCATAACCATCGTATTTCCGACCCAATACATTCAACATGCTGAGGTTCGCTGTGATCGCCTTCAACAGGGGCATATGTATGGGGATGGTTGCCCTGATGGCTAAATTCAAAAGCGCATAAGCAGGAACCTTGGCAGTGTCCGAAGGCGCCCCGGTAAGATTGTTGAACATCGCCTGTGGCCCGGTATACTGTTCCCATATACGGGGTTCAAGGAGGATGTCGTATGCATAGTATCTCGTGTAGGCCCCAATGTTGAATGTTTGTGATGGTACATCGGTGACGGGGAGGCCGTTATAACTGATCCCACCTGTAGTATAATTCGTGAAATCAGCCTTCTCTAAGCTCAGATTGGAAAACACATGCAGCCAATACAGAGGATCATCATCAATGCTCAGGTTTACACCCTGGTAATCCGATGTTCCACTGGCGTTTATAATATTTCCATTGGCAAGTGTCGTAAAAATTGACTCGTTAGAGAAACGTAGATGGTACCAGTTCGCACTCAACAAAAAATGATGGAGAATTCCTTTGTTAAGAAAGTGCAGCTTGATGCCCGCTTGATACTCTTTACCTTCCTCCAGACTAACAGCACTAGCTGGCACTGACTGATATGGACCGCCGCCACCCCCATCTTCGGGTATCTTGTACGCCTCCCCGTAGCTGACGAAAAAGGCAAGATGCCTTATTGGCCGCCAGTTTATCGCCAAAGATAGCTCCGGCTTGGTAAAACTTGAGGAGGCCGGACCAAATTTCGCTTCGTTTCCTTTGGGGTAAAGAATATATGACTCCGGAAAAGTTTCTATAGTGTCTGGAGTATAATTGGTCAAATAATTGATAAAGCGTACGCCTGGTGTAATGTCGAGAGTTTTTATGGGTTGTATCTTGTCCTGTATAAATGCGGCAAGATCGGTTTGGTTAAAGAAATCATTGCGATATTTATCATTGGGAACACTCCTGCTACCGCCGGAATTGTAAAATGGATTTTCCGATTCGTATCGGCTATGCAGAAAGAATCCGCCGTATTTCAATCGATTCCATGGCAAACGGGTTGAAAATTGAAGTTTTTCTCCGTAGACATTGTCCACAGGATTATTATATTCGTAGGGATTCTTCGCATCGGCCTCCGGGAACTGAATGGCAGTATGTAAGCGGTTTCCATGGCGATACCAAATCATGTTGTGCAAGGTGGTATGAGCACCAATGAAGACGTTCAGCTTACTATATAACAAATAGGTGGTATTGCTATCCTCCTTATAAGGGATACCGCCATAAAACCCAGAAGTGGACTGACTTAATAGTGGCCCCGCTATCGTTTGACCTTTAGCGTTAAATCCGTTGATGGTTACGCCTTGAATGGGGGTGACCGGCGTCACAAATGGTTTGTAAGCAGAGCCTTTCGCCAAATAGGCGCCAAAGCTGACATCGCCCCGGTGAAATCTTTTTATTCCTTTGAAATACCAGGCATAACTGGAGCTTGGGAAAATCGATCCGGAGGGACTAAGCAACGTACTACCAACTATAGGATGAAGGTAACTGTTGCCACTGCTGACACCACCGGCAAATACCGCAGAAAATCCATCATGATTTCCTGTATTTACGCTAAAATGAATATTCTTGAAATCATAACTGCCATAACCGATGCCTACCGTGGCCTCTGGTTTTTCTGTAGGTTGCAAAGGCACAAAGTTAATCCCGCCACCAATATTGTTATACCAGCGGCTAGCTGGATTTCCAGGCCCATATGTGATTTTAACCCCTTGAATTATGGATGGCTGGTTGATCTGGGGTGACTGCCACAGGCCGCTTGAGGGATTTACCATGGGTACGCCGTCAAAACTGACAGCAATGCCTCCATTGTCTATGGCGCCCTTGGGGTTGCCCCAACCTTGTTTGATTCCGTTGATGCTGATCTCTGATTTCGATGCGCCGGTGCCACTATAACCAGTCAGCATATGTACGCCGGGCGCGTAGTTTAAGATTGCTGCGCCGCCTGCTGCAGGTCCTGCCGCTTCGATCTCGTCCCGGCCCAGCACCTTAGTGGCAATGCCTGATTTGAAGATTCGTTTCTGATTTGGCAACTGTGGAGTGCGCGCTGAATCAGCGGTTTCATCTGCGGCACTGCCAGTTACCTCGCCGATGGCAATGATGCGCTGGGCTTTATGCCCGCTCGAGGTCGGGGCTGTAACGTCATTTTTTGCAAAGGCAACTGTTGTGACAGAGCAAACGCCTAACACGCCCAAGGCACTAATTATGGGCCTGATTCTGAACAGTTGGATCATCTTTTCCTCTCTATCTATACATGGTTTTATGTTGGGGACTTAGCAGCGGCGAACCAATATCACTCACTTCCGTCTTAGGAAGTGTTCCTCTATCGCAGCACCATCAGGGATACCTGCGTGACCCGTAGTGGAGTTTCCACTCTCTTTCCTGTTCATTGCGCCGAATACTAGCAGGTCAATGTGACAGTTATATGTCAATACAATGATATTTATATGATATTTTATGTGGGCATATGCGGTGCGAGGAGATAGCCGAAGCCATACACCATCTATAAGCCAAAAGTCCCACCGGCCGCACCGTTCCAAGACCTTCCAGGTGCCGACCATAATGCACAGGGAGTGTGGTTACCCGAGGCGATGGTTCCTTGGTGATTTTTTGAGAGACAGGCGCCAAGTTCAAACGAGCATGTCGTCCGTTTTTTATGAACGGGCGGCATGGGGTATGGCGTGGGACTGGTAGACAGGAGGGTGGGCCATCTGTGGTGGCTGGCGGGTCCGCCGGCGTGCGGCTCCCCCGGGCACGTTCCTCGTGGTAGCGGTTGGGTCTCCCCGAACTGCTGACTTACGAGGCGTTCCTCGCGCGGCGGTTTCTCGGTAAACCGGGCATCGCCGGCAAGAAATGACCCAAAGCAGCGCCTGCGAGTCGAACGGGCCACCGGACAGGAGTCGCAACCATCACATCTGGACGTTCATTTCCTGTGCCGCATCGATGGGCGGCAGCGGGCACCGCAACCGGACCAACCACCCCTCCGACGCATATCGCGCACCCCGGATATCCGCAATGTCGCCTTGGGAGCAGTAGGCATCACAGCCGATGGGTCTACGCAGCGGCGGTATCGTGGTATAGCCACACGGAATCCGCCAACACGGCGGGAATATCCCCAAAACAGCGTGCAGAGCAGCGAAAATCAAAACGAATCCGCGGAAATGCACCTTGCAGCGCACCCGCTACGCGACCACAACGCCGGTCTTGATCGCTACTGCTTCGATTAAATGGTTTTTCCGAACTATTCGAATCTCATCCAGTCACGCAGCGGGTGGCCCGATGGCAAAATCGTGCCCTGATAGACCATCAGACAAAGTCCATCAGGCAAGCTATGGATCTGTAGGATCGCGGATATTCGTCTCGGAAGTGGCCAATAACGATCCAATATTGTTGGTATACATTATCGCCTGCCGTGAACCATGGTCATCAGCGCTCCTCAACAGATCCGATCCCCTCCATATTGCACCAGACCAACGCATTTTGTTGGTATATTGCACCATAATAGTGCGGTATTGGGTTAGCCACCATTTCATGTATTGCTATATCTTATTGTTTTTATTTGTATTTTGTTTTTTATATATTTCGGCATGACTATTGCTACCTGTACCAACAGGTGCCATTCAATGAGAACGCCGCCAATGACTCTACGCAAAGAAATGCCAGCAAACATTGCCACGATCCGACCATTATATCTCCAGCTTAAAGAACAGATACGATCGGACATTTTGAATGGAACATATAAGGCGCATACGCAGATGCCATCTGAAAGCGAGATGGTAAGAATTTTCAATGTGAGCAGGACCACTGTACGGCAGGCCCTAAGAGACCTTCAAACGGAGGGGTTAATATTCAAGATTCCCGGAAAGGGCTCATTTGTTTCACGGCCAAAAGCGGTACAGGATTTAGTGTCCCTACAAGGATTTGGCGAAGCCATGATAGCCAAGGGATACGAGACATTTTCTACTTTTATCGGTTCCAAGGATGGAATATCAAATAATATAGCTGCCCAAAAACTTCATTTGGATTTATCTGATATCATGGAGCTGCGCAGGGTGCGATATCTAAATAGGGAACCGATATCCCTGGATGTAACATATGTACCAGCAAATATTGGCAGAACGCTTGTATTGGAGGACCTGGCGACAAAAGATATTTTTTCCCTTTTAGAAAATAAGTTCGGAATACCATTAGGTAAGGCAGAACTACAAATAGAGTCAGTTTTGGCAGACGAAACCCTGTCACGACTGCTTAAAATAGAGGAGGGTTCGCCGATCCTCAGGATGGAGCGACTCACCTATTCGGCAAATGATGTACCGATTGACTACGAGCATCTTTTTTATCGTGGAGATGCATTAAAGTATATGATCACCCTGCAACGACATGCGAGGAATGATAAATGAATATAAAAATTCAGGAACGAGAACTTGATATTCTCGTGGTTGGCGGCGGGACCGCTGGGCCCATGGCGGCAATAAGAGCAAAGGAGTCTAATCAGAAATTGTCTGTAATGCTCATCGAAAAGGCAAATGTAAAGCGGAGCGGCGCGATATGCATGGGCATGGATGGGCTTAACAACGCCGTTATTCCTGGCCATTCCACCCCTGAGCAATATGTAAGGGAAATCACCATTGCCAACGATGGTATCGTGAATCAAAAAGCGATATTAGCCTATGCCAACAACAGTTTCCCCATGATACAACGATTAGACAGATGGGGTATTAAGTTCGAGAAGGACGAGACTGGGGAGTTTGCCGTAAAAAAGGTCCATCACCTGGGTAACTATGTTCTGCCGATGCCGGAGGGACATAATGTAAAAAAGATATTGTACAGACAACTTAAAAAAAACCGGGTAGATATTACCAATAGATATAAGGTTACCAGGATTCTCGTTGGTGCAAATAACCGTGTCGCCGGGGTCATGGCGGTCGACACGCGCACGGCGGAGGTCACCGTTATTAAGGCGAAAGCCGTTATTCTCTGTACCGGCGCGGCGGGCCGCCTTGGCCTTCCATCTTCAGGCTATTTGTTTGGGACATATGAAAACCCAACCAACGCTGGAGACGGCTACGCGATGGCATTTCACGCAGGCGCTGAGTTGTCGGGCATTGAGTGCTTTCAGATAAATCCACTTATTAAAGATTATAATGGACCAGCTTGTGCTTACGTTACCGGTCCGCTAGGTGGATTTACCGCAAATGCCCACGGTGAACGCTTTATTGAATGTGACTATTGGAGCGGCCAAATGATGCTCGAATTCTTCAAGGAGCTCCAAGGCGGTAATGGACCCGTGTTTCTTAAAGTTAATCACCTGGCAGAGGAAACCATTGCAACTATTGAGAATATTTTGCATACCAATGAACGACCTAGCCGAGGACGTTTCCATGAAAACAGAGGAACCAACTATCGGCACGATATGATTGAAATGCATATCTCTGAAATTGGCTTGTGCAGCGGGCACAGTGCCTCTGGTATCTGGGTCAACGAGCGCGCCGAAACCACCATTCCAGGCCTTTATGCTGCGGGCGATGTCGCCTGTGTGCCCCATAATTATATGTTGGGAGCTTTTGTATATGGAGAGATTGCGGGTGTAGAGGCGGCAAACTACTGCCAAAATGTGCTGTTTGAAAATTATGACACAGACTATACCGAGTCTGAGGCACAAAGGATCCTCGCGCCGTTGGGAAGACCTGATGGGGTAACTCCATATCAGGCAGAGTACAAAATCAGAAGATTAGTAAATGACTATCTACAGCCACCAAAAGTGACCAGTAAAATGGAAATTGGTCTACGCCGCTTCTCAGAAATACGCGAAGATCTGAAAACATTATCTGCGGATGATCCGCACGCTCTTCTTCGCGCAATGGAGGTGTATGACATACTGGATTGTGCCGAAATGGCCGCCGCGGCGTCGCTTTATCGAACAGAAAGCCGGTGGGGGCTGTATCATTACCGTGTTGACCATCCCGAGAAGGACGACAACAATTGGTTTTGCCATGTACAACTGTTTAAAGGACAAAATGGCGAGAAGGCTTGCAAGACCAGACCGGTTGAGCCTTATATTTATGAGCCAAAAGAAAACGAGAAGGAAGCGTACGATCGTCTCAGAATATTATCTAAAGAAATGGTCTAGTAAAACTCATCCGAGGATAGCCAAATGTCAACAACAGCAATGAAAGTCAAGGTTCCTGTTTCTATTGATGCAGAAAAGTGCATTGCATCCAAGGGGTGCACGGTGTGCGTAGATGTATGCCCGCTCGATGTCCTGGTTATTGACGTTAAAAATGGGGTAGCCCTTATGCAGTATGACGAGTGTTGGTATTGTACACCTTGCGAGGTAGATTGTCCGACCCATGCGGTAACGGTTGAAATACCTTATCTTCTTAAATAGATAAGAAGATAAACAATAAGCCCATAGGAGCACACCATGCGATCTGATGTAGTATTGACAAGTAGCGATCCAGATATTCGCCGCTTGGCAGTTATTAACGCTATCGAACTTGATGAACAAGAGGCGTTAGTGATAATTATTGCCGGCTTACAGGATGTAAGTAGCGACGTCCGGGCAGAGGCGGCGCGGGCCATCGCGGAGATTCCTGGAGAGCACATGCTCGTGCCTTTATTGAAACTTCTGGACGATGACAACCAAGATGTTAGAAATGCCGCCGCCGACACTCTTGCCGAGTGCAACCAAGAAGGCATTTTGAAGATTTATGAAGAATGGATCGGCCGCGATAATTCTTTTGTCAGGGCATCGGTATTGCGTGCCATTAAACCACTTCGCACCCCAGGCGCCGCTGTTTATGCGCTGAATGGATTGGAAGACCAATCGGAACATGTCCGTTTGGAAAGCGCCGGGGTTCTTGGATACCTTCAAGATCCGGCATATTTACCTTATCTGGCAAAGGTTGCTTCTACAGACAAAAGTGCCGACGTCAGAAGAACTGCGATGGGCGCATTAGGATATTCGTTGTGCCCGGAGACACTTTCTGCGGTTATTCAAGGCCTTAAAGATGAAGCATGGCAAGTAAGGGCAGAAGCTGCCGTCACGATTGCGAAGCTTCAGGCTGCGGAGGCTAGCAACCAACTCATACAACTTATTGGTGCTGAGCTCTATTGGCAGGTGATTGCAAAAGCATTAGCCGCGTTAGGGAAGGTGAAATCTAGGGAGGCTGTAGGGGTAGTTGGAAATATGCTCTTTCATTCCGAAAGCAATGTTCGGAAGGAAGCGGCTATTTGTTTGGGGGAGATTGGGGACCCACGCGCTATTGGGAGTTTACGGGAGGCCCTGATGGATAGGGATCCTGATGTAAAAAAACTGGCAGCGTGGGCTATTGCAAAGATAGATACATAATAATTGAGGATAAAAAAATGACATTTGTGGTTACTGAAAATTGCATAAAATGCAAATATATGGATTGTGTTGAAGTGTGCCCTGTGGATTGTTTCCATGAGGGGCCTAACTTTTTGGTCATAGATCCGACAGAGTGTATAGACTGCACGCTCTGTGAACCTGAATGCCCCGCTGGCGCGATTTACAAAGACGAAAACATTCCCCTAGAATATCTCGAATATATTGATATAAATGCACAGTTATCTATTCAATGGCCAGTTGCAACAGAAAAGAACGAGCCGTTAGATGATGCTGACAGGTGGGATGGGGTAAAGAATAAAAAATTTTACCTTGATATTGAACAATAAAGCAATAGGCGGACAAAATGGCTTCAATCCATCTGGCAAAAGACAGCTTCAACCGTCAACGGGACATATCCCCTATATTATATTTATCGGGGGGCTACAGCTATTCGGAGCTTTTCACCGATGCCGGTTTGGCGCGTTTGGACGGCGATTTTCTGCGCTATCTGGGCGAGCGGGATGCGGGCTTGGGTGATGGATTGCTGGCGTATCGGCTCGGGACCGAGGTCCTCGATGGTCAGTCCCGCAGCGCCCTGCTGCTGGGG